>JAGCVN010000095.1 GCA_017962315.1 Kiritimatiellia bacterium
CAGAACGCATAAAACGTGTAGAAAATCTCAATAAATCTCCATGTTCTACACGGCTGATAAGAAAAGTTTCAACTACCCCTATAACTTGGGAGCGGGCGCATCTGCGTTTTTCAACGGTACGCCTTGGAACTGGAGACAACCGTGACAACAATTTGAAGAGGCGCGGCGGTCACGAAAGAAGAACAAACGGATTTGTTCAGGCCTGGCGGCCTTCGCGATTCCGGGAATGTGAGCCGCGTTAACGGCGAACAAATCCGTTTGTTGGAAAATTCCCCCAACGCCAGTGTAAAGTGGAAAGTGTAAAATGGAAGGGGTGGGTGCCGCTCCTGCCGTTGCCATTTCTCTGCGCCTCTGCTTAATTTTTTTGTACATACGTTCCTCCCGGCTGGCTTGTCGTGCACCGCAAGGGCGGCGGGGACGCCGTCTTTCCCTTCTCCGCGCTCCCGTGGCTCTGTGTGAGACAAAAAAGTTATCCACATCTACATTCCCGCACGAGCGCGGGCGGCGGGTTATTGAATGGAAACAACTTGCCTTATGTGCGCGGGCTAACTCGCCCGCGCACATTTTTCGAGCCTTAAACTACAACGATTTTGAAAAAGAGAACGTTCAAGGTACGACACAGTTATTTTGAACATTGTCCTGGTTGTTTCCAAATCTTAATAACATGAATGAAGAACGCAGATGCGCTCCGCCCTTGAAAAACTTGAAATTTCACCTTGACTGCGGTCTTGGTTTTGCCTAGACTAGACAACTCGATATGAAAATTGTCATTCTTTTAGGTGCCCCGGGGTCGGGGAAAGGCACGGTCGCCGCGCGTTTGACGGCGGGTGATGCCGCGTTACGGCATGTGTCGAGCGGAGACCTTCTGCGCGACGCGGTGCGTCGGCGGACGTCGGCCGGCGTGGAAGCCGAGGGGTACATGAAGAGCGGGGCGCTTGTCCCGGACAAGATTATCGCGCAAATGGTGGGTGACCTGATCGCCGGTCTGGATGCGGGGGAGACGGTGCTGCTGGACGGCTTCCCGAGGAACACGGACCAGGCGGCGACGCTGGACGTGACGTTGGCGGGGTGCGGCGGCGAGATTTCGGCGGTTGTGCAGCTGGAGGTTCCGGACGAAGTGATCGTGGAACGGATCGCGGGGCGCCGCAGCTGTCCGAAGTGCGGCGCCGGTTACCATGTTTCCTTCCTGCCGCCGAAGCAAGAGGGGGTTTGTGACGCCTGCGGTGCCGAGTTGGTGACGCGCAAGGATGACAATCCAGAGACGGTGAAGAACCGGTTGGCGGTCTACCGGGAGCAGACGTTCCCGTTGGTGGCGTTCTATGGGGCGCGGGATCTGGTCCGGAAAGTGGACGGACTGGGTTACCCCGACGAGGTGGCGGAGCGAGTCCGGAAGGTACTGCCTTGAAGCAAAACATTGTCATCAAGACGCCGGAAGAGCTGGAGAAGATGCGCGTCGCCTGCCGCAAGACGGGGCGCGTGCTGAAGAAATTGGCGGACGCGGTCGAGCCGGGCATCACGACGGGCGACCTGGACGCGATGATGCGCCGGTTGACGGCCGAAGAGGGCGGGAAGGCGACCTTCCTGAACTACAACGGTTTCCCCGGCGCGGTGTGCATTTCCATTAACGACGAAGTGATTCACGGCATTCCCGGGAAGCGGGTTGTACTTCCGGGGGATGTGGTCAGTCTCGACGCCGGGATATGGTACGACGGGTTCACCGGGGACAGCGCGATCACCGTGATGGTGGGCGTGACCGATCCCGATGTGATCCGCCTGGTTGAGAATACGCGCAAGGCACTCGCGGCGGGGATTGCCGTCGTGCGGCCGGGCGCGCACCTCTCCGACGTCTCGCATGCGATACAGTGCGCGGCCGAGGGGGCGGGGCTTTCGGTGGTGAGGGAGTTTGTGGGGCACGGCGTGGGGCGTCACCTCCACGAAGATCCGCAGATCCCGAACTACGGGGCTCCGGGACACGGACCTCGCCTGAAACCGGGGATGACGCTGGCGATCGAGCCGATGCTGAACCTCGGACAGAAGGAGGTGTCCATTCTGGATGACGGCTGGACGGTCGTCACGCGCGACGGGAAACCGTCAGCGCACTTCGAGCACACCGTGGCCGTGCTCGAGGGAGGGGCGGAGGTACTGACGCTGGCAAATTGAAAACTTCCGCAACTTTGGTGTAGACAAAGGCGGTGAATTGTGCTTTAATGATTCCCCGTTTTTTCAACAGAGGATGAGACGATGAAAGTTCGAAGTTCAGTGCGGCGTATTTGTGAGCGCTGCAAAGTGGTGCGACGCAGGGGCGTCGTCCGCGTGATTTGTACGAATCCCCGCCATAAACAGCGTCAGGGTTAACTGGAGAAACGATATGCCGAGACTGTTAGGTGTGGATGTGCCGGGTAAGAAGCGTGTCGAGTACGCGCTGCAGTACATCCACGGGATCGGGCCGTTCAAGGCCCGCGAAGTGCTGGAGAAGTGCAAGATCGACGTGGCGAAGAAGGCGGACGCGCTTTCGGCCGAGGAGATCCGCGCGATTGTGACGTTCATTCAGGAGAATTACCGCGTGGAGGGCGACCTCCGCCGCGAAGTCTCCCAGAACATCCGCCGTTTGATCAGCATCGGGTGTTACCGGGGAATCCGCCACAAGCGCGGTCTGCCGGTGCGCGGCCAGCGGACGAAGACGAACGCCCGCACGCGCAAGGGCTCGAAGAAGACGGTCGGCGCGGTCCGCGACAAGGCGGCGCGCGCGGCGATGAAGAGCGCCAAGGCGTAACCTTTAAGAGGATGCATAAAGCATGAGCGAAGAAGCCAAGAAGGAAGAGGTCGCCGCCGAGGCGACGCCCGCGGCCGAGAAGAAGCCTGCGGCGAAGAAGCCCGCTTCGGAAAAGAAGCAGGCCCCCACGAAGGCCGACGCCGAAGAGGCCCCGAAGGCCGAGGAGAAGCCCGTCCGCCAGATGAGCGAGGCCGAGGCGATTCTCGCGCAGGGCGATGCGAAGCCCGTCACCGAGGATGAGACGAAGAAGAAGCGTTCGCGCTCGATTCCCGCCGGGATCGCGTTCGTCCGTTCGACGTTCAACAACACGCAGGTCTCCATCACGGACGCCCGCGGCGGCGTGATCGCCTGGAGTTCCGCCGGAAAGGCCGGGTTCAAGGGATCCCGCAAATGCACGGCGTTCGCCGCGACGATGGTCGCGCAGGACGCGGCCCGCCAGGCCTACACCAAGGGTATGCACGAGTGCGAAGTCCGGATCCAGGGGGCCGGCGCCGGTCGCGAGTCCGCCGTCCGCGCCATCCAGTCCGCCGGCATCCATGTCACGCTGATCAAGGATTGCACGCCGATTCCCCACAATGGCTGCCGTCCCCGCAAACGGAGGAGAGTGTAAATGGCCCGTTATACTGGTCCAAGAAGCAAGATCGCGCGCCGCTTCGGCGAGCCGATCTTCGGTCCCGACAAGGTTCTCGAACGCCGCAATTTCCCTCCGGGGATGCACGGACAGAAGCGGAAGCGCAAGCTCTCCGAATACGGCGAGCAGCTGCGTGAGAAGCAGAAGGCCAAGTACATCTACGGTATGCTCGAGCACCAGTTCCACCTTTTCTACGAGCGCGCGCTCGCCAAGGTCGGCAACACGGGGGAAATCCTCCTCCAGCTGTGCGAGTCCCGCCTGGACAACATCGTCTACCGTCTGGGGATCGCCCCGACGCGCGCCGCCGCCCGCCAGCTCGTCACCCACAAGCATATCGTGGTTGACGGCGAGGTGGTCGGTATTCCGTCCTACATCGTGAAGGCTGGCCAGAGTGTCGGCGTCCGCGAGAAGAACAAGACGATGGTCGCCATCGTCAATTCCCTCGCCCGCCCCACCAACGCGGCCTATCCCTGGATGGCTTGGGACGACACGAAGATGGCCGGGACGTACCTCCGGGTACCCGAACTCTCGGAAGTCCCCGAGAACATCAACGTGCAGGCCATTGTCGAATTGTACTCGCGCTAGTCCCTAGCGCCGGTGTTCCGCCGGGGACGGGGATCGCCCCCGTCCCAGCGGCGGGAGAACATTGTTTTGAAAGGACGGAAACATGCCGATTCGTATGAGTCGTTTGGAGATGCCCCGCCTCGTCCAGAAGGACGAAACCACCGCCACGGAAACCTATGCTCGTTTCACGGCGGAGCCTTTTGAGGTTGGGTATGCCCGCACCATCGGGAATTCCATCCGCCGCGTCCTGCTCTCTTCCATCGAAGGCGTGGCCATCACCTCGGTCAGGATCACCGGGGCGGCCCACGAGTTCTGCACGCTCCCGGGGGTCAGCGAGGATGTCACCGACATCATCCTGAACCTGAAGCGCGTGCTTTTCAAGAGCTACACGCGCGAGCCGCAGTGGCTGCGGCTTTCCAAGAAAGGCCCCGGCGAGGTCACGGCCGGCGATTTCGCCGCCGCCAACGCCGTCGATGTCTTGAACCCGTCGGCGCACATCGCCACGCTGGACACCGACGGCAGCCTCGAAATCGAGGCGGAGATCAAATACGGTCGCGGCTTCTGCCGCGCCGAGGACAACAAGGTCGTCCCCCAGGAGATCGGGCGTATCCCGATCGACAGCATCTTCTCGCCCGTTGCCCGTTGCAACTACCTCGTGGAGAACACCCGCGTCGGTCAGCGTACGGACTACGAGAAGCTGATCCTCGATATCTGGACGGATGGCCGCGTCAGCCCCGATGACGCACTGAAGACGGCCGCAGCCGTTCTCCGCCACCACCTCGACGTCTTTATCGACTACAGCCGCGAAGTGCTGGAGGTCGAGGAGTCCGAGAAGAAGGTGGACGAGGAGCGCGACCGCCTGCGCCGGATCCTCAACATGAGCGTCAACGAGGTCGAGTTGAGCGTTCGCGCCGCGAACTGCCTCAACAACGCGAACATCACCACCGTCGGCGAGCTCGCGATGAAGACCGAGAACGACATGCTCAAGTACCGCAACTTCGGTAAGAAGTCGCTGAACGAGATCAAGGACAAGCTCACTGAGCTGGGCCTCTACCTGGGGTACAAGTTCGATGTGAGCCTGCTGGACAAGAAGCCTTCCCCCACGCCTCCTGAAGCGTATGCAGCCGATGGCGACGGGGCGGACCAGCCAGCCGAATCCGCGGATGACACCGCTGAAAACTAAAGGACTGAATTATGCGTCACAACAGAGTTGCCAAGAAATTCGGCCGCAAGCCCGCCCATCGTAAGGCGTTGATGCGCAACATGGTCACCAACCTTGTCCTGCGCGACAGCATCCGTACGACCCTCCCCAAGGCCAAAGAGGCCCGCAAGGATGCCGAGCGGCTGGTCACGATCGTCAAGAAGGGGCTCGCGGAGGGTGGTAACCCGCTCGCCGCCCGTCGCGCCGTCTCCGCGTTCCTCCAGAACGCGAAGATGTCGAAGAAATGGCGTAAGCCCTCCACCCAGGCTGAAGCGCGTAAAATGCGCCGCGAGCTGGACCCCGTCAAACGCCTGTTCGACGTGGTCGTTCCCACGCTCAAGGACCGCACCTGCGGCTACACGCGGATCGTCAAGCTGAACCGCCGGAGAGGCGATGCGGCCGAGATCTGCCTCCTGCAGTGGGTTACGATCGCCAAGCCTCTGGCGGGAGAAGCGCCCGCCGATGGCGCCGCCCCTGCGGATGCGGAAGCGCCGAAGGCGGAAACGCCCGCCGAAGAGCCTGCGAAGTAACGCAGTCTCGCACAAAAGGGGGATGCCGTCCGGCATCCCCTTTTTGTTTTGGTACGCAGGACATGACGCCTCATCTGGAGTGGAAGTCACCAATGAGCCGGCTAGGAGGAATCAAACGGTCGAAGATGCGTTTGCTCCTTTGCGCGGGCAATCAAATTCATATACACCCATTCATTATTCGATAACTTTCTGCGTTAAAAATCCTCCTGATTCTCTTGTTCTCCCGTAAAACTCGGCTGTTAAAATTCAACTGTTAAAATTCGGCTTGCCGCACCTGCCGCGATATGGTAGCCTAAGTCCTTGTCCGGTGGCGAAAGCCGTGCCGGATGACAGTTTGTTTACCCTGCACGGGGGATAACGTTTTCGTTGCCCGCCGTGTTAGGGATTGCGTCAAGGGTAAAGTGTGAGAAGCGATGCTCAAAAGACGCACAGAAGAAGCACTGCCTTACGTGCAGGTTCGCCTCCTTCGGTGTATCTTTTGAAGGTTTTCTCACACACCTACCCTTGGTACTTCGGAGGAGGTGCTGTTTTCCCCGTGCCTGTTCCGAATTCTTCATAATCAGGGGACAAAAAGGTGGTTGGGTATGACAAAGAACAAGTGGAAGACGTTTTTATGCGCTTCCTGGCTGATGTTATGTACATTCTCCGGTTTCTGCGGGGAATACTTCCAGGATGGCATCACGTGGCAGTACAGCGAAAACGGTACCGTCACAGGGTATTCCCCGAAGGATGTTACAGAACTCGTCATCCCCGCACAGATGAACGGCAAAACCGTGACCAGCATCGGGTATCGGGCGTTCTACGGTTGCAGCGGGCTTACTAGCGTGACGATCCCGGACACCGTCACGTACATCGGGGTTGCTGCGTTTTACGGTTGCAGCGGGCTTACGAGCGTGACGATCCCGGATTCCGTGACGAGCATCGGTTTCTTAGCGTTCTTAGGTTGTAGCGGGGTTACGAGCGTACATATTACTGACCTTAAGAAATGGTGTGGTAGTATTATTTCATCCGTTGGTCTTACTAATCCGCACGACCTTTATATAAACGGCAATAAGGTCTTGGATTTGACGATTCCGGACTCCGTGACGAGCATCGCGTCTGAGGCGTTCTCTGGTTGCAGAGGGCTGACGAGCGTGACGATTCCCAACAGCGTGACGAACATCGGGAACCAGGCGTTCTACAATTGCGCCAACCTGACGAACCTGACGATAGGCGCAAGCGTGGTGCGCATCGGGGATTCCGCGTTCTACAGATGCGAGCGGCTTGTCGGCGCGTTGACGATCCCGG
>JAGCVN010000012.1 GCA_017962315.1 Kiritimatiellia bacterium
ACGCGTCGAGGTGAACGTCTGGTTGAAAGTCGTGACGAGGCGTTCGTCCTTGAACACGCGGTGTTGCGCATCGTTGAACACGACCGTATGGCTTGTCAGCGCAAGCTGGAAGTCATTGTAACTGGTGCCGTTGTACACATGGCGTTCATTTAGTGGATCTGTTCCATATAGCGATACGGGATAGTAACGTTGAGACGTACACCCGGCGATCATGTCGTATGTTCCGTTCGCCGCCAGGTATTCGTACTTGACCCTGACCATCGTGTTCGACGTCGGGACAACGCCAGTATTGATGTACTGCGCGCCGGACGACTGCAGGTACTGCACCTTGTAGGCGTAGGTGTCGGCGAACGCCGGAGAGGAGGCCGATGCAACAAAAAGCGTGGCCGCAAAAACTGTATACCAACCGATTAGAGACACGTTGAAGCGTGTCCCTTCCGCCTTGTCCATTTCCTGCTGTTTCATTTGCGTCTCCGTTTGAAAATCCCCTATGGCATATTCCGAACATCCAATGACAATTCAAAGAAATACCCTAGAGTACCCATGCTATGCAAGAATCACAACACGGGCATAATACCATCCCCTCCGTCTGCCAGGCAAGAGGGAAATATCGCATTTCCCGTTCGGTCGCATCTGATTCATTCGACACCTTCCAGACCTTTTTCTCCAGTCGTCAAGCGGAGCGTTGGTTCGGCAGAGACGGATACGGCATAACCTTCGGGTGCTTCACAGCGATAGAAAAACCGACATCCGTCCTTCTTCCAGGACACCTTCAACACGCCATCCTTATGCGGGATTTCCCCGGCACAATGTTTAAGCGGAACATCTGCGAAATGGAGTTGGATGCGTTTCTTCACGCGATCGATCGTTTTTACCCCCAACACGTCGCGGTAGAGGACGTGCGCGATGTGGCTGGCAAAACCGTGCGAACAGCTGGCGGTGGGTGCGTCGTGTTCCCACAATGTACCGGTACGATCCGCCATGAAGGAGAAGTACCCTTTCGTCTCGTCCAGTATCTTGCCGGAAAGTCCGGCCTTGGAAAGACACTCAAAGCGAAGGTAATTCCCGATGAAGGCATTTGAGAATGCCACATCGGGCCATTTATTGTTCGTCTTCCGATCCGGTCCGAACTCCTCAATCAACCGTTTCCACAATTCCGGATACCGTTCCGGCGTTGCCGTCCCGAAGAAAAAGGCGTAATACTGGCACGTCTCGGTTGCCTCGTTGTCGGGCTTGAGCGCCCCGTCCTTCTGACGGACGGCGCGGTCTACGAAGAACGTTCCGTTCCAGGACTGGCGGCGGACGGTTTCGCGCACCTTCTCCGCCTCTTCCGTGTAACCAGGAATGCCGTAAAGTCGAGCGACCACATCCAACAAGTGCACCCACGTCATGTTCGTCGGGTAATTCACGTCCTTCACCAGCGCGTTGGAACGCGACCACTCCACAAAAACCGTTGGCGGCAACTTCTCAAGAAGTCCGTCTTCGTTGCGGCATTTCCAGAAGAAATCCATCAGCTTCATGACGCGAGGACGGAACGCCTCGATGAGCGTCCGGTCTCCGGTGCGCCCGTAGTATTCGTCCAGCTCCAACACAAACCACATCGCCCAGTTTGGAATCATCGTGTGATCCGGGAAGTCGGCAGGATAGCACTGTGGCAACATACCGTCGGGAATGTCGGCGAACTTTTCGGGGAGCAGAAAGTTCTGGAGGAATAACTTCTCCTCGTTCGCGTTACCCGTAAAGTCCATCGAGGCGCGTCCCGTGAAGAATCCATCGCAGTTCCACCCCGCACGTTCCCGTCCGGGACAGTCGGTAAAACCATCGACGGCATTCTCGGCAAACGTCAGCCTCGCCGCCTCGAACACCTTATCGAGCGCGGGATCGGAGGATATGAACTTCGCCTTTCCCGCTTCGGGGTTCAGGTATTCGCGGATGCGGACATTCGAAACCTCGGCCTTCCCGCCGCGAACCACAATTTTCGCGTAACGGAACGCATAAGGCTCGAACGCCTCCAACCGGTACGTCCCCGCTTCCTTCAAACGCCAGGCGACGATGTTGCAGCAGGACGCCAGACGCTGCGACGTAAAGTCGATGTCGCCATCGTCCGAAAGGATTTCGTCGAACGTAAAATACACGGTACACGGTTCCATGCACGTCACATCCACACCGGGGAAACCCGCGTCCAAAACACCGAAGTCAAAAAGCGCGAACCCGTCGGCGGGAATCGACGTGGACGCGACGCGAGCATCTTGCGCCACGGGCCGCCTCGCCACAATTTTCGTCCGCTGCATCTCGTAGTACGGAATCCACTCAAGTTCCGTGACCGGCCATCCATCACGACGCCACGCCTTTCCTTCCGTGCAGGTCATGGAACGGGGTGTCCGGAGCGGAAGGCTCGCGTCGTATTTCGTCATACCGGTTGTCAAAAGCACCTTGGCCGATCGAACAGTATAGGTCGGCACCGGTGCGATTCGCGGCAGAAGCGGAAGTGGCTGCAACTCTGCGAGCATCGCGTCCGTCTCCGGGTTCAATACCGCGCGTCCCTCCCGCCAGTCGTCGCTGCGCGGATCGACTTCATAGGCTTCCGTAAAAGGGCGCTGGAATGAAAAGCGTTGAACCTTCTTCACGCGGTACGGGAGGAGTTTCGCCGTAAAGTCCCCTTGCCTACCCGTTGCAGCGAGTACCCTTCCGTCCGCCGCCAGAACTTCCGCCTGGAGGAACGACGGTTGACGGACGGTGTAGAAACTGTCACAGTTGTACCCCGCCACTTCGATGGCTACCACGTTCCGCCCCGGCTTCAACTTCCCGGCAAGCGACAATTCCTCGACGCGGGCAAAGCCATGTGCCGCACGTGCGGGGCCGTAGCCGAAAAACGCTCCGTTCAAAAAGACGCGGCACATCGTCGCGCCGGTGAACCGCAACGCGCCGCCAGACGCCGCCGCACCGTCAAACGCCGCCGTAAACCCGGTCTGGCAGTTCCATTCCCGTTCGCGTCCCATCGGCCACACGGGACGCGCCTCCGCGAAGGAGATTTTATCTCCGGCAAAAGCGGACATCCCCGCCACGGCGGCAACCCACGTTACAAGTGCACACATACGCATCTTGATGTGTATACATTCCGTTTTGTTTTTCATACCCACTATGATAGCAGATTGCAGTCCCTAGTGCAACTTCGGGAAATACGAAAAATGGATCTCAGGAAACTCCTGCCTGACGAAGATCGGCTGGCCGAGGCGTTTTGCGTCGACGGGCTTGAAGTCGGGCCTCTTCGACCCTGCGGGCGGCGTGATCTCGCATTCGCCCGTCGTCTCGTTCCCCTTCCAGCATTCGGCCGGAATCATCCAGTTGTCCTCGAACCGGCTGGGGAAAACCTCCTTCGGAAAATACGGGTCATGCGCAAGGATGTTGTTGATGAAAACGTGTCCGCCGCTCCCGCACGGCACGCGGTCAATCGAGTCGAGCGTAACGGAGTGCGGCTTGAAGATCGGCGTGCAGCGCCGCTCGTTGGACGTGACGAACCTGCCCCACCTCCTGTTGCCCACGTAGGCAATGCCATGCGAGAGGGTCAGTGCCGCCAAGGGCGAAAGGCAGGTGTTGCCCTCCACGAGGATCGGGCCGTGGTCGACCTCGAAGAAGAGATCGTACTTGTTCTGCCACAGCGTGTTGCCGGAGACGCGCACACCCTGCGCCATCCAGTCGAGCCAGATTCCCGCCCAGCC
>JAGCVN010000096.1 GCA_017962315.1 Kiritimatiellia bacterium
ACCGACGCAGACTACGACTGACAGACAGACTTCGGCGGCAAAACGGTTTTGCCGCCACCGTGAAAGGAAAACCGCGAATAAAAAAGAAAGCACAGAAAGGGTTATGGGATGAAAAAACTTTTCCTGATTGCGTTATTGGCCTGCGCCGGATGTATGGAAAAAAAATACATCTGCGAGATCGAATACATCGACGGCACAAAAAGCCGGTGGCGTTGTACAGATGGCTTCTGGACTGGTACGGTCCCGGAAACCGCGAGGACGAGCTGTTCCGCGCTACGGTGTTCGACCCGTTCGCCGGGAGCGGATCGCTTGGTGTGGCGTGCAAGGAGAGAGGCTACGACTACGTAGGCTGCGAGGTGAGCAAGGTGTTCTTCGACGCGGCATGCGAGCGTCTTGGGATCGAAGACGGGGAAGGAGGCAATGATGCCTAGGAAGACTGGTCACTGGTGCGTGATCGAGCGAGACTACATGACTTGCTCAGAGTGCGGAGGATTCGTATACACCGGCATAGAGACGACATCGAAGGCCTTGGAGAGGCTGAAGACGTTTCACATGGATTGGCGATACTGCCCGTTCTGCGGTGTTGGCATGAAAGAAAAAGAGAAAGGGAAAGGCAATGGAAAAAGAAAAAAGGAAAGACGCGTCGCCTCAGCCAGGCAACACAAAGGCGTTGCGTGACGCATTGTCGGCAGCCCGGCATAGGGTCGTGGAGACCAGGGGTTACTACGACGCCGAATGCGACAATGACGACTACGAGGCCCTCCTGAAGCAGATTGACGACGCGCTTGCGGCGCCGCAGAGAAACTGCGACGTGGGGACGGTGGCCGTGTATGAGGTGCTGGTTGCTCCAGCCGCCAAGGTCCGTGGCGTGGCGGGAAAAACGAGGGCTGACAGGACGCTACATCTGCGACAGGTGCGCGGATGAGCTAAGAAGGGTAGGAGACGTGGAATGAGCGACCTAATCCAATGGCCGATGGCCAGGTACTGGGACAAGCCGTGGAACCCGTGGCTGGGGTGCAGGCCCGTGTCCCCGGCATGCGACAACTGCTATGCACGGCGCGCAACCGTCGAAAGATTCGGGCAGTGCTTCGAGCCGCACAGGACGAAGCGGTACAACAATCCTCCGACGAAGGGGGTCGTGTTCTGCGGGAATATGACCGACCTGTTCGGGGAGTGGGTATCCAACAACGAGCTGTCCAACATCATCGGCGCGACAAGCCTCACGGCGGTCAACCTGTTCCTGACGAAGCGGACGGAGCGTCTTGAAATCGCGTCGCACTGGGACGACCGGTACGGCAGCAGGTGGTTCGGGATGACGGCCGAGAACCAGGAGTGGTACGACCGCCGCATAGATGGTTTCCGCGCATCCGCGTTTAGCCACGGCTGGCTGTCCGCCGAGCCGCTCCTAGGGCCGATAGACCTGGGACTTGGCTACATCGCGCCGGAGGATATTCCGTTCGGATGGGTCGCAGTTGGCTGCGAGAGCGGCCCCGAACGCCGCCCCTGCAAGCTGGAGTGGGTCGAGTCCATCGTTAGACAGTGCGGGGATGCTCGCATCCCCGTGTTCGTCAAGCAGCTCGACATCGGCGGCAAGTGCGAGCTCGACATAAAGAATTTCCCGAAGCACCTGCAAATCCGCCAGGTGCCGTGGGCGAAGAAAGGAGAGGTAAAGTGATGGAACGGAAAGACATCGACGAAACGACCCAACTGCTAAAGTTGTCCGGAATCAACGATCAGCAGCTAAATATGCTAAACGAGATTGGCTACTTTAGGCAACCCGCAAGTAAAAGATTCCACCTCAACGAGCGCGGCGGGCTTGCCGCCCACAGCGTGAACGTGACGCGTCGCCTCGTCGGGCTGACGGACAGCCTCGGCGTAACGTGGCCGCGTTCCGAATCGCCGTACCTCGTCGGGATGCTGCACGACCTGGTGAAGTGCCGGTGCTACAAGTTCGTCAAGGAGGTCGACGGACGCCCGACATGGAGCTACATCCAGCCGATCTATCCCGGACACGGCGCGTGTTCCGCCGCAATCGCCGCAGAAATCGGAATCCAGCTCTTGCGTGACGAGATCGTTGCTATCACGTTCCACATGGGAATGTTCGGCGTCGATCGGAAAGAGTATTCGATGGAAGAGTTTAGTGCCGCGCTTCAATATCACGGTGCGCAGGTAATCGCCACGCACACGGCAGACTGGTACGCCGCCCGTGTCGATGAAGTCTAATGTTTTCTCCGGCATGGTGCCGGAGGACAAACAAGGAGTAAATCAATGAAGAAGTACATTCGATGCCACCTCGTCGAGGCGATGCCGATGACGCGAGGCGCGTACAACAAGAAGCGCGGCTGGGAGGTTCCGGCCGACGAGAACCCGAAGGACAAGGGCTATCTGGTGAAGTATCCGGACGGCTACGTTTCGTGGTGCCCCAAGGCGCAGTTCGAGAAGCAGGGATTCCAGCTTGAGGACGGCACGAGGATCACGGAGGGCGACGTGGAGCGTTTTTGCGCCATGGGCCGCCACGGAGTCAAGACGATTGAATCTATCAGCGGCAAGCCCGTCACCGTCCTGGAGCGCGACTACCCGACCGGATTCACGGCGATCGACACGTCTACATGCGTTGACGCGAAGAACTACTCTCCGGCTATCGGTGCCGAGACGTGCGCCAAGCGGCTCAACGTCACGCTGTGGCAGAACCTCGGCTTCATGCTCCAGTGGGCAATCAACGGCCTCACGAAGAAAGGCGGCAAGTGATGGGCGACACTCTCACATTCGGACAGGCGATTGACGCGTGCCGCTACAGGGGCGCGAAGATTCAGCGCAAGAACTGGAACGGACAAGGCCAGTATGTCGAGTTCCGTCATGTTGCCACGCTTTTGGAAGACGAGAGCGATGCCATAATCGAAGATGGCAACGAGCGCGATTGCTTCGCGTTTGTTGCCATCTTCGTGAACCGTAAGACTGGCGAGACCGGCATTCAGGTCGGCTGGCTTGCGTCACAGGCGGACATGGCCGCGAACGACTGGGTAATCGTCGAGTAATCACCCCCGCCCTGCCGTCGTGTCCTAGCGCGGCGGCAGGGCATTACGGAGCAGAAAAATGAAAATGAACATCTTGGCTCTTTTCGTGAGTCTGACGGCTTCGGTCATTGGCTTCATCGTAGGAAACACCTCCGCTGGGTTTGCGTGGGCGGCATGCTGTTGTTGGATTATCGCATTGATGTCCTGTGAGTACAGACACAAGAAGGACGAAGAGGCGCAGATCGAGTTGCTTCGTGACAAAGCGTTCATTATCAACCTTGCGCTTGTCATGGAAGAAAAGCAGAAAGAATCAACGCAAGATGACAATCACGACTAAAATCTCCATCGGCGACATCGTTCTGCTCTTCTCCGACCCCAAGTGGAAGACGGTATGCACCGCCATCACAATCCGCGCGTCTGGGCAGATTGAATATCTGCTTGAATGGGTGACGGAGGGTAAGTTGAAGGAGGAATGGATTACGGCCGAACGCCTGGAATGTCTTTCAAAAATCTTTTCCCCCGGAAACCCAACAGGGATTCCAACAAGGACTAAACCTATGAACATCGAGAAAATCCAAGAACACTACGACCACGCGAGAGAGAAGCATCCTTCTTTCTGTGACAGGCTTCTTCCGGAGGAAGATCCCGCCGTCACCCTCTCGTTGAAGGACACAATCAAGTTGCTCCTTGACACCTATCGTCGCCATGTTGAAGTTGGCACACATAACGGCAGTCTCTTGTGGAACGACATTTTGGACTGCGAGAAGTTTGAAGTGATCGAAGCCATTGCGAACGGCGACACGGAAGCCGCCGTTGAGGAATGCTACGATTCCATCGCCGTCCTCCTGCGCGTGATCGACGTGCTGGAGGGCCGTCAGCCGCTCGGCAAGCCAAAGGAAGGAGCAAGCAATGGAAAGTCTGAGTGACATCGAGACGGAGCTTCGCACCCTGTCGCAAAGCTCGAAGTATTGCGAATTGCAACCAACTGTATCCGGGAAGCCGATCAGCTTTTACTTCGCCGAGATTGCTGACCGAATAAAAGCGGCGGCGCCAACTACTGAAAAATCGTCGGCAGTTGGCAACGCTGTGGCGACGCGCGAGGCGTTGGTGCAATGCGAACTGTTCCTCGGCAATGTGTCAAGGCATGGGCATCCGACGTTATGCCACGGCGACCAAAGCACGGCTTGCAACGGCGTAGATGAATTGAGGGGAGTGGTCGTCCGCGCTCTCTCTGAACCGCCGCGCAACTGCGACGTGGGAACGGCGGAGGAGCAGGCGGAACGGTTCTATAAGTTCTGCACTGAACACTTCAGTGCAATAAGTAATATGTGTAGCCCTAGATGCCCGTGCTTCGACAGCGACGACCAATGCCATTGCCTGTGCAAGTGGGAGCAGATGCCCTACGAGGCGGAGGAAGGAGGCGCGCAATGATTTCGGCAATTGGCTTCTCTGAAGTAATGGCGTCGTTAGGCAGTATGGCGATTATCTTTTTGTGTGCCTGTGTGGTCGCTTGGTTTGGCTACTGCATTTCGTCTATTGCACGGACGGCTGACGCACTTGAACGGATTGCCGATAAACTCGAAGATGAAGACGCCGAAGAGGAAGGTGGCGCGAAGTGATGAACTTGGAACTCTACGAATTGACATGGGTTACCATGTCCGTCGGGCTGTCGCTTATTATCGGTTTCGTGGCGTTTGTCGTAATGATGAACGGCAAAAACAAGGATGACAAAAACAATGAATAGAAAGACAATCTACATCGCCGGCCCCATGGCCGGACTGCCTTACAACAACTATAATGCGTTCTACGCCGCAGAAAAGAAACTTAGTCAAGAGGGGTGGTTTGTCATCAATCCGTCAGACTTCGACTTTGTGTTTGGCGGCGACATCGAAGGAAAACTTCTCGATGCCTGCTGCGAAGCCGAACGTGCCGTCATCCCTCACCTCGACGCGATCTATCTTCTCAAAGGCTGGGAGAAGTCGAACGGCGCGAAGCGCGAGCTTGAGGTCGCCCTGAAGCACAACCTGATGGTAATTGTGGAGAAACAGGCATGATCGTCTTTGTCGATCTCTACTGCGGATGCGGCGGATTCACGACCGGAGCACACGAAGCGTTCCACGAACTCGGCTTGCCGTATCGTGAAATCGCGATCAACCATTGGCTGCGGGCAATCGAGACCATGCGAGCAAACCACCCGGATGTGCTGGCCCTGAAGATGGACATTGAAGCCGCAACGTCCAAGGACATAGGCGTGAAGGTAATCGACCTTCTCCACGCCTCGCCGTCCTGTACGCACTTTTCCCGCGCCAAGGGCGATAAGCCGCGTGACGACCAGCTCCGCTCGCAGCCGAACGAGATATGGAAGTTCGTTGACAACATCCATGTCCGCCGCATTACGATTGAGAACGTGCCGGAGTTTGTCAACTGGGGTCCGCTCACCACAGACGGACGGCCGATCAAGCGGAAGATGGGAGACTGCTTCCGCGCGTGGCTCCAGCAGTTCACCGCGCGCGGCTACACCTACGAATGGCGAATCCTAAACTGCGCTGACTACGGCGACGCCACTTCACGCAAGCGCTTCTTCCTTCAGGCAGTCAAGCACGGATGCGGGAAAATCAAGTGGCCGGAGCCTACGCACGAAGAAAACCCGCAGCCCGACCTTTTCGGGCGTAACCTGAGGCCGTGGCGCGGCGTCTGCGAATGCCTCGACTATTCAGACACTGGCCGTTCCATCTTCGGACGGAAGAACCCGCTCGCCAAGAACACCCTGTGCCGCATAGCCGTTGGATTGCGGAAGTATTGCGGCATCGACTTTCAGGTCGATATGCTCGGCGCGGGAGGGGACGACGAGTCGCGCGTTCTTCCGCTTTCGGCCCCGCTCCGGACGCAGCACACGTCCAACCGCACGATGGTGGTGCGCCCGTTCCTCGTGAAGCTCAACAACCACGCCACGGTCGAGGACACCAAAGACCCGCTCACGACCGTCACAACGTCCGGCAACCACCACGCGCTCTGCCAGCCGTTCATTGTCCGCCTGCGCAACAACCAGGATTGCGCCGACATCGGCAAGCCCCTGTCCGCGATCTCCTGTTCCGGTGCGCACCATGAACTTTGCACGCCCATCATCATCGAACACATGAACAACGGACGCGCTCGATCCGTAAAGGAACCTATCGGCGTTCAGACCACGCACGACCGTTTCAGTATGGTGACGCCGTATCTCATAACGGAGCAAACGAACAACGCGCCGCGAGGGATAGACAAGCCGCTCCGGGCGCAGACGACGGTGCGCAAAGACTACCTCTGCACCCCGCTCGTTTTGTGGCAACAGGGCGGCGCGGCTTGCCGACCGATTGACAAGCCATGCCCTACCATAGCGACGAAGGGAGCAATATGCATCGCGACTCCCATGATCATAGACATGTCCAGGCCGGGAGGCAGGGACAGCGGACATGTGAGGAGCGCTGACGAGCCGATCCAGACCATAACGTCGTGCGACGCGATACAGCTGGGCTTGCCCATGCTGGAGGACGGGCGGCTGCTCGACATCCGCATCCGCATGCTGAAGCCGTCGGAGCTTGCCGCCGCGCACTCCTTCCCAAGGGGCTACAAGCTCTCCGGCTCCCGCGCCGACCAGGTGAAGCAGATCGGCAACTCAATCCCCGTCCAGACGGCAAAGGCCATCGTCAAGGCGATATTCGGCAAGGAGCAGTGATGTACGCAGACGATGAAGAGTATTATCGAAAGGAATAGCGGTATGAGCAAGTTCCGCAAACTTGCCGTCGAGAACGCCCGACTAAAGAAGGAAATGGACGAGGCGGCAAGATTCGTCAACGACTTTCTTCAAGAAACTTCAACCAACTACAAAGCCCACAACTGGCTGATAAGGAACGGCTACAAGGACGAATCTTATCAAGAGTCGGTTTACGGACAGGAGATTTACGAACCATGAACATCGCACCATACGAAAACCTCACACCGGAAGAGCGCGAACAGAAAGTCACGCTCCGCTGCATCCCCAGGAGCGTCCACCGAATCGGAATGCACATGAAGGTGTTTCACGACAATTACGGCGGACTGTTCCCGAACCGCATACTCATGTCGGAATCGTTCGCGCGGGAGCTTGCATACGATCTCGTTCAGAGCATCGACGGCAATATCCGCTTCAACGGCCAGCCCATCGTGAGGCCCGACACCTACATCTTCAACATGCGCGTCCACATCGTGCCGGACGAATATCTGCCTATCCCGTTCGAGGTGTCATGCGGCATGGAAATGATCTTGCCAACAGACATGGCCTACATCGAGCGCCGCCGGAGGCGTCTTGCGGAATACTACTCCAGCAAGTACGCCTCAATCGACTTCGCAAACCACATCGCGCTGCCAACGTTATGACGATAGACCTGCACAACACCGATTGCGAGAAATTCATGGCGACGCTTCCGATGGGTCACTTCGACCTGACGATCGCCGATCCGCCTTACGGCATAGGCCGCGACTGGGAGCGGCGCAACAAGGCGAGCCGGCGTTTCTCGGAAACCTACGACAACACGGAACGCCCGTCTCCTGAAGTGTTCGACGAGATCATCCGCGTGTCGAAGCATTGGATCGTCTGGGGCTGGAACTACTTCACCGACATCCTCCCGCCCACAAACTACCTCGTCGTCTGGGACAAGATGAGCAACTGCAACCAGACGTTCCGCTACTCGAAGGCCGAAATCGCGGGGACGGACATAAAGATCCCGTGCAACCTCGTCTCCATCCCGTGGGACGGCTACCGCATGGGCGAAGAGACCGGCAAGAAAAAGATACACCCCCACCAGAAGCCCGTCGCGCTCTACCGCTGGCTTCTCGAGACATACGGGCGGCGGGCGCGGCGCATCTTCGACCCGTTCGCCGGTTCCGGAAGCCTCGCCGTCGCGTGCAGGCAGACGGGCAAGGACTATGTAGGCTGCGAGATCGACCCGGCTTTCTACAAGGCGGCCCACTCCCGCATATTCGACACCCCTCCGCCGCAGCCGCTTGAAGAGTTCCTGCCGCTCATGCCGAAAGGGGACTGAATGCGCGTGGCCATCCACAGCGTCGACGGACGCAACTACCCGAATCTCGCCCTCATGCGGATCTCCGCGTGGCACAAGGCGCGCGGAGACGAGGTGGAATGGTTCTCGCCCCTCATGCCGTACGACCGCGTGTACGCCTCCAAGGTGTTCACCTTCACACCCGACGACCCCTACCTCCCGCCGGACGCCATACGCGGCGGCACCGGCTACGACCCCGCCTCCCGCCTCCCCCCTGAAATCGACGCCATGCCGCCGGATTACACCGTCTACCCTCAGTTCTCCGCCGCATACGGCTTCCTCACGCGCGGCTGCCCCAACAGATGCCCCTGGTGCGTCGTCCCCGCAAAGGAGGGCGGCATCCGCCTCGTCGCGGACATCGAGCGGATATGCCGAACCAACACCGGCTTCCGCCGCGACGCCATCCTCATGGACAACAACTTCCTCGCCGCCCCGCTCGACTTCATCCGTGAACAGTCCGACAAGATGCGGCGGCTCAAAATCCGCGTGGATTTCAACCAGGCAACGGACGCGAGGCTATACAACGAGCAGACCGCGCCAATCATGGCAGGCATCAAGTGGCTCAAGTACATCCGCATCTCCTGCGACACCGACGCCATGCTCCCGCACTGCGTCCGCGCGATGCGCCTCCTGCGGAGCTTCGGCTACAGGAAAGACTTCTTCGTCTACGTCCTCGCGAGGGACGGCGGCATGGAATCCGCGCTCCACAGAATCTACGGGCTCACGTCCGCCGACCCCCGCGCCGTACCCTTCGTCATGCCCTACCGTTCGCTGACGGACAACCCCGCCGAGCCGTCCGCCGGGCTTCGCCGCCTCGCCCGCTGGTGCAACCGCGCGTGGATCCGCAACTCGTGCCGCTTCGAGGACTACCGGGGCTAAGGCACGCGTCACGGGGGCAATGCCTGTCCGTGGCGCGTGGTGTTCTCCCCGCCCTGTCCCGTGCCGCGCCGGCCACGGCGCGGTTCCCTCACGCCGTCTCCCTCCCCTCCGTCCCCGAGACGGCGGACGGCATGATCCTGAAATACGCCTCCCCGTCCGCCCTGCTCGCAAGCCCGCAGTAGTTCTCCGCCCGCATCTTCGCGCTCGTCCCGACGATCGCCTGCGTCTTCGCGGGGTCCCCGTAGGCCGCCACGTGGTACGTGATGAACGAATGCCTGCCGCAGTTCTGGAACACGGGCACCCCGTTCCTCCGCGCCAGCCTGTAGATGTCCCCCTGCGTCCCCGGCGTGACCATCCTCACCGCGCGCATGAAATCGAACGAGCGCATCCACGCCATCGCCGTCGGCTCGATGTGGAACGCCCTCGGCCTCCTGCCCCTCTGGTAGCCCTTGCCCTTCGCGATGCGGACCGTCTCGTCGTCGAGGTTTATCCTCACCGCGTCCTCGCCGAGCGACGCGATGCGCTGTATCTCGACCGCCCTGCTCCCGCAGAAGAAGCTGACCACCGCGTATGCGAGAAGCTCCGGCCTCCGCCCCCTCTCCCCCTCCAGGAGCCTGAACAGGCGCTCCACGTCCCCCGGCTTCATGTACTCCGGCTCCTCCCACGGCTCGTCCCGCTGCTTCAGGTTCCGTATCGGGTTCTCCGCAAGGTACTTCCGTTCGTCCCTGCAGCACCAGTTCAGGAACGTGCGGATGTACTGGAGGTGCGAATTGTACGTCTTGGGCTTCCTCGCCCCGTAATGCTCCCGCAGGTACTCGTCGACGCCCCTCGCCGTCACGGCGGCGAGCGGCGTGTCCGCGCCCGCGCAGCCGACCCACTTCCCGACGGTCCTCGCCGTCTTCTCCTTGTCCGCCCCGTCAAGCTTCGCGTCGAAATACGTCCTGTAGGCGTCCCCGACGGTGACGCCGTGGACGTCCGCCGCCCTCCCCGCGCCTCCGTCCAGGTAGCCGCGCACCGCGTCCGCCAGGCTCACCTTCGCGCCGGCCTCGCGCAGGAGATCAAGGGCGTTCCTCGCGTCTATCGCCTCGACGGGCGAAAGCCTCACGGCGGCCTCTCCGCCAGACTGGAGTCGCTGGTAGAAATCCTTTATGTCCTTCTTCAACTCATCCTCGCTCGCCCTCGTCATCCGGACGGCAGACTTCGTGAAAGGATCGGTTCCGAAATACGCCTCATAACCGACCCGTTCGCGCCCCGCGCCGTCCGTCCTGACGCGGCGTTTGACGTTCCGTTCGACAATCGACTTCGGTAGGTAACTCATAGACACCTCATTTCCTGCAAAGTTTTTGCTATGTGATTTCAATGTGACAAACAGCATTTATTGCGAAACACTATTCTCTCAAAATCACAACGAAGTCATTGTATAACGGCACTTTACATCTGTCAACAGTAAATCTTATGAAGTTGGACGTTGCCCCTCCCGGAAACATTGCCGACGACAGCCTGTCCCCCTTTGGGTTCCCCTGCGCGTCTGCGTCTCTGCGTCTCAATCAACGGAAAGACGGTAGAGGAGAATCCATGTTTCGGCAAAATGCCCGGACGTCGGCATAAAATACCCACACGTATGCCTGGAGAACCACGAAAAACGCCAGCTATCGCCAGCTGTCGAATTCGGTCTCTGTCTGTTCGTTGGAACGGAATTGAATGGCCCTCCAACCCAGGGACCGCGCCGCTTCGCAGTTTTCGGCGGCATCGTCCACGAAAAGGATGTCGCGGTCCTCGACGTGCAGCTTGTCGCGGATGAGCCGGAAAATACACGGCTGCGGCTTGAACATTTTGACTTCGCCGGAAACCACCATCGCGTCCGCACATTCGACAAACCCGGCGAAAATTCGCCGGAACAGTGACGCCATTTGCGTCGGCATATTCGTCAGGATGCCGATTTTGAATCCTTCCCCGCGGAGTTTGGCCATCCACGCCCGTGTCCGTTCGTTCGGGGTGCAGAAACTCTTCAGGTCGGCGTACGCGAGAGCTTGGAGGAGATCCGGCGCGACGTCGATACCGGCATCCGCCAGCAAGACGCCGTACAACTCGGCAGGCGTGATGAATCCGCCGTCCATCAGTTTCCGGTAGCGGGAGAACCCTTCGGTGAGGATGGATTCGGCGATGTTGTGTTCGCGGGCAAGGGCATACGCCTCATGCGGCCGGTCGGAGAGGGTCATCACGCCGCCGAAATCGAACACGACGGCTTTCGGAAGTGGAAGTGTATTCATAGTGGCCAAGTAGGGGAGGGGCAACGTCCCAGTTGCCCGAATCATCCGTCGATTAAAAGACGAAATTGATTTCCCAGCGGAAGAAATAGGCGGTCTTGTCGGTCACGTAGTAGTCGCCGGGCTGGAGACATTCGCCCATAATGTGGCCGAAGATGTCGCCGCGTCCGTTTCCGCGCGGGTTTTTCCAGATCGGAAAGTCGTAACGGAGGCAGGTGAGCCAACCTTCGTAGTTGCTGTCGCCGCCGCCCAGTCCGTCCTGGACGCTTGCGAACATCGGTCCGGAGTAGGCGTCGATCTTGTGGTGCAGCCCGATGTTCGCGCCGGCCCCGAGGTGCGGGTAGGTCAGGTTGCTCCAGTATCCGAGGCCGTAGAGCGGCCCGTAGCAGTGCATCTCGCTCAACTGGGGCCAACGTCCCCAGACGGGGTTCCATGCCGTGTCGTTCCCGTCCACGCTGCGGTCGGCATCGCCGGAAAGGTAGTAACACGCGGCACGGAAGAAGGGCTTTGCGGGCTTGACCAGTTCCCAGTCCGGCTTGTACTTCAGTCCGGCGAAGGCCATGTATCCGCGCGTGGCGGCGTTGTTCCCCTTCTTGCCGGCCTGTGCCGCGCCTTCGAATTCGCCTTCCAGCTCCTCGGTGAACTGCGGAAGGAGGCGGATGCCGAAGGTGTTGTCAGAACGCGACGGCATGTGCCGTCCGGCAGTGTTGTAGTCCTGGCTGTGCTGGTAGACGTAGTATGCTTCAAAGGGCAACGCCTGGAATTCTGCGTTCTTGTAGTAGAGGACGCCGCCCATCTGATCCATGTCGGGCTGGTCGCGTGGATCGATGGCGTTGGTGGGACGCGGATCGGGCGTCGGGCGGCCCCAGTGCAGTTCGTTGCGGCTGTTGTCGTAGATGGCGATGGCGTCGAGCGAACTTTTCGCTGTCGGGTGCAGCGTGAAACGCGCGGCGTCGAAGAACAAGGTGCGCGAACCGTCGTAGGGCGTTCCGTCCATCAACACGCGCCCCGCGCCGAAGGCGGGTCGCCCGTTGTCGAAGAAGTCCTGGCGACCGATCCGGAAATCGAGGAATCCGTCAAAGAGTCCCATCCCCTCGAAGTAGAAGTTATCGACGATCAGTTCGTCGGGGAAGTTGTACGAACGGTCGTCGCGGCGCTTCCCGTTTTTCACGACATACTCGCGCATTTCATCGGTGAGCCGCGTGTAGAGCTTGAACGTCTCGTTGCCCAGACCGCCCCAGATACGCGGACGGTAACGGAAGTAATTCGCGTTCTTTCCCGAAGGCGCCTGGTAGAGACCGAACGGGTCGGCGGGATCGCCGGGGATGTTGTCGTAGAGTTCCTGGCGGAGGCGCAGGTCCGCACCGTAAAGGAACGTGAGGCCGGAAGAGGCTTCCTCCTTGACGGTTTCGGGCGGCGTGTTCGTCTGCGCGGAGGCGACCGCCGCGCAGAAACAGAGGGAAAGCAGGACGGGTGTTTTCATCACGGTTTCCTAGTTCGTACGTGTCCGGTTGAACCCAAGACCCCGTGTCCCGTTCACCAGACGAAAGAAATAATCTTACCGTTTTCGAAAGGGGTAGTCAAGCCGCCGAACGAAGTCATGTCGACGTCCGTTACTTTGCGCCGCGTTGGACACGTTGGATCGTCGCCTTGTACAAATCGATCTCTACGGGATCGTAGGGCGTGAAGTCGCCGCGGTAGAAGTCGTGCTGCCAAGGACCCGTATATGGCAGGTTCTCCGGACGGTGCCCCCAGCGGAGGTGCGTCTGCGTTTTGCCGTTCACAAGCCCCCACGCGAGACAGCCGACGCCGGCGTCCGCGAAAAGCTTCAAGCAGCCCGCGACCGTCGATTTGCGCGTGCGGTTCATCCACTCCGTGCAGATGACGGGGCGGCCGCCGGCGCGCGCGACCAGCTCCTTGATCTGTGCCGCCGTCTTCTTTTCGTCCGCGTAACAGTGGAATGTCACGATGTCGCTGTTGTCAAGCAGGATCGCATCCAGTTCCTTGTTCCCGTTCCAGATGCCGGAGGAGAGGGGTTGCGACGGATCGACCTCCCGCGCCCAGGCGAACGTTTTGCGGAGGAGCGGAAACGCCCGCCTACCGAGTCTCCCGTTCGCCGGTTCGTTGTAAAGATCCCAGAGGAAGATGCGTTTGTCATCCTTGAAGCGCATGATGACCTCTTTCACGTACTTCTCCAGTTTCGGGTGTTCACGCTCGTCGATGACCATCGTATGCCCCGGCGACGGACTCCATGCCCAGGCGTACCAGCCTTCGAGCGGTTCCGGCTGGCGTCCGATCACAGGATCGGTATTCGCGCCGAACGCGCAGTCGTCAAAGAAGATCGGCATTGCCTTCACCTTCGCCTCGTCGCAAAGCGCAAGGAACGTGTCGAGCGTCTTGATAAAGTACGCCGGATCGTCCTCGTAAACTTTGTACTGCATGACGAAACGGACGCAGTTCATACCGATGCCCGTCATTAATTTCAGTTCCTTGCGGATGACGTCGGGCGAGAAACTGGTCTTATCCCACATCGCCGTATAGTTGATGGCGTTGGCGGGAATGTAATTCACGCCGCACCACCAGGGATTCGCCGCGCCCCACGCTTTCGCCTTCTCCACGCTCCAACGCGGCGCCGCGGCGCACGTCAACGCCAGCGAGGCCGCGAGTCCGAAAATCAGGTTTTTCATTTCGTCGTATTCCTTTCTTCAAGAGAGGGTGCCTCCGCATCCCCGTTCGGTTGTTCTTTCAGGATCGCCCTGACGGCGGCCATCTCCTCCGGGGTGACGCCGCAGTCCAGCAGATAGAGGCGGATTCGCTCGGAGAGGGAATCGTCCTTCTTGCCGTATGCGGCGAAACCTGCATCGAAGAACGCGCATGACCGCCAGTCGTCCGGCGTATCCACGCCGCGCACCCGTGGGTAACACGTCGATTCCCAATCTCGCTCCAGGTCTTCCCGCGTCACGCCGAGGAATCCGTTGAGCAGGTAGGCGAGGCTTCCCGTCCGGTCCGCTCCGTGGGTGCAGTGGAAGTAAACCGGGTAATTCTTCCTGTCGGCGAAGAAGCGGAAGAGCCGTGCCGAAATCCGGCGGCCTTCCGGCGTAAACAGTTCCTTGTACGACTTGGCGTCGATGTTCACGAACGCGACCCTTGTTCCGAGCGGCGACCCGTCCATCCCGGCGATTTCGCGCGGGCAGCGCAGGTCGAGGTCGGTCTTGATTCCGAGGACTTCGGTCATGTACCGGACGTCTTCGACCGTCAGCCGGTTGCGCCCCCTGGTGACTCCGGCGAAACTACTTTCGTTCAAACCGTTTCCGCGATAGACAAGCCCCGTGCGGATGCGTCCTCCGTCTTCCGTCGCCCAGCCGCCGATGTCGCGGATGTTGTGGACGTTTCCCTCCAGGGCGATCCAGCGCGGCGGTTGCTTCGACGTGCGGAACGTGGAAACGGGCGAGACGTGTCCCGCTTTGCTTTTCCCGCAGGCGCAGGTTTCGGGGTAGGTAAACCCGCAGCGGAACTCGCCGCATTTGACATTGCTCCATACCTGCCAATGGTAGACGGCGCCGAGTTCGAGGTTGGCGCGCGGCACGGTGTATGTCCACACCTTTGAACCGTCCTGCTGTTCCTGGCCCTTCGCGTCGCGCTCCGTCAGCCACAGGTCGCCGCCGTTCGAGAAGTCGGCCTTGCGGGAGAGTCGCACGCGCCAGGGAGCGGATTCGCCCCCGGTGGTTTTCCATTTTAGGACGAGCGGCCGCTGCCGCCGCCATGCGTCGCGGGTCTGTTTGTCGTCCAGAAACTTCTTGGCGATTTCACACCGATTGGTGCGCGTTGTGCCGTCGAGGACGGCGAGCTGGGCGTCCGGCAGGGTCTCGAAGGTCGAACCGTCCTTCGGCGAGAGAAGCGAAACGGCTGCTTCCGCGCAAGGCAGGAAGGCCAGCGACAACGCGGAACCTATGATGAAGGATAACTTTGCGGGTTTCATTCCCCCTCCTTCGCATAAGCCAGCGACTTCCCGAATGTTCCGAGGGAAGAAGCCGGACGTACGGAGACCGTCCATTTTTCACTTGGCGGCAAGTCCGTCTTCGGGATGGTGAACTCCGTCACGCCCCCGTTTTGTTCGCGTCCGGTTCCGAGGTTGCACCCTGCGGCGTAGATGAATTGACGGAGACTGTTGCCCTCTGCCGCCACGGTCACTTCATAGGCGAACACCCGCGAATCCGGATTCCCGTCCGCCAACGGGATTTGGATACGGAGTGATTGCGGATCCGGCGTCTCCACGCATAATTTCGCACCGGGGCGGAACTGCGGTTCGCCGATGACCTTTTTCAGTTCCAGAGGCGCGAACGGGTGCGGGGCGTATTGCCCAAGCGGCATCATCCAGTCCGCGCCAAGGCTTCCGCCCTGCCCGAACTCGCGCCGGTTGATGACCATCATTTCGTCGTATAGGCGGACGATGTACCCCTGCCTGTTTTTCCCGGCGGTATCCGCGCCTATGAAAGGAGCCGTTGCCCATCTGCACGAATTCGGCGACAAGCTGTTTGTTCCCATCGGTGCGCATGAAGGGCACTGTATCGACGGAGAAGAACCCCACGTATGGATGACGTTCCAGTTCGCCGCACTTGCATGCCAGTGCCCGAAGAAACTCACCGCGTTGGGATAGTCGCGCATCGCTTTGTTGAAGATCGCGTGAGACCGGATGTGCGAGAGGATGAAAAACGGATTCTTGTTTTTGGCGAGCGCGGATGCCGCGTCAATCGTCTTGACCAGGGCCGTGACCTTCGCCTCGTCTTCCCTGAAGTTCTTCCCTGCGTAATGGCGACCGAAGAAATGATACCCCTTCAACACCCTGTGCCAGACAGGTTCGTACTTCTCGCCCCAGATGCGTTCCCAATGGCTCGCGATGTCGGTGCAAAGCAGATGCTGTCTCCGGATTTCGGGGTCGGGGTGGATCTTTTTCACCAGTTCTCCGATTCCGTAGGTGCTGCCGTCGATGTCGTGGTTGCCCGCGACGAACAGGCGTTCTACTTTTCGCCCGCCGGGGGCAAGGTCGCCCGGGAACACCTTGTCCCAGGCGGTTCGGTGGAATTCCATTTCTTCGACCTGCCCGGTGTGCGCCATGTCGCCGAGGTGGACGACGGCATCGACGTTCTGCTCGCGGAAATCCTTCAACGCCGCGACAAACCACCTGTCCGCCCAGTAGCCGGTGCTGTAGGTGCCTTTGACCGTCGTCCGCAGATGCGTGTCGCTGACGACGCCGAATACCAGGTTTGCCGTCTTCGTCGGCCGCCAGCCGGACGGAACTGCGAAAAGACGTCCGCCGAAAAGCGACCAAAACGCGGTCGCGCACTTCAGAAACCCGCGTCTGCTGATCCGTTCCTCCATACGCATATCCCCCCTCTGAAATGTTGAAGCCACGGCGCTCATTCTACACCAGAACGGAGTTCCGGTTCAATGGGAAAGTGAATACGGCTCAAACCGGGAAGTGCGCCACGCGCATTTGATACTTGCAACCCGGGGCGGGGAGGTGTAGGCTTCTCGTATCCGGCGGAGTCGATGCCGGAGAAGGGAGTTTCTATGACACAAGAAAAGTATGTGGCGGGATACCGGGCGTTTTTAACCCAGGGGAAGACGGAACGCAAGGCGTATGAGGCGGCGGTGCGTCTCCTCGAAAAGGCAGGGTTTAAGCCCCTTTCCGGCAAGAAGAAACTGAAGGCGGGCGACCGCGTCTATCGCGGCTATCACGGGAAGACCCTGTTCGCCGCCGTGATCGGGAAAGCCCCCACCGCACAGGGGTTGCGTGTCGTCGGCGGACACACGGACGCGCCCCGGCTCGACTTGAAACCGAATCCGCTTTACACGAAGGGGGATGTCACCTTCTTCGACACGCATATGTATGGTGGCATCAAGAAGGTCCAGTGGCTCGTCCTTCCCCTCGCCCTTTACGGCACGGTGGTGAAGAAGGACGGCACGAAGGTTGACATCGCCGTCGGCGATAATCCGGACGACCCGGTTTTCCTGATTTCCGACATCCTCCCGCATTTCGGGAAGGAACAGCAGGAGAAACCGCTAAAGGACGCCGTCGCCGCCGAAGACCTTGATGTGATCGCCGGGCTGGGTGACATCGAGGCGCTTCTCAAAGAGCAGTACGGCGTGGAAAAAGACGACCTCCTCAGCGCGGAACTTGAAATCGTCCCCGCCGGGGCGCCCCGTGAGACGGGGCTGGACCGCGCGTTGCTCGCCGCCTACGGACATGACGACCGCGTCTGCGCCTATGCCGGGCTTTCGGCCCTGCTGGAGACGGCCGCCGGGAAGCCCCCCGCGAAGACCTGCGCGGTGGTGCTGTGCGACAAGGAGGAAATCGGCAGTGTCGGCGCGAGCGGGATGGACAGCACGTTCTTCGAGAACACCGTCGCCGAACTGATCGAGCGGGAGACGACGTGCGGTGCGCGCGACATCGACGTTCGCCGCGCCCTTGAAGCCTCGCAGATGTTGAGCGCGGACGTCTGCGCCGCCAGCGATCCGCATTTCCCGAACGCCGATTCAATCGGCAACGCGGCGCGTCTCGGCCACGGACCTTGCGCGATCAAATACACGGGGGCGGCATCCAAGTCCGGCGCGAACGACGCGCGGGCGGAGTTCGTCGCCGCCATGCGCCGCGTGCTCGACGATGCCGGCATCCCCTGGCAGATGGGCGAACTCGGCCGTGCCGAAAAGGGCGGCGGCGGGACGATCGCGAAGTTCATGGCGCGGTTCGGCATGGACGTCCTGGATTTCGGAACGCCGTTACTGAACATGCACGCGCCTTGGGAACTCGCCGCGAAGGAAGACTGTTACAACACCCAGCGGGCCTACCGGGCCTTCTTCGCGGCCTCGGAAGCGGCACTCCGCCTTTGAAAGGGAAAACGGTGAAAACACATGTGACCAAACGCGAATTCCTCGGATTTGCCGTCAGCGCGGCGGTTGCCCCCCTTGCCGGGTTCCCGGCGGTTCTGAAACGGCGGCATCCGAACGAACTGCTTTCCCATGCCGCGATCGGTTGCGGTAACCAGGCGCGGTACGACCTCGGACAGCTGGCAAACCACCGCGACATCCACATCACGGCGCTCTGCGATGTCGATTCGCGGTATCTCGACGCGGTGCGGAAACAGTTCCCCGACGCCCGCGTCTACCGTGACGCCTTTGAAATGTTTGCGAAGGAAGGCGACCGTATCGACTCCGTGAACGTCTCGACGCCCGACCACACGCACGCGCAGTACATCCTCGAGGCGTTGAAACGGGGACTGAACGTCTACGCGCAGAAACCGCTCTGCCACGACCTCGCCGACTGCCGCCGCATCGCGGAACTCGCCGCCGGAAAAAAGGCGGTCACGCAGATGGGCACGCAGATTGCCGCATGGGAATGCGACCGCCAGACGGTTGCCGCGCTCGCGTCGGGCAAGATCGGCGAGATACGTCGCGTGTGGCTCTTCTCCACGCGGCGCACTGAGCCGCGAGCGGACTACTTCAAATGGCCGTTGCCCGAACTGCCCGTTCCGAAGACGCTCGATTGGAAGCTCTGGCTCGGCCCCGTGAAAGAACGTCCGTACGGCGAGGGCTACCACCCCCGCGCATGGCGCAAATGGCGTGCGTTCGGGACGTCGTGGCTCGGCGATCTGGGGCTTCACCTGATGAGTCCGGTCTGGCTCGGCATGAACCTCGGCGCGACGCGCCCGCTGGACGTGACGGCGGAGGTGGCGGCGGACGATTGGACGGACGCGCAACGTGAACAGTTCTGGCCGTCGATGTCGCACGTCACGTGGACGATGCCCGGCGTCAAGGCGAGTGGCATGAAACCCTTCACCGTGGAATGGTGCGACGGCTTCGGCCACGTCGCGTTCCGCCTGCCGCCAAAGTTTCTGCCGCCCGCGTTCCTTCAGGATGTCGCCGCACGCACGCCGATGAAACGCCTACCCGCGCAGGGGCGCGTGGTCGAAGGCACGGAAGGGTGGCTGTTCTCCACGCACTACGGCGTCGCGCCGTGCTATGCGATGAAGGATGGTTCCGCGCCTAACGTTCCGAGTGTCGATCCCGCCCCTTCGCACTATCACCAGTACATCGACTGCTGCCTTGGCGGTGGGACGACACGCAGCGCCTTTTCGATGGCGGCCCCCATGACCGCATGGGGGTTCATGGGCAACCTCGCCCAGTTGCGGCCGGGTGAACGGCTCGACTGTTCGAAACTGTAAGGAGTGACCGCCATGAAACGGAAAACTTGTCTTCTGGCGTTCGCCGGGTTCGCTGCGTTCGCCGTTTGCGCCGAACCTTCGGGCGACCGTCCGGACGAGACCCACGCCTGGGCCGTACACGATGTGAACCGCCCCGATCCCGTGAAAGTCGACGCCCCCGCCGGCAAGCCGCCGAGCGACGCGCTCGTCCTCTTCGACGGTACGCTTGAAAGCGTCCGGAAGAACTGGACGGCAGGCGACGGGAAGCCGACGAAGTGGACTGTCAAGGACGGGGAATTCATCTGCACGCCCGGTTCCGGCGGCGTCGCCACGAAAGAGTCCTTTGCCGACTGCCAGCTCCATATCGAATGGAAGACGCCCGTTGACGACCGCTACGGCTGGGGCAACTCCGGTGTCTTCCTCATGGGCAAGTACGAAATCCAGATCCTCGATTCCTCTGCGGTGCAGCTTTCGAGCTCGCCGTGGAAGCCGGCGAACTACGCCGACGGCCAGGCGGGCGCGGTGTACGGCGAGAACCCGCCCCTTGTGCAACCGTGCCGTAAGCCGGGCGAATGGCAGAGTTACGACATCGTCTTCCACCCGCCAGTCTGGGAAGGGAAACGTCTGGTCGATTCCGGATCCGTGACGGTGTTTTTCAACGGTGTCCTCGTACAGGATGATTTCCCGTTCCAGGGGCATACCGGCTGGTGTCGGCGCTGCCCGCATCCGAAAGCGACGAAAGGCCCGCTCGCGTTGCAGGACCACGGCCATCCCGTCCCGTTCCGCAACATCTGGATCCGCCGGATTCCGTCGCGTTGCGCGGACACCGTGAACGGCGGTCCGTGGGTCAAACGCGGTGACGTCGCCGCGCTACGCCACAAACTTGCTAAGGAATCGCTCGCCTTTGCGGACGAAACGAAAGACCCCGCCGAACGTTTCATCCGCCTGTGGGAGTCGTTCTGTTACGAACCGGACGAGGCGTTGCGGAAACGCCTTGACGAGTCCGGGGCGGCCTGCGTGGAGGCGGTCAAGGCGGCGAAGGGATCGTTCGCCGACCCCGTGCGTTTCCGGGCTTTCAAGCGGTTCGTGGATATGCTGGTTGCAAGCGGCTGGCTGCCGAAGGACGCGCCGGTGAAAAAGGCGGTCGATGCGCAGAAGACCCCGCCCAAGCCGACGGCACCGCACCTCCGCGACCTGTAGGACGGGGAGAAAAAACAAAAGAATCGATGATTGTTCACAAACCGCCGATGGCAAATGTCCCGCGTTTGTATCTGCGGTGTCCTTTGCCATGGGTAAATTTCCTTGGGAGGGGACGGTGGTTTGTGGTAGACTGTGGACATCACGTTCGATCTAGGAGAAACACAACCGATGAAATCTTTTTGCCCGGTTCTTTTGTCGGCGGTCTGCGCCATGTTCGCAGCCGTCTCCACCGCCGCCTCCGAAATCAAAGGCGAATTGCCCTCGCCGCTGCTTGTGGCCGCCACCGCGCGCGCCATGCTCGTGGGGACTGACGGGAAGATTCTCTGGGAACTGCGAAAGTGCGGCAACATTCACCGCGTCTGGCTCAAGGACGAGTGGGTGTATTTCTCGAACAATAACCTTTGGCGCGTCAACGTCCTCTCCGGCAAAAAGGAATTCCTCTACAGCCCCTGCCCGAAAGACGGACTTTTCGGGTTCGAGATCCTGCCGGACGGGAACATCGTGATTGCCGAAAACGGGACGGGGTACATCACGGAATTCGCAGCGGGCACGACGAACGCCGTTGTCCGGTTCAAGGGCGATCCCCGTACCGCCCAAGGAAAAATTCCGGGGCTTCATAACCGCTACCGTATGATCCGCAAAACCCCTGCGGGGACGTACCTGGTCTGTTGTTCGGGCGCGAACGCGGTGCGCGAGTACGACGCAAAGGGAAAACTCCTGTGGGAACAGTACGCACCCCGCCTCAAGAGCGGACATTCCCCGTTGACCTTCGAGGCGTTGCGCCGGAAGAACGGCAACACGATCATTTCCCATCTTGGCGGTATCACCGAGTATACGCCTGACCACCGCGCGGTCTGGTCGTTCACCATCGGGGACTTCCCCGAATTGAAGCTCGACAACCTCTGCGGCATCCAGGAACTTCCGAACGGGAATCTGGTGGTTGGGACGTATGCGAACGGCCGTCCTGACGGTTCGCGGGTCACCGCGTTTGAGATCACCCGCGATAAGAAGATCGTCTGGAGTTACGCGCCGACGCACGACCGGAACATGATGACCGCGTTCAGGATCGAGGCCGCAGAGTGGCCCGCGAAAAAATGAGGTTCTCCAAGCATACGTGCGGGTGTTTTATGCCGACTTTCGGCATCTCGCCGGAACATGGATTTTTCTTTGCCGCCTTCCCGTTTGATTGAAACGAAGCCCGCCGCCCGCGTTCCGCACGGGAATGTACATGAGGGTAAGTTTCTGAAAACAACATGAACAACTTGAAAACAACGTTTGCTTCTTCCGCGCACAACCATGCGCGGTTATGAAAACGCCGCGTTGTTGCGCGGCGAGGGAAGGATGTTGTCTTTACAAGTTGTTTCGGTTGTCACCAATCGAACTTACAGGTAAGACGCGAAGACGCAAGGAACGCAAAGGACAGGCTGTCGCCGGCGCTGTTTCCGGGAGGGGCAACGTCCCTGTTGCCTTCGTTCCGGCGGGACGGTCGCTTTCTCTCTGTGTCTCTCGTCTATAACTTCACCCCACGGCTTACCGGGGACAGTATAGCAAGTTATCCGAATCGACTCACTCGCGCCGAGGCGCGAGGAGGGGCGTTCAAAAAACGCGAGAGGTCTCCCGCCCGTTGCATTCCCGGAGAAATCGTCGTTTCACACCTCGAAAATGCCCTTTGCCGGTTGAATCAGATTCACATTCATGCACAAAGTCCCAAAAATGAACGCGACAGCATCCGATGGCCGAAAGAATTTCCATCAAACGAAAAAAGTCCCCAATTTTGTTTGACAGAATTCGTTAACTCTCTGAAAATGGTCGTGTTTGTTTGACTGTCGGAAACGGACGCGCCGCGCCTAATGCAGGGGCGGCCGTCTAAGAAAGGATGAGCCGTATGAGGAATCGTATTTTTGTAGGCGTCGCCAGTCTCCTGGTGGCATTTTCGTCGTTGGGCGCGAAGTACCCCGCCGTCAGTAATTCTGGCGCGGTGTACGTAAACCAGTGGACCAGCCAAGTCCCGAAGGCGGTGGCCGCCGCCCGGGAGAACAACGTCCCGATGCTGATCACCTTTGTAAACCACGGACCGAAAGGAAACTGCGGGCATTGCGCCACATGGGCGGAACGGTGCGTCTCCTCGTCGAGCCACTTTGCAAGCTTCATTGCCGACCACCCCATGATCCTGGTCATGGTGAACAAGGCGGATGACGAAAAACTTTTCAACAAATACTACTGGCAATACCTGGGCAACAAAGCGAATAACAAGTACCCCGGCATGGCCATTTGGAGTGCCACGGGAAAGCTTCTCAGTTCATTGAACGCCCGAAGCGATTGGAGCAAGGTCTACCCGAACGAGGCGAAGTGGCAGGAATGGCTCTCCAAATATGTTCCGGCGAAACCCCGGATTTCGACCGTCAACCTCTCCCAGGGGACGACGCTCACAGCGGGAGGAACCTACTCCGGCTCGATCTCGTATACGGAGGGCGCGGGAAACGTTGTTGTCCGCTTGAGTTCAAGTGATGCGCGGGGCACGTTCAGCCAGACCGAGTTTACGCTGGCAGCCGGCAACGGTGGCGGCAGTGCCTCCTTTACCTTTAGGCCTTCACTGATGCCGGACATCATCGCGAATGCGACAATCAGCCTCTCGAAGGTTTCCGGTGAGGCCAATCTGGGTACGCAGTCCATCAACCTCACCATTAAAAATGCGAATGTGAAGCAGACGCTCGCCGAGTACGCCGCGTCCAAGGGGATGCCCACGCTCCTCGCCCCCGCGAACGATTGGTATCTCGATCAGAACGACGTCCTGCGTAGCGGACCGATTGCGTCCGAAGCTTCCACCGAGCTGGCTTTTACGGCCACGGAATCCGGAGTGTTGACCATCGGCGACGTCGCTGTTGATGGAATCGGCATCCTTACCGTCCAGATCGATGGTACGGAATCGGCGATTGACGCCGCCAACGTCACGACGATCGGCCTGACGAAAGGTCAGAGAGTCGTTTTCACCGGTGCGGCCGTGCAACCGCCGGAACCGGATAACCCCGACAACCCGGACAACCCGGACAACCCGGACAACCCGGACAACCCCGACAACCCGGACAACCCCGACAACCCGGACAACCCCGACAACCCGGACAACCCGGACAACCCGGACAACCCGGACAACCCGGACAACCCCGACAACCCGGACAACCCCGACAACCCGGACAACCCGGACAACCCGGACAACCCGGACAACCCCGACAACCCGGACAACCCGGACAATCCCGACAATCCCGACAACCCCGACAACCCCGACAACCCGAACAATCTGATTGTGATCTCCGTTCCCGTTAACGACGATGGTCCCGCAGAGACCGTGTTCAAATTCGGAAGTCTTTCGTTCGCCCCTTACAGACCTGTCACGCTTACGAAACCTGCCAATGGTGCCGTCATCCAGCTCCGCGACCTCCAGTCGAATCACTCACTGGTCGATCTTGCCTGGAATCCGCTAGGCGGTGCTTCCTCCTACACCCTTAACATGGGGGCGGCGGCGAACGGTTTGAGAAACGTCTATGAGGGAGATTGTGTCCCGCTCAATGCAATCGACCTCGGCGTCGTTGTGACGGACACCGCACAAGGTACGGTCTACGCGGCTGTCGATGCCGTCATTCCCGCCGACACGTTCGACTATGCCGCCGGCGATGTGACCGTCTACGGGACTATCAACACCTTCAGCATCGTCGCGAAGCCGGTCTTTCCGGCGGATTCGGTGACGTATACCACCGCCTATCAGAAGCTTCCCGTCTCGATCACCTTTAGGGCGGAGAGCCTGACCCCCGTAAGCTATTCCGCCTCCGGCCTTCCTTCCGGTCTGAAAATGGATGCCGCGTCCGGCACGATTTCCGGTTCGACCATCCGCACGGGTACGTTTTCGGTCGCGATTAACGCAACCAATCCCAGCGGCACGACGACGCATTGGATGACGCTTGTGGTCAAAGCTGCCAAGAGTCTGAAGACGAAATGCACGGGGTTGGTCTACTACGGGGACGGACGGACGCTCGCCGGGACGATCGCCCTTAGCGTCTCCGCCAACGGAAAAGCAACGGCGAAACTCCTCACCCCCGGAAGGACCAACGTCAAAGGCACGGTCTCGACCAGAGGAGATGCCCTTGTGTTCAACCAAGGCAATCTCGCCCTCATGCGTCGCGGCGACGGCGTTTGGATCGGAACGTACAAGGGCTACCGCGTTGTGGCCCGGGCGGCGGGTTCCGGAAATACGGGGACGTACACGGCCACGCTCGTCAACAACGGTATCGCCCGTGGATACGCGACGGTGACGGTCAAGGCCAAAGGCAAGGTTAAGGTGGTGTGCAAGCTGCCCGACACGAAGCAGGCCTCCATTTCCACGACGGGAATCAATCTGACCCCTGACCAGGCGGCGGCCGCAGGGATTTATTTCCCGGCGGGTGTCGGGGGGACTGCGCTGTACTTCCCCGTGTTCAAGAGTTCGAGCAGTGTGAAGTTGGCGGGTATCGGCGTTGTCTGCAGCGGCACGTTCTCCATTCCGTCCGCCTCTTGGAAGGGTGCGTACTCCGTGCCGCTCTCCGCTGCCGGGCGAAAATACACCGCCTCCCTCGGCGGATACGCGGGCAGAACCTTCCTCGTTACCGGGCGGTCGGGAAATATTGTCGCCTCCTTCACACTTAGCGCGTCCAAGTCGAACGTCTCGGCGGGGGCAAGCAAGACCGCTAAGTTCACGACCAAGAGCAAGACGGGGCTGTTCTCCGCCAGTGTACGCATCGGGAAGAAAAAGGTGAACCTGAAAGGTGCGCTGGTTCCCGCTGAGACGAGTGCCGGTGCCGTCGGGAAAATCGGCAAAACCTTCTACTACGGCGGGATTCAGTAACCCGTCGCGAAACATCTGGTGTTCCCATTTCGATAGCTATCGATTTTACTCGGTAGCTATCGATTTTTTTGGACTTCGTGCATGTGTGTGAATCTGATTTAACCGGAAGAAGGCATTTTTGAGGCATGAAACGACGATTTCTCCGGGAAAGCGACGGGAGGGAGACCTCGCACGTTTTATGGACGCAGCCCCCGCTCGCGCCTCGGCACGAGTGATTCGATTCGGATAACTTGCTATACTGTGCCCGGTAAGTCGTGGGGTGAATTATAGACGAGAGACACAGAGAGAAAGCGAGCGCCCCGCCGGAACGCAGGCAACAGGGACGTTGCCCCTCCCACAACGGACGCCAAGCCACCTCTCCCTCCTGTGATTTTTACCGCGGAGACGCAGAGGCGCAGAGAAGGGAAAGGGCGACAGGGACGTTGCCCCTACCGGAAACAGTGCCGGTGATACTGTCCCCCTTTGCGTTCCCTGCGCCTTCGCGTCTTACCTGTAAGTTCGATTGGTGACAACCGAAACAACTCGTAAAGACAACATCCTTCTTCCGCCACGCAAAGGCGCGGCGTTTTCATAACCGCGCATGGTTGTGCGCGGAAGAACCAAACGTTGTTTTTAAGTTGTCCATGTTGTTTTCAGAAACTTACCCTCGTGTACATTCCCGTGCGAAGCGCGGGCGGGGTGCTTGCCTATAAAATGCCTTTTATCCCCATGAATGCTCCCGCGCCGAAGCGCGGGCGGAGGACTGCGTTTCAATCAATCGGCAAGACGGTAAAGGAGAATCCATGTTCCGGCGAAATACCCGAAAGTCGGCACAAAACACCCGCACGTATGCCTGAAGAACCGATTTTTATCGCTTCATTTCGTCGCCTTCTGGTAGAACCAGTAACCGAATACGGCGCGGTCGCCGTAGATTTCCAGGCGCGGGTCGGAACGGCGGATCAACGCGCCGGGGATGGTGAACGCGACTTCCGAGAAGGTGTTGCTGCTACTTTCAATCGGGCAGGTGAAGACACCCACTTCGACATCATCGACTTTCACGCGCAACTTCAGCGGCGAATCGAACGTGACTTTCTGTTCGCGGATACCTGCTGTCCGCACCTCCGTCTTCACCCGCGATGCCGTACGCATCACGACTTCCGTGTCGCCCCCCGGAGTTGCATGGAAAGTCATCGCGTCCCAGCCGATAACCGCACGTCCACCGTCGAGTATCCATTTGCCGTCGTGCACGCCTTCCATCATGAACGGCGGATAATACAATCGATAATGACGGCTTTCGGCTACGTAGCCGGCGCGTTTCTCATCTTCTGAATACCCCACGTCAATCGCGTCGACGAGAACAGGAGCGGACGCTTCGGATTGATTCTCGGCGATCAGTCCTTTCACTCGGTCGATTATCCGATCCAGGGGGCGTTTTTCTTTTTGTTCCCGCGAGAAGGGGAAAAGGGCTTTATCCAGCACGTTCCAGTCGGTTTCCTGGAAGGTTCCGCCGTTTTGGGCTATCAACAGTGTCTTGCCGCAGAGTGAACGCAACGGCACCCCGCAATAGTCAGGTGGCTCGCTTCCCGGAAAACACCAGACATCGAACCGGAGATCGGGTCGGTGTTTCAGTAGTTCCAGGCTCATCCAGTAATCAGGACGGAAGAAATCGGGCGAATAAATCCCTATGAGGTTAACCATCCGGTGTCCCTGCAAGGCATAGGAGAGTCCGCATCCTTTGATCGTTCCGATCTTCGCTTCCTTTGAAAGCAGAGCGTTCGCCTCTTTCGCGAACTCGTAGTCGTACCCGTTTTCCTGCGAGGTACCGTAGAAAATCGCAATCAAGACCACCGCAAAGAAAGCTTGAGGGGCGAGGAGGAGAGACGCGGGGAGCGGCTTGAACACGGCGAACCGCCCGGAAACCCACACCGCGCCTTCCGCCATCAGGAAGAACCAGAGGGGGAACAACCAGGCGAGATACCGGTCGAAGTTCGTGTCCTGCCACATACTCGATGCGACAATGGCGACGGAAGCACCCGCGGCGGCGAACAGCCACAGAAGCGGCCAAGGCTTCCGCCAATCGCGGCGGAAGATGCCCGTCCAGGCAAACACCGCGCTAAAGACGGGAAGATAGAAGAAGTCGCGAGGCGCTTTCTCCGGAATACCGAAGAACAACGTTTTCACCATCTTCAAGCAATCCTGCGCCGTCAGGCTTAACGCCACCGGCAACGGGACTTCTTTGAAATAACCTTTGTAGGCGACCGACTGGAACGAGAAAATCCCCGTCAACGCCCAGTTCAGCGCGAAGACACCCGCGCAGGAAAACATACACACCGTTGCGCACGCCCATTCGCCTTTCGATGGATGGTCGCCCGTGAACCGGCGCACGACCAGTGCGCCGGCGAAGAGTCCCCCCAGCAGCATCCCTTCCGGACGCGCCCAAGGCGCGAGGGCGAGCAGGATGCCGAAAGTCGCGAGATGCCCGTGGAAGAGGGCTGCTGCGAGCGAGGCGGATAACCCCATGAACAACCCGGTATCGCTTTGCGAAAACGCGCAGATTGCACTTTGCCCGCATAACACGCCGAGCACGGCGGCGAGTTTCGCGACTGCCTTGTCTTCACGTCCGTCCAGTTTCCAGAAGACCGTCGTCCAAGCCAATAGAAAGAGAAGATAGAACCCGGCGTTGAGGACGAACCCGGCTGTCAGCAGGGCGTCGCCTTTCACCCCCAACAGGTACGGAACTGCCAGCAGAAACGGGTAGAGATGCGATGTACACCCCGTGCTGGGAAGGTCTCCGGGTGTAAAGACGAACGGCTGCCCCTCGGCGATCATCCTTGCCGATTGACAGTAGAGCAGCGTATCCGGTTGCGGGATGGAAACGAAATTTCCCGGCGAAGCCATCACCCCGGTGAAATAATAGGCGGCGGTCTGCAAGAGACCGCCTGCCAAAACCAACAAAAGAAGTTGTCTGCGATTCAGTTTCATAAGAGAATAAAACGCGCGACCACAATCGGAGGGAACCGGATTGCGGTCGCGGTTTGTTTCTTTTTTGAGGTTATTCCGATTCCGGTTTGGAGATTACGGCCTTGAAGAACGTGTTCGTGCCGTCCTGCACGAACGTGGTCCGCGCCGTATCATTGCCGTCTTTAAACGTGGCGTTGTTGAACACTGCCTCTCTGAGGAAGTTGGTGATTCCTTCCGGTGTCTTGCCGCCGTAGAGTTTGAGTACACCGTTGATCGGCTTGTTCTCGCCCGCGCTTTGCAGGGCACCCGCGCGTTCAAGGGTCACGTCAACGGTCACGTTTGTGGCATCGGAGAAGATCCCCGTAACCTTGAACTGATAGCCGAAACCGTCCTGCATCAGGTCGAGGTTGAGGAGGTAGGCGTCGGAGAATTGCGTTGTCGTGAGGCCGGCGAGCCTGCCTTTAACCATTCCATAGCCGTAGGGGAATGCATTCAGCCACATCGCCTGTTTGGCAGTGAGCGGTTCGTTGTTGTCGTCGCTCCCTGGCACGATTTCATCTGTCTTGAATTCAACGACTTCAACCGCCTTATTCGTGTAGCTCCCGTAAATCGACTCGACGAATCCCTCGCCGATGTAGCCGACCGTCTGTACAACCTCGCCGTCGTAGGCGAACGGGAAGCTCGTCACCGTTTCGTTCACCGTTCTGTCGTGCAGCGGCACGTAGTTCGCGCCGTTCTTCACCGCGACGGTGTATGTTTTACTCGCGAGATCGAGTTCAATTCTGATGGTGTAGTCATTGTTGATCGCCACCGAGAAACCATCCGCCGTCGCGTCGCACCAGATTGTTTTTTGATTATCCTTCGTGTAGACCTGGAAGCAGTTGTTCGTGCCGATGCGCACCGCCGCTTTCACGCCGTCAAAGTCTTGATGCTCCTCCGCCGCGCTGTTGAACGAGGCCGTCGTCTCGATCGTCACGTTCGTCCCAGAGGACGGATTGTCGGCGGTGAACTCGTTGCGCTCGTCAATCTTCACCTTGTGGTTGACGTACTCCACTGCATTGGACCAGAGTCCTGTCGCCTCCTTGTAGTCCTCGTTTTCGAAAATCCAGTGGTCGGCGCGGTTCTGCGGTGTATCCTCGTATGCGGCGGGGTTCGCGCCTGTCGTCGGCCCGAAGAACTGCTTCACGTAGTAGTCGTAGGTGAACACCTCGCTCGGGCGGTACCCGTCGGCGAACACCACGGCTTTCACCGTCGTGGGGCCGGCCCCCGTGACGTTGATCACCGTGCCGGGCGTGTAGATCGGGCTTTCCGCCGTCGGCTCGGTGCCGTTCGTCGTGTAGTGGATTTCCGCGCCGGGAACCGTGGTCGCGAGATCGACGAGCGTGTTGCGGTAGCCGGCATCCGAGGTGGCGGTGGGCGCCGCCGCACGGGCGGCCTGGGTGTAGGTCGCGGACACCGTGGCGCTGTCGACGCAGTTCGCCTTGAACGCCTTTGCCTTGATCGTCGTCGTCGCGTTCAGCGTGATTGCGCCCGTGTACTGCGTGCTGCTCGCCGTCGGCTCGCTTCCGTTCGTCGTGTAGCGGATCGTCGCGCCCGCCGTCGCGCAGGAGAGCGTGACGGACATCGTATCCGTGTAGAATGTCGTCGCCGCGGGCAAGAACGTGGGCGCCTCCACTGTCGGGATCAGCGTGAACGTGCCGGTATAGACGGCGCTTTCGAGATAGGCCGGGGCGACGGCGATTGCCTTGATGGTCGTGGTGGCGGTGATCGTGATCGGCGCGGAATAGACCGAGCTCGACGTCGTGGGCTCGCTGCCGTCCGTCGTGTAGTAGATCGTCACGCCCGCCGTCGTGCACGCAAGCGTCACGGCGTGGCTGGCCGTGGTGAACGTCGTCGCCGTGGGCGAGGTGGGCGTCGCGGCGCGGGTGGTCGCCACCGTGACGTTCTCGACCGTCAGGTTCGCCGCGTTGACCGTGCCGTTGTAGATCGCGAGCTTCGCGCCGGAGGCGGAACTTGTCACCTTGGCGTTCAGGCTGTCGCCGGCGATGGCGTTCACCTTCAACTCGTGTCCGTTGAGGTCGATCGTCGCGCCGCTGTCTACCACCACGTCGCCGAGCGCGCGCCAGTCGCAGTCGGAGGAAAGCTTCACGGACTGCGTGCCAGAGCCGAACGTGAAGTGTTCCGGCGAGAACGCATATTCGCCCGCGCCGTTGATCTTGATCGTGAGGGGCGTGACGAAATGGTGATTACTTTCGAGAATGCGTCCGCCATAGCCGCCACCGGTGTCGCCAACGATGAGACGGAACCTGTGCCAACCTTCCTTGACATCAATGTTGGCGTATGCCTGCTGGCATGACAACCCGAAAATTGCCCATTCGTCGTCAACCATGAACGCCATGTAGTCATCCACGAATCCATGCAGGCCCCAGTTGCCGGCCTGGGCACGAGAGACATAGAACCAGCCGTCGTAGCGGAACTGCTTGTTCAAAAGGCCGCTCGGATAGTTCATACCAGGGTTGGGGATGATGCCGTTGTGGAGGTTGTCCACGCTGCCCTCGCCCTGAAGGGTGTAGTCGCCCATCGCCGCATCCTTGAACGCCCTGTTTCCGCTGTTGCCGGCCCCCTTCGAGCCCCAGTATGTCGTCGTGCCGTCATTGCCGAACTGCACCTTGCGCCAGTTGGGCGTGTAGCCGGAGGGAATGGTGAACGCCGTGTTGCCGCCGGGGATGATGACGGTCGTGTTCGCGTCGGGAACCGCGCCGGAAATGGTGTTGCCGTTCTGGTCGAGGCAGGTCCAGTTCGCGGAGTTTGCAAGCGCGGCGGCGGTCGGCGCGGTGGTTCCGCCCTTCCAGGTCGCCTTCATGATGCGGGTGATCTCCGGTGGCGGCATGATTTCGTCCGGGCCCGCGTTCGCGTTCGCGGAGAGCTGCACGTCGCTCAGGATGCCGTTCCAGATGCGCACTTCGTCGTATTCCGCGCAGGCGTCGCTGTCGGCGGTATAGAAGGAGTGCCCGAGGTAGAGGACGGGATTGGAGATCGACTGGATTCCGTTCGGGATGGTCATCGTCCCCGACTTCTGCAGCACACCCGTCGCAGCGTCACGGCGCATCCACCTGACGAACGTCGTGCCGTCGCGCTGGCGCTCGAACGTGGCGGAGATGTGGAACTGCCGTCCAAGTTTGTACGGCGCCATCGAGGTATCGACTGCGACCTCCGTCGTGTTCTTGCATCCGGCGCGGTCGTTCGTGGCGTCAGTGCCCTGCGACCACGTGAGGCAGAAATAATGGGTGTTGTCCGCGCCGTAGTCGAAGACGCGCCCCCAGTTGCGCGCGGCGGTCTGCGTCGCCCAGATTTCGATCGTGGCGGCGTCGGTGTTCAGGAGGTTCGTGCCAAGGTTGAGCGAGCCCGCGCCGTAACCGCTTCCGGTCAGTTTCGCCTTGCCATCCGCGATCGTGACGTTGGAACCGATCTTCGTCGCGGTGGAACCGCCCTGCGAGTCGTTGAGATTGCCGTTGAAGCTCCAGCGGTGGGCGAGGGAGGTGGAGACGGAGTACGCGCCGCCGGCCGCGACATCGAGGTCGAGCCCGTAGATGTTCTCGACGCTGCCGGAGTACGAGATGCCTCCCGCGCCAGCGGCGATGGACGTCAGGCAGGACTTCACGCGCTGGATCACCCGCGTGGAACTGCTGCCGCTCGTCGCGGTGATGGTGTACAGCCCGGCGGGGAGCATAAGCGCGTACTTGCCCGTGGATGAGGCGGACGTTGCGGTGTACGACCTACCCGTCTCGCGGCATTCCGCCGTGACCGTCGCTCCGCCCACGCGACTGCTGCCGTTCTTGACGACGCCGCTCACGATGGTCAGGTCTGGGTCGCCCTTCGACGGGGGATACACATTGTACATGATGTCCTGAATAGATGTAAATCCGCTATTCGCCTCGGAGAGGTTGGGCGGCGCGTACCAGCCGTCGCTGGATCCGGTCCAGCCGAAGTTGAAGTGGACGTAGAGGGTGCCGCTCGAGTCGTAGCCGTAGCCGTCGGCGACGATGGCATGGGCTGGGACGAGCGTCGGACAGGGAAGCCCCGCGTCAAGGCTTCCGAGCATGGCCGCGCGGCTCGCGTCGCTCCACCCGCTCGTTATTTTCGCGTTGGCGTATGTGAACTGATCGACGATGCGGTGTCCGAAAACGGCGCCCGGAGCACCACTCTGGCCGCTGTTGCCTTGGTTGTAGTTCATGAAGCACGTCATGCCAACGTCGCGGGTGAGCTTCCCGAGAGCGGCCTTGTAGGTGCCGCTGTCGCTAGACGACGGGTTGAGTTTTATGTATGACCAGTTGTACGTACCTCCGAAAGCGGGGTTCCATGGCGTTCGCGTCGTGGCGGATGCGCTTTCATCATAGCCGTTGACGTCCCAACCCTTCTGTGTGCCGCTGTAGTTGCAGGAACCGTACCAGTTGGCGGTCTTGGTGATGGAAGCGGTCGGGTATTGCCAGAACCTCATCGTCTGTCCGCCCATCGTGGCGACGCAGCCACAAACGGCACCGCCGGGCGTGTAGTAGTTTTCGCCATGGCCCGACTGTCCCCATTTCGACTGCACGAGCTGATCGCAGCGCAGGTCGGCGGTGGGCGTCGAGCCCTTCGTGCTGAGCCTCAGCCCCCCCTTGCCGCTCGCCGCCGTGCGCAGGCGCGACCACTTCGTGTTATTGGCTGAAGAACGTCGTTCGGCAATCTTCTCAGCCTCGTCGTCTTCTTGCTGTTGTACGCTTGCTGTCGCCGCAAGCCGCCGACCGCCGACAGTTTCGGCCGCATTGGTCGAACACAGTTCGGCCATCGTTGCTGCCACGTCGATGTTGAGCATCGCCATCAGTGGATTCTCGGCGGCGTTGGTGTTCCACGAACCTTCTTTTGAGTAGGCGAGGATCGGCTCCATCGCCGTGTCGCCGGAGGTCACGACGAAACCACCGCCCTTCAGGCTCACAACGTAATACGTGCTAGTGCCGCCCTGTCCGTGACATTCCAGCGCGTTTTCCGGCTCGGCGGAAAACTCGTTGCCCAACGCCTCCTTCAGTGCCGTCCATCCTTTTACGGCTTCGACTGCTTCTTCGCCTGTCACCGAGGCCGCTCCGGCAGACAAAGACATCCCGCCTAGGAACAACGCGAACACAACCATTTTAACTGCGTTCGAACGCGACGCAAACTCGTTTATTGATTTCATAACGGGAGTAGTTTACCACCCTCCTTCCTGATGGTCAAATAAAAACGAAAATACAAATCGTTTCAAAGGCAATTGCGCAATTCACAGAATTAGGGGGGGCTTCAGGCATACGTGCGGGTGTTTTGTGTCGACTTTCGGGTATTTCGCCGAAACATGGATTCCCCTTTACCGTCTTTCCGTTTGATTGAAACGCAGAGATGCGGAGGCGCAAAGGGGGACGGCTGCCGTCGGCGATGTTTCCGGGAGGGACAACGTCCCCATTGCCTTCGCTCCGACGGGACGGTCATTTTCTCTCTGCGCCTTGCCTGAAAGTTCGATTGGCGACAACCGAAACAACTTGTAAAGACAACATCCTTCTTTCGCCGCGCAACGGCGCGGCGTTTTCATAACCGCACACGGCTGTGCACGGAAGAAGCAAACGTTGTTTTGAGTTGTTCATGTTGTTTCCAGAAACTTACCCTCATGTACATTCCCGTGCGAAGCGCGGGCGGCCCGCTGGCGCGAGCGGGGGGGGCTGCGTTCAGAAAACGCGCGAGGTTTCCCTTCCGTTGCTTTCCTGGAGAAACCGTCGTTGCACGCCTCGAAAATGCCCTTTGCCGATTGAATCAGATTCACATTCATGCACGAAGTCCCGAATGTGGCCGAGCCTAGCGGCGTTCGCGGGGAAGGGCCGGTGTAACTGGATGGTCGAACGGTAGACATATCTTTGCCAGCGTGGCGGCGGGTTCATTTTTCGTTTGCTTTTCCGCTGGAGAGGGGGGATAATACGACCTTTCTTTGTTTCACCGAAGTGCAGAGGCCGGGACGGCCTCCGCGAAAAGGAGAGGTATCATGCGTACGAAAATTGTTGCCGGCAACTGGAAAATGAACAAGACCCCGTCCGAGGCGGCCGCCCTCGTCGAGGGGATCAAGGCGTTGGTCAAGGATGTCACCACGGTGGAGATTGTGGTCTGCCCGCCCTTCACGGATCTCAAAGACGCGGCCGCGGCTTGTGCAGGGTCGAATGTCGCGCTGGGTGCGCAGAATGTCGCCTGGGCGGAGTCCGGCGCGTTCACGGGCGAGATTTCCGCCGCGATGCTCAAGGACCTGGGCGTCACCTATGTCATCATCGGCCACAGCGAGCGCCGCCAGTACTTCGGCGAGACGGACGCGACGGTCAACAGCCGCCTGAAGGCCGCGCTCGCCGCAGGGTTGACGCCCATCGTCTGCGTCGGCGAGAAGCTGGAGGAACGCGAGGCCGGACAGATGGAGACGGTCATCGTCAAGCAGGTCAAGGATGGATTCGCGGATCTTTCCGCCGAGGAGATCGAGAAGACCGTGATCGCCTATGAGCCGGTCTGGGCGATCGGCACGGGGAAGACCGCGACGCCTGTCCAGGCGCAGGAAGTCCACGCGCTCATCCGCCGCACGCTGGCGGAGATCGCCAACGGCGAGGTCGCGGGGAAAGTCCGTATCCAGTACGGAGGTAGCATGAAGCCTGCCAACGCCAAAGAGCTGATGGACCAGCCCGACATCGACGGCGGCCTGATCGGCGGCGCGGCGTTGAAGGCGGATTCCTTCGCGGACATCATCAAGGCGGCCCTCTAACGGCGTCCCGCACGGGGCGGGGCGTGTACGCGCCCCGCTGCCGTGCATCCGTATCACCCGATGAAAAAAACAAGGGTCAGGCGGATCGAGCGGATCGAGCGTTATCTCGTCCGTATTATTCAGCAGCCCGGTGCGGACAAAGGGCATCCCTTTCCCGTCCGGCTGCTGCTCGGTTTTCTGAGTTGCGTTTCCTGCCTGTTCAAAGGGATTGTCGCGACCCGTCTGTTTTTTTACCGGACGGGGATTCTGCGCCGTTTCCCGCTCGGGTGTCAGGTCATCAGCGTCGGGAACATTACGGCGGGCGGCACCGGCAAGACTCCGGTCGTGGAGATTTTCGCACGCGAACTCCAGAAGTCCGGCCGCAAGGTCGCCATCCTCAGCCGCGGTTACCGCAAGAAGGAGGCGCCCTGGTACCAGCGGCTTTTTAGCGAGAAGATCGAGCCGCCCCGCGTCGTCAGCGACGGACGGCGTATGTTGCTCGACAGCGAAATGGGCGGCGACGAGCCGTACATGCTCGCCAGCAACCTCCCCGGCGTGGTCGTGCTGGTTGACAAGAACCGTGTGAAGAGCGGCCGTTACGCCGTCAAGAAATTCGGGTGCGATACGTTGATCCTGGACGACGGTTTCCAGTACCTCAAGCTCCAGCACATGCTGGAGATCACGCTTGTGGACAAGACCAACCCCTTCGGCAACGAACATATGTTGCCGCGTGGCGTGTTGCGTGAACCGGTGAAGAACATCGAGCGCGCCGACTACCTCTTTATCACCAAATCAGACGGTCATTCCGAAGAACTCCGCCGCCGGCTCTCCGAGTTGAACCCGGAGGCCGAAATCATCGAATGCCGCCATGAGCCGCGTTACCTGAAGAACGTCTACACCGGCGAGAAAATCACGTTGGACTGGTTGAAGGGGCGTTCCATCGGCACGCTTTCGGGGATTGCCGTGCCGCAGAGTTTCGAGGATTCGCTCCGGCGCATGGGCGCCCGCGTGATCTACTGCGAACGGTACGCCGACCACCACCGGTACGCGGCCCAGGAGATTATCGACGCGCTGAACAAGACCTCCGACATGCACGCGGAGGCGTTGCTCACCACGGAGAAGGATGCCGTGCGGTTCCCTCGACTGGAGACGACGCCGGTCCCCGTCTACTACCTGCGCGTCGATATTGAAATCCTGAAAGGCGCCGAGAATTTCCACGAGGCGGTCCAGCACATCTGTTTCGGCAAACGCCACGCGAGGTAAATAAACACCATGCATTCCACGCTTTTTTCCATCGGCCCGCTGACCATCCACGCCTACGGAGTGTGCATGGCGCTGGGTTTCCTGCTCGCTTGGCAGGCGATTTCCTGCCTCTGCAGAAAAACGGGACAACCTTCGGACTACCTTTCCTCCCTGCTGGTCTGGATCATGGTCTGGGCGGTTGCCGGTGCGCGGGTCGCCTACGTGTTGGAGCACTGGACGGTTGAGTTCCGCGATGCCCCGCTTGCCATTTTCCGGATTGACCAGGGCGGGTTGATGTTTTACGGCGGTTTCATCGGGGCGGCGGTCACGCTCCTCGTATATGCGCGCCTGCTCCGCAAACCGTTCCTGGAGATCACCGACCTGTTGTTGACGGGGTTGCCGCTCGGCCATGCGTTCGGGCGTGTGGGGTGTTTCTTCCATGGATGCTGCTACGGCGCCCTGACGGACGGACTGCTCGGCATCCGTTTCCCGAAAGGTTCGCCCGCGTGGTGGGAACAGACGGTGTCGGGGGCACTCCCGCAGACGGCAGAAGCTTCGCTACCGGTCTTGCCGACGCAATTTTTCGAGGCAGCGCTCAACGCGGCGTTATTTGCGCTACTCTTCGCCCTCTACCCGAAACGTTACCGGAAAGTCGGGTTCACCAGTGCGTTCTACTGCTGCGCCTACGGGGTCATCCGTTTCGCCATGGAATACCTGCGGGGCGACCAGCGGATGGCTCTCTTCGGTCTTTCCATCGGGCAGTGCATCAGTCTCGGCGTGTTCGCGACGGGCGTCATCCTCTTTGCCCGGTGCGCCGCTGCCGGCGCCGCCGGGCGGCGGTGACCCGCACGCGACGATCGCGTTCGGGGAAATGACAGCCCCGTCCCCGGTTTGCGCCGCTTGGTCTAGGGGGCGAGGAGTTCGCCGTAGAGCGTCTGAGGCGCGGCGCGGGTGATGCGAACCGGTACGACCGTCCCTTCCCGGACACCGGGGCGAGGCTCAAAGACCACAATCTTGTTTCCGTCGCTCCGTCCCGACCAGCGCGAGGCGTTACGTAGGCTGCGCCCTTCCGCCAACACCTGCTGAACGGTTCCGACAAGCCGTTCGTTCTGCGCCTGTCCGCGCCTGTCCTGGTCGGCGAGCAACACTTGGTCGCGACGGCATTTCTCTGCGTCGTCCACGTCGTCCTCCCAGGCTGCGGAGGGGGTCCCCGGGCGCGGCGAGTATTTGAAAATAAAGGCGTTTCCGAAGTCCGCCGCGTCCATCAGCGTCCGCGTCTCTTCGAAGTCTGCCTCTGTTTCGCCGGGAAATCCGACAATCACGTCGGTTGTCAACACGAAGTCCGGCATGGCGGCTCGGAGTTTCGCGCACGCCTCTAGGTAGCCTTCCCGCGTGTACCCGCGCCGCATCCGCTTCAAGACGGGATCGGCCCCGGACTGTACCGGAAGGTGGAGGTGGTGGCAGAGGTGCGGAAGCGAGGACATGGCGCGGACGAGTTCGTCCGTGACGCCCGACGGATGGCCGGATGTGAACCGCACCCGCAGGATGCCGGGAATCGCGTCCACCGCCTCCAGCAGCCGAGCGAACGGTTCCGTGAAGCCACGTTCGCTTGGCGGGTCGTCATCGAACCAGACGGGGTTCATACGCCCGTAGTTCATCACGCTCTGACCGAGGAGGGTCACTTCCCGGACACCGCGCTTGGCGAGCGCGGCGATTTCGGCGACGATCTCCCGCGCCGGACGGCTGTACTCGCGGCCGCGCACATCCGGTACGATACAGTAGGCGCAACGCCGGTTGCAGCCCAGCAGAATCGTCACGAATGCCGAAAAACCGAGGTCGGCGTGGGCTTCCGGCGCATCGGGGATTTCGTCGGGCGAGGAAAGCTCCGTGATGCCGCGCTCACCCGCCTGCACACGCGCGACGAGCGAGGGGATGGCCCCGTTGCGCCGCGTTCCGACAGAGAAATCCAGCTTCGGGACTTTTGCAAAGATTTCGCGTCCGAGCCGTTGCGCCATGCATCCCATCAACCCGATGACGCGGCCGGGGCGTTCGCGTTTCGTGGCACACAACAGTCCGAGTTTACCGATGGCTTTGTCCTCCGCTTTCTCGCGGACGCTGCAGGAATTGACGATGACCAGATCGGCGTCGTCTTCCTTTCCCGCCTGTTCGTAACCGGCCGCGGCGAGCAGTGCGGAGACCGCTTCGGAATCGCGCACGTTCATCTGACAGCCGTAGGTATGGATAAAAAACGTCACCTTCGCCATCCTGTCTTATTTCGTGATGAGCCGGCTGCGGAACGCGCAGTCCGGATGGAACCTAGGGAGTGAGAACGTGAGCTTGCCGTCCGCGCCCACGCGCAGATCGAGTTTCCGGAGGATGCCTCCCCGCGCCGTCTCGAAGAATTCGACGCGGTGGATGCCGGGCGTCATCGCGGAAAGGGTCACCTCCACCTTTTTCGCCTGGACGGGCGGTTGTGCGGCGCGCGCGTTCGGCGGGTAGACATAACCGCGCGCGGCGTCCGGCGCGGCGGTTCCGACGGCGAGGAACCCTTTCGCGTCCTCTCCCGTCAACGAGGGGGCGACGCGCTTGGCGGCGGGATTCTGGAAATCGATCCCGTCGGTGAACTGTTTCAGCGCGGCGTAACGGGGGTAGAGGTTGTTTTCGTCGATAACCTGCCACCACCAGAACATCGGTGTCCCCGCGAGCGGGAGGCAGACGCCCGCCCAGAGGCCGATGTGCTGCTCGGAAAGGATGTGTTGGAGACTGGCGGCCATCGGGCTGCCGCCAAACTCCGTCACGAGGATCGGCCGCTGGAAACCGTTCCCCTTGTCCGCCGTTTCGGCGAGCAGGGTTGCGATCCGTTCCGGGGGATCGAAATGGTAGGCGTCGACGGCGTTGAAGTCCATGTTGGAATAGGTGCAGATCACGGGGTTGAGCGTGCGGTGGTCGATGGAGACGTGCGTGGTGACCAGGTGGCGGTTTGGGTCGATGCCGTGGAGGTAGTCCGTCATCGAGCAGCACCATTCGACGACGTTCGTCTCGAAATTGGTCCGCTGGGTGTGTTTGTCTCCGGCGAGGTTGATCTCGCTGCACAACTCGTAGCTGAAGATTGTCGGATCCCACCCCCAGCGAGCCTGGGTGTACCGCATGAACCGTTTCTGCATTTCGATCGCGCGTGGATCGTCGAAGAACTCGATGGCGTTGGTCAGCCAGCCTCCCGTCGCCTTGTTGTAGGGGTGCAGTCGCCACTGCGGGTCGCACCATGAGCTGACGCGTCCGTGGTAGTTCAACACGAGGTTGACGCGGATGCCGTTCGCGGCCGCCAGCCCCAGTACCTGGTCCAGCTCCCAGGCGTTGCGCAGATGGTAGTCGCCCGCGCCGTGGTATCCGCCGATGCCCTCCGCCCATTCGATGCCGAGCGACCAGTCGCTCATCCAGACCTCGGCCCAATTCTCTCCGTTTTCGCGCATCCGGGCGAAGTAGCGTTCGTAGACGACGGTGCCTTCGTTGAACCGGAACCGCCAGGGGTACTTGTCGTCCATGCGGGAATCGGTGGGGGAACGCACATTGTGCCCGATCGGGTAGTAGGGGGTGCCGTCATCGAACGCGAAGTAGCGGGCGTCCTTCTTTGAGACGCGGACGAATCCGTGCGCGTCTTCCGGCCTGGCTTCGGCCGCCGTGAAGCGCAGGGCGTTGGTCCAGACGGTTTCCCCAAAACGGTCTTTCGCGTAGAGTGTGACCGCGTAACCGCCGGGAAGGAGGGGACAGTACCGGAGGCGCCACTCCGGCGCGCCGTTCGGTTCGACAGGCGCGGCAAGCTCGTCGCGCAGGCGGTAGCAGGGCTGGTAGTAAAACGCCGTCACATGGTCGATGCGGCCTGTCGGGCCGGTGATTCGCGCCCCCGCGTCGATACAGGCCGGGTCGAACGGATTGGCGTAACGGTCGGGCAGGGCGAACGCCGCCTCGTAACAGGCGAACGCGCGCGGTTCGCGGGTCAGGCTACGGAGTCCGGTGAAGCGCGGCGCACCCGACGGCTTGCGCAGGGCGAGAGAGGCGGAGACGACGTCGCAACGCCCGGTCGCCGCCGCGCTTCCGAAGACGCGCAGCCCGATGGACTGCGGGTTGAGGCGCGTCCGGTAATGCCACGCGGGCGGCCGTCCGGGTACGCGCCACCCGGCGGCATTGGCGGCGAAGGGAATGGCGAGCACGTTCGTCACGCCCGGTACAAGGGGGGGCTCCAGGATATGCTGGAACCAGTTGTCGTCTCGGTCTTTCAGCCAGGCCAGCGCGCGGAAGGCTCCGGCTGGCGCGTCCGCCCGGAGGAAGACGTCGGCGTAGAGGATGTCCGCCTCCAGCCAGACGGCGGCGTTCGTGTGGGAGAAGGCAAAATTGACCTCCTGTGTCACGGCGGAAGGCGCGGGGACGACGGTCAGCGCGACCTGTTCCGCGTGCACGGCGGAAAGGACGGCGAGCAGGAAGGCGGGAACGGGGAAGATGCGGCGCAGGGTCATAACGGCGGTTTAGCGGAGTTTCCGTTTACGGGAAGGGGAGGGGTGGTAGAACATCAGGACGATGTTCTTCAGGTGTTCGGCGAGGTCCGGATCGGTCGTCCAGATGTCGTCCTGGTTCCCCGTCGTCTTGTTGTTGATGTTGGCGAACGCGAAGATCGCCTCGTTGGAATGGACGTTGCTGCTCCACTTGTACCGCTTCTTGAAAAGGCCCGCATCGACGAGCTGCTGGAAGTAGAGATGGACTTCGGCGGGGTCGAGGGTCAGTCGGTTCTGTCGGATGTCCGCCCATCCCACGTCCTTCGTGTTCGCCGCGAACTCGTTGGAGACAAGCGCGCTCGTGCCTTCGCGGACATCAATGAGCCCTGATCCGTTAATGTGGAGCTTGACACGTGTGATCGGCTTGCGGCGGTAATTGAAGTAATGGATCTCCAGCCAGTTCAGACCGGACTCCTTGACCTCGAAGATCGGGTCCTCGTTTACGAAACGGCAACCGCAGACGGCGGCGGCGAGGATGCAAAAAAAGGCAATAAACGTTTTCACGGTTTCCCCCCTTGAAAAACAACGGGGAAAGTGTAGCAGACATCTCTGGAATGCGCATTAAATTTTTCCTCTTCTTTTTCGCGCTTTTCACGCTTGTCAAAGCCTGCTTTGACGGGTATACTGTTCCCCGTTTTTTACAGGGAGGGGTATGCGCACGTTCCGTTTTTTCCTACATCGTCTGTCCGTCACCTTGCTCGCCGCAACCGTCGCGGCGGGCGCGGCGGTCTGCTTTGCCGCCGACGCCCCGTTGATCCAGGTCGTGAAAAAGGGGTCCGGCAAGAACGTCGTTTCCGTTTCAGGGATCCGGACGAACGGGCGTAACGGAAAGCTTTTCGTCCAGGCGCTCACGCGCGACCTCGACCTGTCGGGGTGGCTCAAGACTGGCGACGGCGGTTCGGTCACGGTCCGCGGCGAGGTCGCCGACACCGGCGCGGGCATTTCGTCGCAGCTGATGGTGCAGTGGCCGGGCAAGCGGTTCGCGTGGAACCGCGTCTCGATGGGCAATGCGGAAATCCGCAACCAGGCGCACAGGCTTTCCGATGAGATCGTCAAGCAGATCGCGGGCGAGACGGGGAACGCGCAGTCGAAAATCGTCTTCGTCAACCGCAAGGGCCCGAACAAGGGCGATGTCTACATCTGCGACGCGAACGGCATGGGCGTTTCGCAGGTCACGCACGACAACATTGCCTGCGTCGGCCCCCGCTGGTCGCCGGACGCCTCCTCCATCTATTACACGAGCTTCCTGCGCGGCTACCCCGAAGTCTACCGCCTTTCGTTGAACCCACTCGGACGCAAGCCGCTCGCCTCGTTCAAAGGACTGAACACCGGCGCGGCCATCGCGCCGGACGGCCGCCGCGCCGCGATAGTCCTTTCCTACCAGGGAAACCCGGAGCTCTACGTCCTCGACCTCGCCAGCGGTTACCTGCAGCGCATGACGAAGACGCCGCGCGGTTCCGAGGCAAGTCCGGCCTGGTCGCCTGACGGCGCTTCCATCGCCTATGTCACCGACATCACCGGCAAGCCGCAGATCTACCTGCTGAACGTCGCAACGCGCCGGTCTGTACGCCTGACCTACACCGGTACCGAGAACGTGAACCCCGACTGGAACAAGAAGGGGCAGATCGTCTATGCCAGCAAGCGCGGCGGCGGGTTCCGCATCTACACGATGACGGCGCGGGGGGACGGTGGTTCGCAGTCCGTCGATTCGCCCTACGACGCCGAACACCCCTCTTGGGCCCCGGACGGCCGCCACGTCGTCTGCAACGCGCGCGGGGCGCTATACATTCTCGACACGCAGGGCGACGCCCCTGTCCGCCTGTTCAACATTCCGGGAAACTGGATGTCCCCGGATTGGTCGGGCCGGTGACGAGAACCCACAAACGAAACGAGGAGAGTAAGTCATGAAAATGCGTTCATTGATGATGGTTACCGCCCTGTTGGGCACGATGGTTCTCACGGATACCGGCTGCCGCACGAAAGCCGGCGGATGGCGCTGGCCCTGGCAGAAGGACACCACCGCCCTGTCAAACGGTGTCGAACTGGAGAACTCCGACATCGACACCGATCTCCCGACGGTCACGGACGAGGCTGGAACGCCGGTTTCGGGCGCCCGCTTCGAAGATTCCCTGCAGAAGGTCCAGGGTCTGCATCTCGAACCCGTCTACTTCGGTTTCGACAGCTACTCGGTCCCGCCCTCCGAACTGCCGAAGATCCAGGCGGTCGCCACCTACCTCCAGGAGAACGCCCAGCACGTCCTGGTCGTCGAAGGGCACTGCGACGAACGCGGCAGCAACGAGTACAACCTTTCCCTCGGTGAGAACCGCGCCCAGACCGTCCGCACCGCGCTGGTGAACCTCGGCATTGCCGCCGACCGTATCCAGACCCGTAGCTTCGGCGAGGAGAAGCCCGCCGTCCAGGGCAGCGGCGAAGAAGTCTGGCGCCTGAACCGCCGCGGCGAGTTCTCCGTCTACCAACAGTAGTCGGATATCCGGCGAATGTCGCACGTATCCATAGATCCGGCGTTTATCTTCGGTTCCGCCGGGGCGGGCGAGTGGATTATCCTGTTCATCGTAATCCTGATCGTCGTAGGGCCGAAACGGCTTCCCGACGTCGCGCGCAAGATCGGCCGCATGATGGAGATGTTCCGTCGTGCGGCGGATGAGTTCAAGCGCCAGATTATGACGATGGACCAGCCGCCCCCGCCACCCTACGATCCGCCGCCGACGCAGACGGATTACGACACCGACGGTTCTTCCGACCCCTACGGTAATGCCGGTCAGGAGGATTATGCGGAGGAGGATCGGTTCGACGAGGCGGAGCGTTACGGCGAGAACGGCGAATTGCTGGATCCTTCGGAACTGGGGGATGCGTCGGAGGCAGGCGAACCGGACACCTCCGACGCGCCTCCCCCGGAGTCTGGTGCGTCCGCCGGGAATGTGGACGCGCCGGAGGCCGCCCCTTCCGGTGGGGAGGAGGAGCGTAAGGCATGAAGCTGGGGCGTTTCAACCTGAAATGGTTTCCGAGGGTTTCGGGAGGAGAAGACGAGTACAACGACCCGCCTAAGCCTTTCATGGAACATCTGTACGAGCTGCGCGACTGTCTGGTGAAATGTGTGATCGCCTGGGTCGTGTGCGTGATCGTCGTCATCCCTTTCGCCCCGAAGATCAACGAATGGATCATGGCGCCGGCGCAGGACGCGAAAACCATGATCCAGGGATTGACGTGGACGGTCGGCTTCTCCGTCATCATGAAGATTATGATGTGGGGCGGCACCGCGATCGCCATGCCGTTCCTGCTCGCGTTTATCATGCAGTTCGTCTTCCCTGGACTCAAGCGCAGCGAACGGAACATCATCGTTTTCGTCCTTGTCACGTCCACCGTGTTTTTCCTAGGCGGCGTCTGGATGGCGTATTCGACCACGCTCCAGGTCGCGCTCCGCCTTTTTCAGGACGTCAATCGCTGGATGGGCATCAATATGACGATCATCACGATGGAGGAACATATTTCCATCGTGATCAAGACGATCGTCGCGTTCGGTCTCGCGTTCCAGCTCCCGCTGTTGTTGTTGGCGCTCGGATGGATTGGTATGATTTCCTCCGACACGCTGGCGGGTAAACGCCGGATCGCGATCGTCACGATTTTCATTCTCGCGATGGTTCTGACGCCGCCAGACCCGCTTTCGCAGATGGTAATGGCGCTCCCCATGTGCCTTCTCTACGAAGTCTGCATCTGGGTGATCCGCCTCCGCGAGGTGGCGACGGGACGCCGTTCCACCGATGCGGAGAAGAAAGACGGACCGAAACTGCTGATTTTGTTTATCCTGTTGGCGTTGTTGATCGCGGGCGGCATCCTTCTTTTCCGCCGGGCCTCGCTTGCGCGGCAAAGTCCCGCCCCTGCGTCTGTAGCCGTGCCCGCAGACAATACGAATGAAGTGGTTAACCCGCCCTCCGCTGTGGAATAAAAATTGTCTTGCGATTTACAAAAAAATCGAACATAATTTTCACGCTTCATTTCTCTGGTTCTGGAGAAACATTGACGGGGAATGGCAGATTAAGTGATTTGCCCCGTTGGTTCTTCGGAGGTTTTGTAAGGAAAAGACGATGAAACGAACGGTTCTACAGGCATGGCGGAAGATTATTCGTGCGGTGGCTCTAGTGGTTTCGGCCGGCACCGCCCTCGTATCGTTGGCGGTTGCGGCGCCGTCGTTCGTCAACGACGAGGCCGTGTTCTGGCTCGACGCCTCCACGCTCTCGCTTGGCGAGATAAACTCATGGGCGGACGTGCGCGGCGGCAGCTATCCCGTCGCGAGCAACTGCCGCACCGTGAATCCGAGAGTCATCCAGATATCCAGCGGAGACCTCAGCGGCAAGAAGACCGTGGATTTCGGCACATACGGCACGGACTGCGACATGAAGTTCCCCGACTACTACACCGTCAAGACGGTGTTCTTCGTGGTTGACGTGGAGGCGACACAGGGGGCGTTCCTTCTGGGCGGTCCGACGATCAACATGGGGTTCAATCCCTCGTATGCTTTTCATCGCGGCAGCAACGGTCAATACAAGTACAGCAATGCCCCGGCCTGCTCTTATTGGACTGACGGCGTGAAGGTTGCCAATCCCGGCGGGACGGTGATCCCGACAGGCTACCACCTGATCACCTACAGATTCGATGCCGCCGACGGCACGTACAAACACAACAACGAGGCCGTGAACGGCGCATGGGTGCAGTTCCTCGCGAGCGACCGCGACAAGTGCAACAACCGCATCGCGGGCAAGCGTCTGTGCGAGGTGATTGCGTTTACCCGTGCCCTTGACGATTGGGAGCGCTGCCAAGTCGAGGGGTACCTCCGGCAGAAATGGTACGGCGGTTCGGCGGCGACGCTGGAGGCGGCCGCGTTTGAAATGCTCTGGAAGAAAGCTCAGGTTCGCTTTGACGCGTCCGTTGCGTCCAGCTTCCACTACGACACCGAAGACCCCACGAAGGTCGTGCAGTGGGACGACATCTCCGGCAACAACAACAACTTCACCCAGAACACGCTCGCGAAGAACGCGCGGCTCGGCGGACTTTCCGAAATTCGCGGTAAGCCCGTGTATGACACCGAGGGGTATTCAAGCGGCATCGACCTCGTGCTGAACACGCGCCTCACGACGACGCGCACGGTGTTCATGGTCTGCGATGTCATCGCGAACAACAACGTCATGTGGCTCGGCGACCACCAAATGTTGCGCTTCATCCGCGGGTATGACAATTCATATTTCTACCAATATGCGGGCGAACAGGTGTACGGCTGGTCCAAGGCCACGATCTGGTGCAACGGCGTGCAGGTGCCAACGAGCAACCAGCCTGAACGAGCGGGCGAGCTATCCGTCTATGTGTTCCGCGTCCCGGCGAACTGCGAATGGGAATATCTCGGCCTCGACCGCGACTGCGACGGCTATGCCCGTAACGGCGGCAAGCGCGTGGCGGAACTGATCACGTTCGACTTCGAGATGCCGGATGCAGCGCTGAATAAAATCACGAACCTCCTCATCGACAAGTGGACGCCGACGGAGGAATACATCAATTCCATCGCACCCGTTCACGTCGATGCATCGTCTGCCGCCAACTTCAACTACACGGACGCGAACATCACTGGATGGCAGAACGTCGGTCTCGGAGCGGATCTCTACTATTATCCGCAAGGCTACCTTGAAAACACGCCTTACAACATGAACTACGGCGCATACGGCATGACGAACGGCGTCCCCGCGTTCCTCATGGGTGCGGGCGGGTCGGACATCGACCTCGCCTTCGAGCGTCTCACGAACATCCGCACCGTCTTCTGGGCGATGGACATCGACCGTGTGCAGAGGGCGTTCTTCCTCGGCGATCCGCGTATGACGGCCGGCCAGGGCGGCGAGTACCATTTCCACCGCGGCGGCAACGGACAGTATGCGGCTGGATATGACAATGGTTTCAGGTACGGCAACCTTGCCTGTGACGGAACGGTCGTGAACACCACGGGCGACAAGCCCCCGTACGGCATGCATGTGTTCGACCTTTCGGCGTCCAAGAACTGCACGGCCGCCGCAATTTCCGGCGACAGGTGGTGCGACCACCGCAACGGCGGGCGCGCGATCTCCGAGCTGCTGATCCTCACGAACGAGGTGTGGGGCCTGTCGCGTGTCGGCGTACGTAAGCGTATTGCGGACAAGTGGACGAAGCGTTGCGGCTGGGCTGGCGCGGGCGACGCGGAATGGGGTGCGGACAAGTACCGCGTGTTTGGCGCGGATGCGACAGTTCCCGAGGGCGGCACTGCCGCGAAGGGCATTGGCTTTACGGCGGACATGACGCTTGACGGCGACGCCCTCGCGATCGGGACGGGCGGCTTCTTCGCGAACGAGGGCGTGACGGCGACCGTCGAGGCGCCCGTGACGGGCGACGTGGGCGTGTTCGGCGCGGGCACGGTGCTGTTTGCGTCGGCGCAGACGCTGCAGTCGCTCCACGTGGGGTGCAACGCAACCGCCGAGCTGAAGCCCGGCAGCATGATCACCGGCAACCTCACGATGCTCAGGGGGGCCAAAGTCGAGATTGACGTCTCCGGCCTCGGCGTGAAGGAGTATGCCGAAATCTCCATCGGCGGTACGGTGTCGCTGCCGGAGGGCGGCACGTTCCTCGACTACGTCGCGCTTTCGGACGACAGCCACGTTCTCTCGCTCTCCGAGGACGGCAAGAAGATACTGGTGAACGACAGCGTGCCGGTGCGCGCGATCTGGAAGGGCGGCGTGGATTCCACCGACACCGCAAACTGGACCTGCTACGACGACGCGGGCGACGTGTTGAACAACAAGCTCCCCGGACGCTACGTCACGAACATGGTGCTTCAGGCAAACCTCGATTTGCGCGCCTGGCTTGGGGCGTTCATCGCGGCGAATGGGACGATCGACCTTCAAGGCAACAACCTTTTCATCGACAACCTTGACGGCGCGACGTTCTCCGGCGTGCTGATCACCAACTCCGTTGCCGCCACGACGGCGACGCTGGACGTGACGGTGGCGAACGGCGCGACGGTGAGCGACACCACGGCGAACATCGGCGGCAACGTCAAGTTCGTGAAATCCGGCGCGGGCACGTTCGTCGCCTCGCGCACGCAGGGCTACACCGGCGGCACCGAGATCTCGGGCGGCATGCTCAAGGCCGGCGTCGCCGGAACGAGCAATCCGCTTGGCGCTCATGGCACGGGACTGCTCGTTGGCGCAGGTGCGATCTTCGAAGTAAACGCCAAGGGCGGCTGGGGCGGCTACGACCTTACGCTCGCGGGCGGCAAGTTGCAGAACACCGGCGGCGGCATGAACGCAAATGCCGGGCTCTTCACCAACATCACGTTCACGGCGAACTCGGAAATCTCGATGCCGAACTACAGCCAGTGGGCGCTTGCAGGCGCGAACTACGATCCGGTCACGATTTACCTGGATGGGAACACGCTTAAGTCCGACATCTATCCGGTGGACATAAACCTCATCTTCTGCAATGTGAGCTTCGTCGGAGGCGGATACTTCAACGTCAACAGCGGCGGCAACTTCCAGACCGGCGTGAAGGGGACGGCTGCGGCGAACAACGAGATTGTCGCCACGGATGTCGATCTGCGCATGAACGCGGCGATGAGGCTGTATGCGCCGATCAGCGTCCGCAACTACGAGGCGGCTTATGGCAGTCTCGACTGGGTTGGCTGCGACAGCACCGAGAACGCGGAGCTGAAGGTCCATGGCGCGTTCAAGCCGTCGAGCCACGACTGCTTCTACGGCTGCACGATGATGGACGGATCGTCGTTCGATCTCTCGAACAGGACTGGGGAGGGCAAGTTGCCGTTCTACCTGACGGCAGACATGAAAACTGAAAGCGCAAGCTGTGCGCACAAGTCGGTGACGTTCGCTCCGGGTGCGACGGTGACGGTGGACCTCACGCCGTTCGACGTGAAGGCGCTCGTCAACACCTACGTGCTCACGTGGGACGCAAAGCCGGCGGACAGCGTCAAGTTCGTGCCGGACGCGCCGACGATGCGCCGTGGTTATGGGTTTGCGAAGGACAGCGGCGGCTTGCGGCTCATCACAAGCGGTTTCTCGGTATTCGTGAAATAAGGTTTTGGAAATGGTCACAAATCGCAATTGTGAACAATTACGATTTGTGGCCAATGAATACGGAGATGAAAATGGGCTTGGAAAGAGTAGCGATAATTGCGGCGGTTGCGGCGGGATTGGCGTTCCCGCTGTGCGCCGAGGAGGTGACGGGCGACGATGCGTTGGCTGCCGTCGCCGGATGGGTGAACGTGAAGGCAGCCTTGGGCGAAGATTTCACGGCGCAGCCCGCGAGCGTGCGGGAATACCCGGCGAAGGATGGCGTCGGCAAGTTCTACGTGGTGAGCCTCGAAGGTGGCGGTTTCGTGGTCACGTCGGGCGATACGGAGCTTGAGCCGGTGATCGCTTACTCGAAGGACGGCACGTGGGTGGATGATGCGGCGAAGAACCCGCTGTTGGTGATGCTCCCGATCGATGTGGAAGCGGCAATGATGGCCGAACTGAGTTCGGCCACCCCTTTGTCAAGCACCGGCGGTCGGCGGCTCGCGGCGGCCGCTCCCAATACCAAGGCGGTGAAGTGGGCCGAGCTCATGGCGGCCGCTGCGCCGCAAAAGGGCGGCGCGCGCCTTCAGGCGGGCCGTACAACCTCCAACCCCAATGACCTGCGCGTGGGCAAGCTGCTCGCCACCACATGGGGACAGGGCGATCCAAGTCGAGCACGTGTGGCGTACAACTACTACACGCCCACGAAGGCCGCCAACTCCAACTACCGCTTCTACAGCGGCTGCGTGGCGACGGCGGGCGGGCAGATCATGTACTACCACAAGTGGCCGCAGTCCAGCGTCACCCTGCTCAAGAACTACACGAAGACGTTCGAGAACAACCGTATCTACACCGCAACGGACGGCTACCAGACCGCGAAGGGCAGCGCCTACGTCAATTGGGATGATGTGCCGTTCGGCGGAACATACAATTGGAACAAGATGGCCGGTACCACGACCACCACATACTGGGGTACGACTACAACGTATTCAGACGAAGAGAAGCAGGCCATCGGCAAGCTGTTACGCGACATCGGCATTTCGGTGTACATGAACTACGCTTCGGACGGCAGCGGTGCGCAGTACAGTTGCCTGTATCTGCGTCTCCTGGACCAGTTCGGCTACGCCAACGCCGCCTACAAGTACGGCCTGACAGAAGACGAATGGAAGCGAGGCATCCTCTCGAACCTCGACGCGAAGCTCCCAGTCGCCGTGGGCGTGCCGGGGCACGCCATCGTCGCGGACGGCTACGGCTACCAGAACGGTACGCTGTACATCCACTTCAACATGGGCTGGGAAGGGTCGAGCGACGCCTGGTACAATCCTCCAGACCTCACACAGGCGGGATCGGCGTACAGTTCGTTCGACACCCTCGTTTACAACATCTACTCCGAGGGGACTCCCGACTGCACGATCGTGAGCGGGCGCATCAAGAACACGTCCGGCACGGTGATGTCCGGCGTTACCGTGACGGCGGTGAACCGCACGAGCGGCGCGCGTATCACCGCGACGACCGATGACAAGGGAATCTACGCGCTCTTTCTTCCGGCGGGGTCGTACTCCGTCGGTACGAGCGACGGGGCGGGAAGCGCGGTCGCGACGAACGTGACCGTGGAGGCGTGCGAATCGACGCGACTTGCGCGTGAGACGATGGAGCAGGAGGCTTCCGGGGCCTTATATGGCGGCACGGGCAAGATACGTAACATCCATGGCGTCGAGATGCAGCTTGCGGCAGTCGCGGTACCCGTGATCTCGCCCGTGGACGGTACGACGTTCTACGGCTCCTCGCGCACGGTGAAGATCACATGCGCCGACGCGGCGGCGGAGATCCGCTACACGCTTGACGGCAGCGAGCCGACGGCGTCCAGCGCACTCTACGAAGGACAGTTCGCCGTTTCCGCCACGACCACGGTCAAGGCCAAGGCGTTCCTGTGCGGCGAGTGGAGCGGCGCGACGACGTCCGCCACGCTCACGAAGGACGCGTACTACGGCGCGGGCGGACTCTATCCTGATACGAAGGAGAACCACGCGGCGCACTGGCTTGACGAACGTGCGGCGATGCAGGAGGCGACGGGTACGTGGTCCAACGCCGTCGATTACGTGAACAGCAAGGTCACCTTCACCGAGGGCAACGAATTCACGATGACGGAACCGTCGAAGGGCGCGACGACGACGATTTTCATGAAGCTTTCCTTCGACACCTGGGGCGCGGACACGGACACCGACTTCGGCGACGTCAAGGCGGGCGTGCGCGTGAGCACGAACGGCTGCTTCCAGGCGTATGCGTTCGCGGACGGCGCGAAGCGATGGATCAACCTGACGGGGGTGACGCCTCAGGCGAACACCGACTACACCGTGAAGCTTGTGCTGAACAACAACCGTATGACCTACTCAGTGGCGATCGTCAACGGCAACGTTGAAACGCCGCTCACGAGCAACGGCCTTGCGGATTTCGCCTTCGCGAACCAGAAACGCACGCGGGTGGAGAAGGTGCTGTTCAATGGTGAAGGCAAGGTTGAGTCGCTTGAAGGCAGCTACAAGCCGTACAATGGCGTCTACATCAGCGTGAAGTAAACTCGGATGCCTCTCCGTTTTCATTTATGCGGACTGCGATTTGAAAACAGTCAAGACGACCCTTGAAAAAACTTGTCCGACGGGGTCACCTTGAACGTTCCACCTCGCCCTTGTAGCAAGGCCGGGGCGGCTTTGTCGGTTGGTTAAAAATTGAAGGATGATGTACATTTCCGCACGAGGCGCGGGCGGCGGGCTTGCCGATAAGTTCGATTGGTGACAACCGAAACAACGTGTAAAGACAACATCCTTCTTTCGCCGCGCAACGGTGCGGCGTTTTCAAAACCGCGCATGGTTGTGCGCGGAAGAACCAAACGTTGTTTTCAAGTTGTTCAAGTTGTTTTCAGAAACTTCCCGTGCGAGCGCGGACGGGGGCTTGCCTATAAAATGTCATTTATCCCCATGAATGCTCCCACGCGCGGCGCGGTCGCTCCGCTCTCGTCTCTAACTTCACCCCACGGCTTACCGGGGACAGTATAGCAAGTTATCCGAATCGAATCACTCGCGCCAAGGCACGAGCGGGGGCAGCCGCAAAAGCTTTGACGAACCACAAAGTTATCCACGCTACTCGAAAGAAGAAATGAAAGTTGCGACAATACGGACAGCGGTGGCATTGTCCCTCCCGTTCTTTGCGATCAATCTGGTCGACAATGCGTGGGGGTATAGTGCCGGAGCTGAAAAAAGTTCAATTTTCGGCTTGCATTGTGCCTTGGAATTGGCTAAGATAGCCGGACTTTGCCTATGGAAGGCAGGGGAACGTGTTCTTTGAGAGCAGGAAGTGATTCAGTGAGCGTCTTGGAAAGCAAAGCGAAACATGCGGAAAACGTCTCCGCGGGCGGAAGCCCGGCGGGGGACGTCCGGCTTTGCGATATCCGGAACATCGGCATCGTGGCCCACATCGACGCGGGCAAGACGACGACGACCGAGCGTATCCTTTTCTATGCAGGGCGCACGCACCGTCTCGGAAACGTGGACGAGGGCAACACGGTCACGGACTGGATGATCCAGGAGCGCGAGCGCGGGATAACCATCACCAGCGCCGCGATCACCTGTTTCTGGCTCGGGAAGTGCATCAACCTCATCGACACCCCGGGACACGTTGATTTTACGATTGAGGTCGAACGCTCATTGCGCGTATTGGACGGCGCGGTGGGCGTTTTCTGTGCCGTCGGCGGCGTACAGCCGCAGTCGGAGACCGTCTGGCGTCAGGCGGACCGGTACAACGTGCCGCGCCTTGCCTTCGTCAATAAGATGGATCGCATGGGGGCGGATTTCGACCGTTGCGTGTCGGAAATCCGGACGAAGCTCCACGCGAACGCCGTGCGGGTCGAGATCCCGATCGGGAAAGAAGACGGTTTCAAGGGCACGATCGACCTTTTGGAGCGCAAGGCCCATTTCTACGACGAGGCGAGTTCGGGGCGCGAGGTGGAAGTCACCGAGATCCCGGAGGAGCTGAAGGTGGAGGCCGAGTCGGCGCGCGAGGAGCTGTGCGAGAAGTGCGCGGACGCGGACGACGAGACAGCGGAAAAGTATTTGGAGAATCCGGACTTGTCGGCGGAAGAGCTGCGCGCGTCGCTGCGGCGCAGCGTGGTCGCCGGCAAGCTGGTTCCGGTACTCTGCGGCTCCTCCCTGCGCGACAAGGGCGTCCAGCAGCTGTTGGACGCCGTCGTGTGGTACCTGCCTTCGCCCGAAGACCGGCCGCCGGTCGAGGCGACCGACCTCAAGACGGAGGCGAAGGTGACGCGGGACTGCGACGCGGGGGCGCCGTTGACGTCGCTGGTCTTCAAGATCGCGACGGACCCCTACGTGGGACGCCTTTTCTTCGTGCGCGTCTACGGCGGCATCCTGAAGAAAGGGCAGAACGTCTTCAATCCGCGGACGCGGAAACGCGAGCGTGTGATGAAGCTGGTGAAGCTCTCGGCGGACGAGCAGACGGAGGTCGAAGCCCTCCGGACAGGTGAGATCGGGGCGATTGTCGGGCTAAAGCAGACGACGACGGGCGACACGCTGTGCGCGGAGTTCCAGCCTTGCTACCTGGAGCGGATCACGGTGCCGGAACCCGTTATGAGCATCGCGATCGAACCGAAGAGCAGCGCGGACAAAGGGAAGCTGCAGGATTCCCTGGAGCAGCTGGCGGCGGAAGACCCTACCTGCCAGGTGCGCGTGGACGAAGAGACGGGGCAGATGATCTTGAGCGGCATGGGCGAGCTCCACCTGGAGATCCTGGTGGATCGGCTGCGCCGCGAATTCAAGTGCGGGGCGAACACGGGCAAGCCGATGGTGTCGTACTACGAGACCGTTTCGGGGACGGGGAAGAGCGACTTCCTCTTCGACCAGACGGTGGGCGGGAAGCGGCTCTGTGCGGGCGTCACCGTGGAGGTTTCGCCGCGGAAACGCGGAAGCGGGTACGCGGTGGAAGTCGCGCCGGCCGCGAAGCGCGGTTTGCCGGACGAGCGATTGGCCGGCAACATCGAGCAGGGATTGACGAACGGCATCCTGACCGGGGTGCTGGCGCGGTATCCGATGACGGACGTGCTGGCCAAGGTCACGGCCGTTTCGGTGACGGATGAAGAGGCGGCGACAGACGTGGCCTTCGTGACCGCGGCCGTGATGGGGTTCCGCGAGGCGGCGAAGGCCGCCGGACCGGAGCTGCTGGAGCCGATCATGTCCCTCGACATCGTGACGCCGCCCGAGTATGTGGGCGACATCATGGGGGACATCAACGGGCGCCGGGGCGCGGTGCGCGACATGACGATGCGTGGGGACATGCAGATCGTGCGTGCGGACGTGCCGCTGGCGGAACTTTTCGGGTACGCGACCGCAATCCGCTCGCTTTCGCGCGGGCGCGCCGGCTACACGATGGAGCCTGGCGCTTTTGCGGAGGTGCCCCGGACAGTGCGAGAACAACTACTGAACAGGTAAGAGAGAATGCAAAGCCAAAGGATACGCATTCGTTTGCAGGCGTACGATCACAGAATGCTGGACCAGGCCGTGACGAACATCATCGACACGGCCCGTGGGACGGGCGCGCAGGTCGTGGGGCCGATTCCGCTGCCAACGCGGATCGAGCGCTTCACGGTGAACCGCAGCCCGAACGTCGACAAGAAGTCGATGGACCAGTTCGAGATGCGTACGCACAAGCGTCTGCTCGACATTGTGGGACCGACCGCGAAGACGGTCGACGAGCTGAAGAAACTGAATCTGCCTGCTGGCGTGGACATCACCATCCGGGTGTAAGGAGAAGACCATGAAAGGCTTAATCGGCAGGAAAATCGGGATGACCCAGGTCTATGACGACCAGGGTGTGCGCGTCCCTGTCACGGTCATCGAGGCCGGCCCGTGCCCTGTGGTGCAGGTCAAGACCCTCGATCGCGACGGGTATGTCGCGGCGCAGCTTGCGTTCGGGAAGCAGAAGGCCAGCCGCCTCACGAAGGCGGAGAGGACCCGCTTCGAGAAGGCGGGGCTTGAGACCATGCGCGAGCTGAAGGAGTTCGACCTCGACGAGGGCGACGCCCCCAAGACGGGCGACGTCGTCACGGTCGACATCTTCAAGGACATCAAGTACGTGAACGTGCGCGGCGTGACCAAGGGCAAGGGGTTCCAGGGCGTCATGCACAGGTGGGGGATGCACGGCGGCCCGATGGGTCACGGCAGCCACACCAAGCGCCGCCCCGGCTCCATCGGTGCGCGCGACCTCCCCGGCTGGGTCCACAAGGGCAAGAAGATGCCTGGCGACACGGGCGCGGAGAACCGCAAGGCGTTGAACCTGCGCGTGGTGCAGGTCCGCCCGGAAGACAACCTGATCCTCGTCGTCGGCTCCGTCCCGGGGCCCCGCAACGGCGTGGTCTACGTCACGAAAGCGTTGAGGAAGTAGCATGAGCACGATTAAAGTTTACACTCCGGCCGGAGAGGCCGTGCGGGAAGAGACCGTCGATGACGCGGTCCTGACGCTCGACCGCGGCGAGCAGGCGGTACACGACACGATCGTCGCCATCCTCGCCGGCCGTCGCGCCGGAACGGCCTGCACCCTCAGCAAGGGCGAGGTCGCCGGTTCCAACAAGAAGCCCTGGAAGCAGAAGGGTACGGGTAACGCCCGCGCCGGTTTACGCCAGAGCCCGGTGTGGCGCGGCGGCGGCGTCGCGTTCGGCCCCAAGCCCCGCGACTACTCGCAAAAGATCAACCGGAAGGTCAAGCGCCTGGCGTTCAACCGCGTCGCCAGCGACATGATCAAGGAAGGGCGCGTCCAGATCATCGAGAAGATCGAACTCGCCGAACCCAAGACCAAGTTGCTGATCGCCCTGTTGAAGAAGCTGGGAATCGACGCCGGCAAGGGCGGCAAGGGCGCGTTGATCCTGGTAGACAAGGACCCCGAGGCGAACCTGGTCCTCGCGGCGAACAACCTGCCGCGCGTGGACATCGTCTGCGCGGAGGACGCCGACCTCTACACCCTGATGCTCTACCGCAACTGGGTCGCGACGGCGGCGGGCTATGAAGCGCTCAAGGCGCGTATGGCGCGTCTCGAGCCCAAGAAGAACGAGGTGAAGGCATGAAGCACGAAGGTGTCATCCGCCGGGTGCTGGTCACCGAGAAGGGGACGCGTCTCGCCGTCGAAAACCGCTATATGCTCGAAGTCGCCGTGGCGGCGAACAAGTTTGAAATCCGCCAGGCCGTCGAGAAGCAGTTCGGCGTACACGTCCTGAAGGTGAACACGCAGAAGTACAAGGGCGCGATGCGGACGCTCCGCAACCGCCGTGTGGTCCGGGAATCCGACTGGAAGCGGGCGATCGTCACCGTCAAGGCCGGCGAACGTATCGAGATTGTCTAAAGGGTAAAAGACATGGGTCTCAGAACATTCAAACCTAGGTCTCCGGGGTTGCGCCACCGCGTGGCGCTCACCTTCGAGGAAATCACGGAGAAGAAGCCGGTCCGCCGCCTCACCGAGGCGCTGCGGAAGACCGGCGGCCGCAACAACCACGGGCACATCACCTCCCGCCACCGCGGCGGCGGGGCGAAGCGCCGTTACCGTATCGTGGACTTCCGCCGCGACAAGGCGGGAATCCCCGCCCGCGTCGAGGCGATCGCCTACGATCCGAACCGCAGCGCGAACCTCGCCCTGCTGAAGTACGTGGACGGCGAGAAGCGTTACATCCTCTGCCCGAAGGGGTTGAAGGTGGACGATGCGGTCATGTCCGGTCCCGAGGCCGAGCCGAACGTGGGCAACGCCCTCCCGCTCGGACAGATTCCGCTGGGCATGTACGTGCATAACATCGAGCTTGTTCCGGGGAAGGGCGGCATCATCGCCCGTTCCGCCGGGATCGGCTGCCAGGTGATGGCGCGTGAAGGCAAAACGGTCACGCTGAAGATGCCCTCCGGCGAGATCCGCCTCTTCGACGCGCGCTGCATGGCGACGATCGGGCAGGTCGGAAACGAGGAGTGGGGCAGCGTGAAGCTCGGCAAGGCCGGGCGCGCGCGCTGGCTGGGCCGGCGCCCGCACGTCCGCGGTGTCGCGATGAACCCGGTCGACCACCCGATGGGCGGCGGCGAAGGCCGCACGTCCGGCGGTTCGCACCCGCGTTCCCCGTGGGGCAAGCTGGCGAAGGGCGGCAAGACGCGCAACCGCCGCAAGACGAGCAGCAGAGTCATTCTCAAGCGGAGGAAGTAATCAATGTCGAGGTCACTTAAGAAAGGGCCCTACGTCGAACAGAGCCTGCTCGACAAGGTCCAGAAGGTACTGGCCGGGGGAAACAAGAAGCAGCCGATCAAGACCTGGTCCCGCCGCTCCATGATCCTGCCGGATTTCGTCGGCCTGACGTTCGCCATCCATAACGGGCGCCAGCACATGCCGATCTTCATCACCGAGAACATGGTGGGCCACCGCCTGGGCGAATTCGCGCCGACGCGCACGTTCAAAGGCCACGGCGCACACACCGACAAGGCGGTCAAGTAAGGAGGGGAGACATGGCTGAAGTAACTGCGATCACGCGGAATTTCCGCATGTCGGCCTTCAAGGGCCGCGCCCTGGCGCGCGAACTCCGGGGCAAGAGCGTCGCCCAGGCGATAAGCATGGTGGCGTTCCATCCGAGCAAGGCGGCGGGCGTTCTGCTCAAGACGCTGAAGAGCGCCGCCGCGAATGCGAAGAACAACAACAACCTGGACGTGGACACCCTGCTCGTGAAGAGCGCCGTCTTCGACGAAGGTACGCGCATGCGCAGGTATTGGCCGACGGCGCGCGGCAGCGCGCACCCGATCGCCAAGCGGCTCTGCCACTGCAAGGTGATCCTCACGGACGAGGCCTTCTAACGCGAACTGCTAAGGAGTAAGACTTTGGGACAGAAAGTAAACCCGATCGGATTCCGGATTGCCGTTGACAAGCAGTGGCGCAGCCGCTGGTTCGCCAACAAGAAAAACTTCGGCACCCTGCTCGCCGAAGACCAGATGATCCGCGAACTCGTCAAGAAACGCCTTGAGCAGGCGGCGATCACCCGTATCATCATCGAACGCTACGCCAACCGCGTGCGCGTCAACCTCTACACCGCCCGCCCGGGCATCGTCATCGGGCGCAACGGGCAGGACGTGGAGAAGATCCGCGCCGACCTGGCGAAGAAGACGGGCAAGGAGATCTACATCGAGATCCACGAGGTCCGCGATGCGGATTGCGACGCCCAGCTGGTCGCCGAGAACATCGCCCAGCAGGTCGAGCGCCGCGTGGCCCTCAAGCGTGCGATGAAGCGCGCCGAGAAGGTCGCCATGGACATGGGCGTGGACGGGATCAAGATCCGTGCCGCGGGACGTATCAACGGCGCGGAAATCTCCCGCGCCGAGTGGAGCATGCAGGGGAGCGTCCCGCTGCACACGCTCCGTGCGAACATCGACTACGGCTTCGCAGAGGCCCACACCACCGCCGGACTGATCGGCGTCAAGGTCTGGATCTGCAAGAAGCCTGATTTCCGGCCGGCCCGCCAGGGCGGCCAGGGAAGGAGGAAGAATTATGCCCATGATGCCTAAGCGGGTAAAATACCGCAAGCAATCGAAGGGTAACCGTGCCGGGTACGCCACGTCGGGAGACCGTCTCGCGTTCGGCGAGTTCGGCCTGAAGGCGATGACCCGCGGCTGGGTCACCAACACGCAGCTCGAAGCCTGCCGCGTCGCGATCAACCGCGAAATGAAGCGCAAGGGCAAGCTCTGGATCCGCGTGTTCCCCGACAAACCCGTCACCCGCAAGCCCATCGAAGTCCGTATGGGCGGAGGCAAGGGCAACCCGGAACTCTGGGTCGCCGTGATCCTCCCCGGGAAGATCCTGTTCGAGGTAGGCGGCGTGCCCGATTCCGTGGCGCGCGAATGTCTGCGCCTCGCTGACACCAAGCTGGGCATCCGTACCCAGTTCATCACGCGCGCCGTCGCAGGAGTCTAGTCCGAATGAAAGCGAAAGAACTGAGAAACCTGAGCGACTCCGAGCTCGCGACCAAGCTGGCCGAGACGAAGAAGGAGTTGACGACGTTGCAAATCAAGCACAACTCCTCTGCTACCGGAGTCGAGAAGCCCGTGCGCCTGCGCCTTCTGCGCAAAGAGGTCGCACGGATGTTGACCATCCAGACTGAGCGGGAGGCGAAGAAGTAGTTATGGCCGAGACAACCGAGAAACCCGCCGCGAAACCCCGCGGCATCCGCAAGAGCCTGAAGGGCGTGGTCGTCAGCAAGATGGGCATCAAGTCCGTCGTCGTCCAGGCCGAGTGGCGCGAGCGCCACCCGATCTATGGCAAGGTGATCCGCCGTTCCAAGAAATTCCACGCACATGACGAAGCCGACACCGCGAAGGTAGGCGACAAAGTCACGATCATGGAGACGCGCCCGCTCAGCGCCACCAAGCGCTGGCGTATCGTCCCGGAGGAGAAGTAACCCATGGTACAGGAAGGCACACGTTTGGTGGTGGCGGATAACACGGGCGCGAAGAGCGCGATGTGTTTCCGCATCATCGGCCAGCGGAAGAAGAGCGCCCACATCGGCGACGTCATCCGCGTGGCGATCAAGGAGGCGTCTCCCACCGGGTCTGTGAAGAAGAGCCAGGTCTGCTCGGCGATCATCGTGCGGGTGGCCTATCCGATCGCCCGCCCGGACGGTTCGTTCGTCAAGTTTGACGACAACGCCTGCATTATCGTCGACAGCAAGCTCAACCCCGTCGGGTCCCGCATCTTCGGGCCGGTGGCTCGCGAGCTGCGCGACATGAACTACATGAAGATCATTTCCCTCGCGCCGGAGGTCCTCTAATGAGTATCGCAAGAATCCGTAAGGGCGACACGGTCATCGCCATCTCCGGCGATTTCGCCGGCAAGACGGGCGAGGTCCTCGCCGTCATGCCCTCCAAGGGTATGGCCATCGTCAAGGGCTTGAACCTGATCAAGAAGTCGATCCGCCGTTCCCAGCAGCACCCGGAAGGCGGCTTTGTCGAGAAAGAGGCGCCGATCCGCCTCTGCAAGCTGATGCCGTACGACCCCGACGCGAAGAAGGGCGTCCGCATCCGCCGCGTGAAAGAAGGCGACAAGTGGGTCCGCCAGTCCAAGGCGACCGGGAAGGTGTTGGAGTAGAGTATGGCTAACCTCAGAGAAAAGTTCATGAAGGAGCTCGCCCCCGAGCTCCAGAAGAAACTCGGCCTGACGAACAAGATGCTCGTCCCCCGGCTTGAGAAGGTCGTGCTGAACATGGGCTTCGGCATCGTCGAGAAGGATCTCCAGAAGCAGATCCTGGACGACCTGGCGAAGATCACCGGGCAGCGCCCCGTGACCTGTAAGGCGCGGAAGAGCATTTCGAACTTCAAACTGCGCCAGGGCATGGTCATCGGCGCGAAGGTCACGCTCCGCCGCGACAAGATGTACGATTTCGTCGAGCGCCTGTGCAACAGCACGCTCGCCCGTATCCGCGACTTCCACGGCGTCCCGAACCGGGGCTTCGACGGCCGCGGCAACTACACGCTCGGGCTCAAGGAGCATTCGATCTTCCCTGAGATGATCGATACGGGCGTCACGGGCGAGGCCGACGTCGGACTCGACATCACGTTCGTCACCACCGCGCGGGACGACAAGGGCGCCAAGGAGCTTCTGATCGCCCTGGGCATGCCCTTCGCGGGCCGCAACGCGCAGAAGGCATAACCGGAAGGAACTTTACATGGCTAAGTTAAGTCTGATGATCAAGGCGAAGCGCACGCCGAAGTTCAAAGTGCGCGCGTACCACCGCTGCTCCCGCTGCGGCCGCCGTCACGGGTACATCGGCAAGTTCCAGCTCTGCCGTCTGTGCTTCCGCGAGCTCGCCCTATCCGGGATGATTCCCGGTGTCACCAAGTCCAGCTGGTAGGAGGAAGAAAATGACCGATCCGATTTCCGATATGCTGTTGCGCATCCGCAACGCGATCAAGGCCGGGCACGCCTCCGTCGAGATGCCGGCGTCGAAAATGAAGGGCGAGATCGCCCGCGTGATGAAGTCCGAGGGCTACATCACCGACTACTCCATCGACAGCACGTTCCCCGCGACGCTGACGGTGGAGTTGAAATACAACGACAAGGCCGAATCGGCCATTTGCGGCCTCCGCCGCGAAAGCCGCCCCGGTCTGCGCAAATACTGCGGCGTGGACGACATCCCCAACGTCCTCGACGGACTTGGCACGGCCGTCATTTCCACGTCCAAGGGTATCATGAGCGGCAAGGACGCCCGTCGGCAGAAGGTTGGCGGCGAGCTGATCTGCACAATCTGGTAAAGGGGTTTGAACAATGTCACGAATCGGTAAACAGCCTGTCGCCATCCCCGCCGGTGTCACCGTCACGGCAAACGGCCTCGAGGTCTCCGTCAAGGGCAAGCTCGGCGAGCTGAAGCGCACGTTCCACGACGGGATTACTGTGGAAGTCAAAGACGGGAATGTCGTCGTCACCCGCCGGGATGACACCCGCGAGATGAAGAGCCTGCACGGCCTCACCCGCGCGCTCATCCAGAACATGGTCATCGGGGTCTCCTCCGGGTATCACAAGGAGTTGATCATCGAAGGGACCGGTTTCAAGGCCGCCCTCAGCGGGAAGGTCCTGAGCCTCACCCTCGGTTTCGCCTCCCCGAAGACCTACAAGATCCCCGACGGGATCACCATCACGGTCGAGAAGGACGTCACCATCAAGGTTGACGGCATCGACAAGGAGCTTGTCGGCGAGGCGGCCGCACGCATCCGCGACTACTACCCGGCCGAACCCTACAAGGGCAAGGGCATCCGCTACTCGGACGAGAAGATCCGCCGCAAGGTCGGCAAGAAAGTGGCGTAACGCCTGAACGGAGCAGAACAGATGAGTTTTAACCGCAAAGCACAACGCAAGATCCGCCACATGCGCCTCCGCCAGAAGGTGAAGGGCACGGCGGACCGTCCCCGTATGGCCATCTGCGTCACGAACCAGCACATGTATGTGCAGTTCATTGACGACGACGCCATGACGACCCTCGCTTCCGCCTCCTCCCTCAAGGACAACGCGAACGCGAACAAGGCCGAGGCCAAGGTCGTCGGCGAGCGCGCCGCAGAGGCGGCCAAGGCGAAGGGGATCTCCCTCGTCGTCGTCGACCGTGGCGGCTTCAAGTTCCACGGGCGCGTCAAAGAGATCGTCGATTCCGCCGTCGCGGCGGGGCTCAAGATCTCCGAGAAGCCCCCGAAGCCTCCGAAGGAGAAGAAGGCGGAGCCCAAGAAGGATGAACCTGCCAAGAAGGCGAAGAAACCTGCCAAGGAGACGAAGTAAATGAGCGCTGATTCCAAGTTTCCCCGCGGAGACCGCGATCGTGACCGTGAGCGCGACGAACAGAACGAATTTGACGAGCGTGTCGTGTTCGTCAACCGTTGCGCGAAGGTCGTCAAGGGCGGCCGCCGCATGAGCTTCTCCGCCGTGGTGGTCGTCGGCGACCGCCAGGGCAAGGTCGGGTTCGGGTTCGGTAAGGCCAACGAGGTTGCCGATGCCATCCGCAAAGGCGGCGAGGCGGCCAAGAAGTCTCTCTTCTCCGTGAAGATGGACGGCCGTACCATCCCTCACCAGGTTGTCGGCGTCTGCGATGGCGGCCGTGTCTTGATTAAGCCCGCGCCCGCCGGCTCCGGCTTGATCGTCGGCGGCGGCATGCGCCCGGTCCTCGAGGCCGCAGGCGTCCGCGACGCGGTCGGCAAGTCGCTTGGCAGCAAGAACCGCCTGAACGTGGTCAAGGCCACGATCGACGCCCTCAACCAGCTCCGCTCGGCTGAGGAGATCGCGGCGGCCCGCGCGTAATATCCGTGGTTCGGTTGCCGACGGCCCGGCCGCCGGCAACCGGCGAAGAAAGGAACGTTGAAATGGATCTCTCGAATTTAAAGAACACCCCCGGTGCGCGGAAGACCTACCGCCGCGTAGGCCGAGGCGGCGGGTCGGGCATGGGCAAGACCTCCACCAAGGGCCAGAAGGGCCAGATGTCCCGCAAGGGCCACAAGCACAAGCTCGGTTTCGAAGGCGGCCAGATGCCTCTCATCCGCCGTCTCCCGAAGCGCGGCTTCAAGAATGTCAACCGCGTCAACTACCTCGCGCTCAACGTCGGGCGTCTGGAGCAGTTCGATGACGGCACGGTCGTTACCCTCGACCTCCTCCACGAGAAGGGCATCTTCGCGTACAAGTACGACGGCGTCAAAGTCCTTGGCGTCGGCGAACTGACCAAGAAGCTGACCATCAAGGTGAATGCGGTCTCCGCCACGGCGCGCCAGAAGATCGAGGCCGCCGGCGGAACGATCGAACTCGTATAAGGTGAAACCGCCATGCCTATGCTCTCCACCTTCGCGAATACCTTCAAGATCCCCGAGCTCCGGAAGCGCATTCTGATCACCATCGGCCTCGTGTTCATCTGCCGGTTGATCTCCTTGATTCCGACTCCGGGAGTTGACTGGCAGACGCTCCAGACTACTTTGGAGGAAATCCGTAAGCAGTCTGCTGTCGGCGGCGGGCTGATGGACTGGTTCAACGTGTTCAGCGGCGGTGCGCTCAGCCAGTGCGCCGTCGGTTTCCTGAGCATCTGGCCTTACATCAGTGCGCAGATCATTATCCAGCTGCTCACTGCCGTCGTCCCCACGCTTGAACGTGCCTCCCGTGAGGGAGAGACCGGCCGTCAGAAACTGGCCCAGTGGACCCGTTACCTGACGATCGCCATCTGCGCGTTCCAGGCCTGGGGACTCGCCACCGTGCTGCAGCACCCCTCGTCCATCGGGCTTGGCGATGTCCACATCGTGACCACCCCCGGCATCGGGTTCAACATCGTGACGGTGATCTGCATGACGTCGGCTTCGCTTTTCGTCATGTGGTTGGCCGACCAGATCACGCAGTTCGGGATCGGCAACGGCACTTCGCTCATCATCATGATCAACATCACCTCGCGCCTGCCCGTGGCGTGCGTCGAGGCGTGGACCCGTTACTTCGGTCTGGGCGGCATCCAGGCGACCAAGAACCCCGTCGAGCTGATTCTTCTGCTCCTCTTCGGTTTCATGGTCACCATGGGTACCGTCATGCTCACCGAGGGCGTTCGCAAGGTGCCGATCCATTCCACACGCCGCTCCGTCGGCGGCGGGAATTCCTACGGGATGCAGCAGACGTTCATGCCGTTGCGTGTCAACTACACGGGCGTCATGCCGATCATCTTCGCCGGCCCGCTGATCCAGTTCCCCGGTATCATCCTTTCCCGGATCCCCGCCGAGGTCAAGTGGTTGAGCTGGTTGAAGTGGTTCGGTTCCCAGCTTTCGGACATGACCAGTCCCATCCACCTCTTCGTCTATGCGCTTCTGATCCTCTTCTTCTCGTTCTTCTGGGTCGCGACCCAGTTTAACGCGATGCAGATTGCGGATAACCTGAAGCGCGACAGCTCTTATGTCCCGGGCATCCGTCCGGGTAAGGCGACGGCGGAGTATCTGGATGCGCTTATGACGCGCGTCACGCTCATCGGTGCGGTCGGTCTTCTCGTGATCGCCATCCTGCCGCAGTTGATGCGTGGGTTCATGGAAGTGCCGTGGGAAATGGCCTCCTTCTTCGGCGGTACCTCGCTGTTGATTATCGTCGGCGTCGCGTTGGACACGCTCCGCCGTATGGAGTCCCACCTGCTGATGCGCAACTACGAGGGCTTTCTCCGTCACGGCCGCCTCCGCGGTCGCAGGGGGTAGAGTGTCCCTTTGCTTGAAAAAAGGCGACCGGTTGCAACCGGTCGCCTTTTTTGGCTCTTCAGGCATACGTGTGGGTGTTTTATACCAACTTCCGGGCATTTCGCCGAAACATGGATTCTCCTTTTCCGTCTTTCGGTCTGATCGAGACGCAGAGACGTGGAGGCGCAGGGAAGAACAGATTTCAAGGTGCGGGTACCCGGCGCAGGGAACGCGAAGGAAGATAGGCTGTCGCCGGCGATATTTCCGTGGCAGTATCCCCATTGCCCGAATCGCCCCCCCCGTTGTGCCCGCGCCGCCTTGCCTGTAAGTTCGATGGGTGACAACCGAAACAACTTGTATAGACAACATACTTCTTTCGCCGCGCAACGGTGCGGCGTTTTCATAACC
>JAGCVN010000097.1 GCA_017962315.1 Kiritimatiellia bacterium
GACAACTGGGACAACACGCCCAATCCGGCGGGGCTTATCGCCGCCTGCGCCATTAGATATTGGGACGGGCATGTTGACACGTTCAAGACCGACGCCTCCTGGACATGCACGAGAAACCGTGGGCAGTTTGGCGAGCAAGACGCGCCCGTACAGGAGTTTGGTCCGTTCGCGATGCGTCCGTGGGGACTGCGTCCTAGAGGCAAGGATCTTTATGTGTCATACTCGGCATTGTCGTACTTGGTGTCGAATGCGGGCTTGTTGTCGGATACGGAACTACGTCCAGACTTTGAGACGGATGGCGATTTGCGCTACATCCACCGCCGACTCGACGGACGGGACATCTACTTCGTGGGCAACCGTCTGGACAAGCCGCAGACGGCGACATGCAGATTCAGGGTCGGCGACGCGAAATCCATCGAATGGTGGGATCCGCTCAACGGAGAGAGAGAGTCGCTGTCCGGCTGGAAATGCACGAACGGCGTGACGGAAATAGAACTGGCACTTGGCCCCGGTGAGAGCGGGTTTGTGGTGGCAGGGCGGGCAGACCCTGCCCGCCGCAACGGGCAAGCTGCCCGTTGTACTAGGGTCGTCGAAGGGCCGTGGAAGGTGGCGTTTGATCCGGCGTGGGGCGGGCCGGAGGGCGAAGTGGAGTTCAAGACGCTTGAAGACTGGACGAAGCGTCCGGAGTGGGGCATCCAGCACTATTCGGGCATTGCGACGTACCGCAAGACGGTGACGAGCAAGGATGCGCCCACGCACATCAGCCTCGGTGACGTGGCGAACCTTGCGCGGGTGAAGCTGAACGGCAGGGACCTTGGCTCGGTGTGGTGCTGGCCGTGGCGCGTCGCGGTGCCGGAGGGCGTGTGGAAGGACGGCGAGAACCTGCTTGAAATCGAAGTTGCGAACCTCTGGCTCAACAGGCTCATCGGCGATGCGTCGCTTCCGGCTGAGAAACGCCTCACGCGCACCACGGTGAATCCGCACAAGCCGACAGATACGCTTCGCAAATCCGGCCTCTTCGGCCCCGTGAAACTCGAAAACGACGAACGATAACAGTCTGTGTTGCCGTAGAGACGGATGATTGTGTACATTACGCACCGTGTACGAAGAATAGGCGATATGAGAAAGTTCAACACTGCAAGTCCGTGCTTCCCGGAAGAGCACTACATATTGCCGACGCTCGTTCGGGAGGCCAACGAAAAGGGGGACATGTTCGCGCTGTATTGCCCGCTTGAGACGCTGTAGAACCGGTATGATCCTGAAAAGGCCAACCTTGCTGTGTGTGAACTCTTTTCCGACAATGTGGAAATGTCACCGTTCTACGAGCCAGTCCCTGAAACGCCGCCGCTTAGGTCGAATCGTGGCGAGATTGGTCTTACCGTAAGGACGGCACTTCAGAACGTCCAGTGCGCCGTCGGCAAACCGCTTGACGTGCGCGATTACAAGCCCGTCGTTCGCGCTCGCACGGGAATACACATGGGGGTAACGTGGATATTGTTCACAAATCTCAATTGTCACAATTGTTCACAAATCACAAATTGCAAGTTTCCCCGATATCTGTATTTGTGGCAATGATGGCATTTGTGAACAATTGTCATTTGTGAACAATCAAGTTATAGGCAAGCCCATCCCGGACAGAACGGCAAGGGGGATGTGTATTTTCTTCAAGCGGGAAGGAGTGCGAAAGCGCCTCCATTTCGTTATCGACAACCCGCCTTTTTTACGGCATAATGGAGTTGTCAAGTCTGGCACAGGTGTGCCGAGATCTTGAAAGAGACCGGAAGAAGGCGATTTATGGACAGTAACGAACAAGCAAACATCGTGACAGACCCCATGGGACAGGCGACGTGCCCCAGCTGCAACACCGTGCTGGATGTCTCCTCGCTCCCACCTTTTACCGGTGTGCAGTGCCCTTCCTGCGGCGCGTCGTTCCAAGTGCCCGCCCTGTTCGGCCCGTTCGTCCTCCTGCAGCGGCTTGGTCAGGGCGGCATGGGCGGCGTCTACCGCGGGCGCGACACGGGGTTGAACCGCGAAGTCGCGATCAAGGTGATGTTGAAATCCCTGGGCGACGACCCGCAGTTTGTCGAAAGCTTCCAGCGCGAGGCCCAGGCCGCCGCGCGGCTCAACAACCCCAACATCGCGCAGATTTATTCATTCGGGCGCGAAAAAGGGCAGCCCTACATCTCGATGGAGCTGATCACAGGCGGCAGCCTAGACAAGATGATGGCGAAGCAAGGCCCGCTCGACCCCGGCGTGGTCATCCACATCGGGCGGCAGATCGCCAGCGGATTGAGCGATGCGGCGGACGCGGGACTTGTCCACGGCGACGTCAAACCTGAGAACATTCTCTTTGACGCCGACCAGAACGCCAAGCTCGTGGACTTCGGACTCGCGGCCATGCTCAACCCCAACAATGAAGTCTGGGGGACGCCGTTCTACATCGCGCCGGAAAAGGTGCGCCGTCTGAAGACGGATTTCCGCGCCGACATCTATTCGCTCGGCGGCACACTCTACCACGCCATCTGCAACAAGCCCCCTTATGACGGTCCGGACGCGACCGCCGTGGTGAAGGCGCGGTTCGAGGAACCCTACCACCCGATGGTGGACATCCGGGGCGAGGCCATCTCCCCGGAACTCGAGGCGATCATCCAGCGCATGCTGGAGGTCGATCCCGCGAAACGCTACCCGACCTACCGTTCCCTCTTGAACGACATGGACAAGTACCTGCAGTCCTGCGGCCCGATCAAGATGAAACAGAAGGAGAAGAAAAAGTTCGTCATCAAAGGCTCGAACGCCGCAAAAGCCGCCGAAAGCGGCGACCGTCCGGCGTCGGGCAAACCGGACGCGCCGGAGGAAGAGCCGGACGACTCGGCGGACAGCCACCGGGGGTGCAAGCTTTTTGCGTTGATCGGTGTCGGCGTCCTGTTGCTGGCAGTCCTCTCGGCAGGTGGTATTTTTGCGTATCTCCACCACACGAAAGTCGCCAAAGAAAGGGCGGAATTCGCGCAACTCGAACAGGAAGAAGGGAAGACCCGCGCCAACATCGCGAAGTTTGTGACCGTTGCCCGCGAACACGTCAAGAAGCTGGAAGCCTTTCCAAAGGAAGCCGGCGGGTACGCGAAAGAGGCCGGCGACCTCACCGCTGGCGTACTGGGGGAGACGGTACGGGCGCAGTTCGCCGCCGATCCGGGCGACGACCTTCCGTTGCCGGCCATCTTTGCAAAGGTCGATGCCGCGTTTAGCGGACAGCCGCAGATAGACGAGGCGAAGCCAGCGGGAACGAACGCGCAGGCAAAGGCGGAAGACAAAACGGACGCAAAGACGGGAGGTGCCAAGCCCGGTGCCGACCTCGAAGCGATGGCGAAAGCGTTCGAGGCGAAACTGATTCCGGCCCTGGCGAAGAAGGGGCTGATGCTTGACGACATCGAGAAACTCAGCCAAGTCCTCGCCAGCCCCAATGCCCCCCAACCAAAGAAGATCCAGGACTACCACGAGGTGATGAGCGGTCTCCAGAACGAACTCACGCCGCTGCTTGAAGCCTGCCTGGCCGCAATGGCCGCAGAGGAAGGTAAAGGCGCGAAGGAGGCAAAGATGCCCCTTCCGGGACCGTTGCGGAAGATGTTCGGTGGCGGTAAGATGCCGACCAGCGACGCTTACTTGAAGTATATATTCACGTCGATGGTGCAGGAGGCAGCCAAAGCGGGAGCCGCCGACGCGAAGACCGCCGACGCGAAGACCGCCGACGCGGGAGAGGCTGCGGACGAGGCCCCCGAAACGCCGCCGGTCGTCAAACTCGTCAAAGGGATGTTTGACGACGCCGCCCAAGTCGGGCGGGCGTTCAAACTCGCAAAAGCGATGCTCGCCAAGATCGAAGAACATGCCCGGCTGGCGGAGAAATTCGATCAGGTGTCGTCCGAACACCGGGACCAGCTGGTGAAACTGAACAACTTCCTGAAGGAGGAGGTCGACAACCTCGCCTACGCGAAACCGATTACCGAAATTCCACGACGGTGCGCCGGTCTTAAGAAGGCGATCGAAAGCGTGAAGAACGAACTCAACTCTCTTCTGGCGCTCCAGAAACAGCAGAAGCTTGAGGCGGAGAAAAAGGCGAAAGCCGAGGCGGACGCGGAGAAGAAGCGGCAGGCGACCGAAGCACTCAAGGCGAAGACGGACGCAGAATGCCAGAAGGTCGCCGAAGCCGAAAACACGGCCGCAGTGCCGTTGCGCGCGCTCGATTTCCGACAGGCCAAGCGTACGATCCAGAACATCAAAGACGAACTCGAAACCGATGGCGGCACGACGGCGTTCCTCGTCGCGCTGGAACGGGTGCAACGGCTTGAAAACTTCCACAAGTACCTCTCCGGGAATGTCGTCGGCTACAAATCCGTAAAAGGCTGGACGATCACCGGCTCCGACGCAAAGACGTTGACCGTCGGGGGCAGTAAAATCCCCTGGAAAACCGTCTACAACGAGAAGATGGCGATTTTCGCGGAACTGGTCATCAATTTCGTCTCCTCGGAAAAAACGAAAGGCCTTCATCTGCGCGAACGATCCCGTCTGAAGACGAACGCGGCGATCGCGCTCTCGCTCTTTTACCCGTCGAACGACTCGGCGATGAAGTTGGCGCGGAAGCTCGCCAACGAGGCGGCTGCGCAGTTTGACGCGGACGCCGACGACATCAAGGCGCTGGTTCCGAAGTTTTTCACGGAGGAACCCGCGCCCGCCACCGGCGATTAACGGTCTCACGAAAAGAAAGGACAACAACATGGTTCACATCACAACACTCGACACGACGATCATCGTCGCGTTTCTAATCTCCGTCATCCTTATCGGTGTCGCCGCGACACGGCGCGCCAGCAAAAGCGCATCGGACTTCTTCCTCTCCGGGAGGTCGATGCCCTGGTGGCTGCTCGGCGTCTCCATGGTCGCCTGCACGTTCTCGTGCGACACGCCGAACCTGGTGACGGACATCGTCCGCACCCAGGGCGTCGCGGGCAACTGGGTCTGGTGGGCGTTCCTGATCACGGGTATGCTGACGGTATTCGTCTACGCGAAACTGTGGCGCCGGAGCGCGCTTTCCACCGACCTCGGCTTCTACGAGATCCGCTACGCGGGTGCGCCGGCGAAGGCGTTGCGAGGCTTCCGCGCCGTCTACCTCGGCCTCGTCTTCAACATCATCGTCATGGGCACGGTGTCGCTCGCCGCCATCAAGATCGGCGCGACGATCTTCGGGCTTTCCCCCGCCGTGACGCTCGCAATCGCGCTCGTCGCCGTCGGTATCTACGCGACGCTCGGCGGGCTTACCGGTTCGATCTGGGCCGACTTCTACCAGTACACCGTCGCGATGGTGGGCGCGGTCGCCGCCGCCTACTTCGCCGTGAAGATGTGCGGAGCGGAGAACTCCGGCACCCTCGCGCAACTCTTCAAGCACCCCGCCGTGACCGGGAAGATGACCATGTTCCCCGCCGTCACGGGCGCGGCCTGGAAATCGAACCTCATGACCGTCCTGATCCTTCCCGTCGCGGTGCAGTGGTGGGCCACGTGGTATCCCGGCGCGGAGCCTGGCGGAGGCGGGTACATCGCGCAGCGTATGCTGTCGGCGAAGGATGAAAAGAACGCCGTGGGCGCGGTGATGCTGTTCAACTTCCTCCATTACGCGCTCCGCAGCTGGCCCTGGCTCATCGTGGCCCTCGCCTCGCTCATCGTCTTCCCCGACCTGAACTCCCTCCAGAGGGAGTTCCCGAACGCCGCCATACAGTTCGTGAAGGACGACATGGCCTATCCCGCCATGATCTCGCGACTGCCGGCGGGCTGGCTCGGGCTTGTCGCGGCATCGCTGATTGCCGCCTACATGAGCACGATCGCCACGCACCTCAACTGGGGTTCCTCGTACCTCGTACAGGATTTCTACGTGCGTTTCGTCAATCCCAAGGCATCCCCGCAGAAGCAGGTCTTGATGGGCCGCGTGTTCATGCTCGTGCTGTTGCTCGGCTGCGCCGGCATGGCGCTCGTCCTACAGAACGCGAAAGGCGGATTCGACCTCATGCTCCAAGTGGGGGCGGGCACGGGGCTTATCTACATCCTACGCTGGTTCTGGAAACGCCTGAACGCATGGAGCGAGATCTCCGCGATGGTGATTTCCTTCCTCGTGGCCTGTTTCTTCCAGTGGGGTGCGCCTGCGTGCGGCCTCACAGGCTGGCTTGAGAGCGGGTGGCGCGCGGAGTGGTTCACCCTCGGCGCATGGAAACTCATTCTCGGCGTGATGTTCACCACGATCGGCTGGCTCGCCGTCACATTCGCGACACCGAAGGAACCGCAAGAAACCCTCGAAGCGTTCGACAAGCTCATCCATGCCGATCTGCGCGAGCTTCCGATGGGCGTGGTCTGCATGATTTTCGGGTGTCTCGCCGTCTGGACGTGTCTGTTCGGCTGCGGCTACCTCATCTACGCGGCCGGGGGCGCCGCCTGCTGGTACCTGGGCGCGGGATTGCTTGTCACATCGGTGGTCGCCACCATCATCCTGATGAAATGCGTCGGGAAAATCCGTCTGAGCTAATTGTTAATCAACCGGCGGGCGGCCGAGGCCGCCCGCCTTTCGCATACATGGGAATGCACCGCCATGCCGATTTGCCGAAACGTACAGGCACTCGCCGGATACACCCCCGGTGAACAGCCCTCCGATCCGGACATCATCAAACTCAACACGAACGAAAACCCCTACCCACCTTCCCCGAAAGTCGCAGAGGCGCTAGCCTCGTTCGACTACCGGAAACTCCGCCTCTACCCCGACCCTCTCTTCCACGCCGTCCGGGAACGGATCGCCGAGATCAACGGTTGCCGATCCGGACAGGTCTTTGTCGGGAACGGGTCGGACGAAGTGTTGGCGCTCTTCACACGGGCGTTCGTCGAAACGCCGGACGGGACGATCGGGTATTTCGATCCAACCTATTCCCTCTATCCCGTCTTGACTGAAATCCGCGACAGCCGTAAAAGCCCCGTCGCCCTTCCCGACGATTTCACCTGGCGGATGCCGGAGGATTACGACGCTTCCGCGTTCATTCTCACCAATCCGAACGCTCCCACCGGAATCGCCTTCCCGCGTGACGTCGTGGCGGCCTTCTGCCGGAAGTTCCGGGGAATCGTCCTGATCGACGAAGCCTACGCCGATTTTGCCGACGCAAACTGCATGGACATCGCCACCTCCCCCGAAAACGCGAACACGCTTGTGATGCGGACGCTCTCGAAATCTTTCTCGCTTGCAGGGCTCCGCTTCGGGTATTGCATCGGGCCGGAACCGCTTATCGAGGCGCTCTTCAAAATCAAGGATTCCTACAACATGGACTGGTTCTCGCAGACGCTTGGCCTGGCCGCGTTGAACGACCTTGATTCCATGCGGGCGAATGTCGCGAAGATCCGTGCGACGAGAGAGCGCGTCGCGACCGAACTGCGCGGTCTCGGCTGGCACGTACTCCCTTCACAGACGAATTTCCTTTTCGCCGAACCGCCAGGCCATAACGCGGCGGAAGTCTTTGAGGCGTTAAAACGGAAACACATCTACGTCCGTTACTTCCCCGCACCGCGCACAGCGCCATACCTCCGCATCACCATCGGGACAGACGCGCAGATGGATGCACTGCTACAGGCGGTGGCGCCGGAGTGATTTGCTCTACTCCGCCGTTTCAGGCGGAGCGCAGAACACCGCCGTTTCAGGCGGAGCGCAAATACCACAACCTCCGGCGGAGCGCGGAACACCGCCGTTTCAGGTGGCTTGCAGGGCATCGTAGACCTTGGTGTCGATGTCCGAAAAACGACTCCGTGGTAGTCAATCTCGGCGGCACCTTCGCCCGCGAGGAGTTGCGCGATGCGGTTCAGTATGAGTGAAGATTCTCTCGTGGGGGGCTTTTCGCCGGGAATGTAGGGCCAAGCGGCTGGCGCGAGCAGCAAAAGGTTGCCCTTTGCGCACTGCTCGAAGAGTGCGCCGTTGGGCTTCTCGAATTTTGAGAAACCTTTGTTACGCAGGGCAATCACCCGTGCGCCTGCGAAGTGGGCACGGCGGGCAATCTCACGTTCGCCGTGGGAGATGCACGGGCTGATCAGCACGGCACCGTTCTTAGCGCAGCGCAGGGCGTCTTCGCACTTCGCTTCAAACGCCGGCGTTGCGAATTCCACAAACGGCACGCCGGAGGCATCGCGAAGGATTTTCCAGCCGCCGGTGGGCAGACGTTCGCGGCGGTACCGAAAGTCCGAACGAGAACATTGCACCTGTAACGCCAACGGCCAACACAGCAGCGAGGTGTTGCCGATGGCGGAGAAGCGGGCCTTGAACCTCGGCGTCCCCGCCGATACGAAAAACAACGGCAAATCCACCGGCAAATCCACGACGCGGCGAAAGAGTGCGGGATTGGCTCGTTTCTCGGTCAGGCGGCGCGGATTCTCGCGAATGTATTCGGCCATACGCCTGAGCTGCCCCTCGCGGAAGAGGATGTTATCCACATACCCTTCTTCCCAGCCCACTTCACGACAGCCGGTCTTGAAACCGCGGATGATGTCACCGAGGGTCTTTTTTACTCCGCCACCTCCGGCGGAGCGCAAAACATCTTTCACGAAGAGGAGACCATGGAAGTGATCGGGCATTACCTGACATTCCAGAAGTTCAACCATCGGCCAGAATTCAGGGATGCGCCCCCAACAGGCAAGTACCTTCTCGCCAAGGGGAGTGAGGGGCATGGAGATAACCCCGCCGTCTCCGGAGTCCTGCGCCCGCCCGGAAACGGGCAGGGGCTCCGGCCATGCCGCCAGCAAAGGTTTGCCACGAACTTTGAGGTTTACGGTAACCATGTAGATGCCACGGCCGCCGTAGTCCCAGTCACGGCAACGGCGCCCCATGCGGTGTATCATGTCTCGCCGTATGTCAGACATCCTCTCTTCGGTTGGCTACTTGAAACGGATGCTGGCTGAATACCCGTGCGCGTCCAAACCCTCGACCTTCGCAAAGGTTTCTATGGCGGGGAGGGTTTCGCGGAGTTCCTTTTCCGTAAATTCGACGAAACTGTGGCGGCGGCGGAAATCATCTACCGTCAATCCGTTGAACATCGCGGCCGCGCCGCCCGTCGGAAGGACATGGCTGGGGCCGGCGACGAAATCCCCGGCGGATTCGGGCGTCCAAGGGCCGACAAAGACCGCCCCCGCCGCACGTACCTGCTCCATCCACTTACGCGCGTCCTTCACCTGGATCTCGAAGTGTTCCGGTGCGAAACGATTGACGAGTTCCATTCCCTGCCTCAACGACGGCACGACAACGAACAACACACCGCCGTTGTCCAGTACGCGCTGCACCATCGCGGCGCGGGAACGTTCTTTCAATTGTTTCGTCATTTCGCGCCAGACCGTCTCCGCGAAGGTTCGGGAGGTCGTCACGAGCAACGCCTGCTCGTGTCCGCTCCCGTGTTCCGCCTGGGACATCAAGTCCGCCGCAATCCATGCGGGATTCGCGGTTTCGTCCGCGAGGACGGCGATCTCGCTCGGCCCCGCCACCTGGTCGATGGCGACAAACCCGTAGACCTGGCGTTTGGCCGCCGTGACATAAGCGTTTCCGGGACCGACAATCTTCTGGACTTTGCGGACGGTCTTCGTGCCGAACGCCATCATACCGATGGACTGGATGCCGCCGACACGGTAGATTTCCGTAGCCCCGGCGAGCTTCAGCGCGTAGAGCAGGACGGGGTTGACCTCCCCCTTCGCGTTGCACGGCGTACAGGCAACAATCTCCTTCACGCCCGCGACGCGCGCGAACGTGACCGTCATGATGGAGGTGGAGGCGAGCGGCGCCGTTCCGCCCGGAACATAGACGCCGACGCGATCCATCGGAGAGTAAAACTCACCCGTCAAGCCGCCCTGTTCCGTCTGGTAGTACCAAGGGGAACGCATTCCCGACTCGGCGTAGGTCGTGACACGCTCATGCGCCAGTTTGACGGCCCGCTTCACAGAAACGGGTACAGCCTTGACGGCTGCGGCCAGCTCTCCGGAGGTGACACGCATGTTCTTTGGCGTCAGCTTGGCATGGTCGAACTTCTGCACCGCCGCAAGAACGGCCTTGTCGCCGTTGGCGCGGATGTCCGCAAGGACGGCGGAGGCGGCAGCCTCCGCCTCCGGCACGAACGCCGGACGTTGAAGAAACGCCTCCACACGTGCGGATGATTTTTTTTCAGACCATGATTCAATCGGGATCTGCATCGTATCCATGCCCTTTCCGGAACGCCTTCAAAAAGGCGGCTATTTCTTCTTCTCGTCCTTCTTGGCGTCCTTTTTCGCGTCTGCCTTCTTATCATCCTTCTTGGCATCAGCCTTCTTGTCCGCCCCGCCGAACGAGCCGTCGAACCCGAACGCACCGGTACCGTAGGAAGGAACGGCGCGACCGAGCTTTTCCGCCATCAGCTGTTCGACAAGCGATCCAGCGGCACCTTGCAGCCGATTCTGCTCGTCTTCCTTTTCCTGCATCTGGGCGGCCTTGTCCTTATTCCGCCTCTCCAGCTTTTTGTACTTGTCGGCCTGGGCGGTGAGCTTCTTCTCCTGCGCGGCGGCGAGACGGTCTTCCGCCTTCTCTTTCATCTTCTGGAGGGCATCCTCCTTGCCTTGCGTAATAACGCGGAACTTGCGCACCTTCACAGCGGTGGAAGGGAAGTGCTTTTTCTTGAATTCATCGCTCTCAAGCCACTTCTTTTTCGCCTCGACCATGATGGCGGGGAAAATCTTAGTCTCTTCCTTGACCTGCTTGGTCAACTCCGCGAGTCCTTCGGAATCCAGGATCTCAAAACCCTTATTCCCCGTCATGTCGGTGATCTCCACCAGCTTGGGCGCCATCTGCGCGGAAACGGCAAACGCAAACCCCATGACAACCGTCAAAAACAAACGCATCTTCATCTCTTCGTACCTTTCACAAGAAGGCCGGCTACTCGTCGGTCTTGTTTCCCGATGTTTCCGGCGCGGGCTTCGTCTCCCCGCCGGGTTTCCATTCCTCGTCGAACACACGCGTCTTCACCGTCTGGTGCTGGCGCGGGATACCGCGACGGAAGGTCTCTCCGTCGTGGACCATCCACGGTTTATCATAAACCGGTTTGCAGAGCGGCGGGAGAGGTGCTTTGCGCTGCTGGCCGCCTTCCGCAGATTCTTGTCCGTCCTTCGCCCCCGGCGCATCCGTTTCAGACGCAGGTTCGTTGAACAACTTGACGAACGGCGTCCGCTTCTTCGGCGGCTCCGGTTCGGGAGAAGCGGTGACAGGGAGCGTCTCCCCCGAACCCTCTGCCGGGACGGCAGGGGGGGCCGCCTCGGCGGGCGGTTCTTGCACAGGGGCCGATCCTGCCGTGACGTCACCGTCCGCAGGAACAGTCGGCGGCTTCTCCGGCACATCGGCGGCGGCGGCTTCCGCCGTCTGCGTTTCCTCCGGCAACGAACCGTCGTCCCAACGGGGACGGCGTCCGTGGCGGGAACCCGGACGCTCCTCGCGGCGCGAACGGCGGGCGGCGTTTCGGTCGGGAATCTTCGCGAGCAGCGGATCGTCCGGCTGGAGCATCGTGCATTTCAACTCCTCGCCGATGAACTTCTCGATGTCGGGGATGATGAACGACTCGTCCTCGTCCGCAAAAGAGATCGCTACGCCGGTGGCCCCGGCACGTCCAGTACGGCCGATACGGTGGACGTAGTCCTCCGGCTCGTACGGGAAGTCGAAGTTGATCACGAACCCGATGTCATCGACGTGCAGACCGCGTCCGGCGACATCCGTCGCGACGACGATACGCACCTTTCCGGCGCGGAAATCCTCCAGAATACGCAGACGCTGGTTCTGGTTGACATCGCCGCTCAGAACCTCGCACTTCACGCCACGCATACTTAACCCGCGCGCGACATCCTCCGTCGTGTGGCGGCGGTTGCAGAAGATGATCATGCGCGAATCGGGGTACTGCATGATGTGGTTGAAGAGGATGGTGAACTTCTCGTTCGCCGTGACGACGTAGACGATCTGTTTGATCGCCTTGGTGTTGACGGTATCCCCCTCCACCTCGCAACGGACAGGCTCCTCCATCCACTGGGAGGCGAGCTTCATGATGTCCTCGCTCAGCGTCGCGCTGTAGAGCATCGTGGTGCGCTTGTCCTTTTCGGGCAGACGGTGCATGATCGAGCGGACGTCTGGGATGAACCCCATGTCGAGCATCCGGTCGGCTTCGTCGATGACCAGCGTGTCCACGTGGCTGAGATCGACGACATGGCCTCGCGTGAAATCGAGCAGGCGCCCCGGCGTGGCGACAAGCAGATCGACGGGGGCGTCGAGCACTTCGTCGCGCTGGCGGTCGTAATCCATGCCGCCGTAGACGGCCAGGCAGCGGAGACCGCAATACTTGCCCAGCGCCTCGGCGTCCTTGGCGATCTGGACGACCAGTTCGCGGGTCGGAGCGATAACCAGTGCGCGCGGGACGCCGCCCTTCGCAGGGCGTTTTTCCGGCGAGCGGAGGTAGCGCGTGAGGATGGCGACCAAATAGGCGGCGGTCTTGCCGGTCCCGGTCTGGGCGCGGCCGGCGACATTGCGGCCCTCCAGTGCGGCGTCGAGGCTAAGCGCCTGGATGGGCGAACAGTACTGGAACCCGAGGTCGGCGATGGCGTGCATCAGCTCGGTGGGAAGTTGGAAGTCATGAAACCGCTTCTTGCCTTCCACCGGTTCGACGACATAGGAGGCGGGATCCCAGTTGTAATGCTCCTCGCGGAGCTGGTCGAGTCGTTCCAGGGAGACGACGCCGCCGGGACGTTCGCCGGTCGAAACGCGAGGTTCGGAACCACGGTCGCGGTCACGGCCGCCTCTGCGACCCTTCCTGCGGTCACCGGCGCGTCCGGAGGGACGCGCCGTCGCGACGGGGCGCGGCGAGAGGTGTTCGGAACGCGCCAC
>JAGCVN010000098.1 GCA_017962315.1 Kiritimatiellia bacterium
AAATTCCAAAGTGCGGGGGTATCAAAAAAGCCGCCGGGGATGTACCCGGCGGCTTTTGTTCCACCTTTCGGGGAATGGGGTTAGCACGCGTCGTTCAACGCTTCGACGCCGGGAAGCTTCTTCCCTTCGAGGAATTCGAGGGAAGCGCCGCCGCCCGTCGAGATGTGGGACATCTCGGCCGCCTTGCCGGATTTCTTGACCGCGCTCACGCTGTCGCCGCCGCCGATGATGGAGACGCCGCCGTTGGCCTTGACCGTGGCGACCGCGTCGCAGACACCGAAGGTACCCTTGTTGAACTTCTCCATCTCGAAACACCCCATCGGGCCGTTCCAGACAACCGTCTTCGCGCCCTTGACGGCTTCGGCGTAAAGCTTGATCGTCTCGGGACCGATGTCAAGCCCCATCCAGCCGTCGTCGATGTTTCCGGAGACCACCTTGGTTTCCGCTTCGGGATCGAACTTATCCGCCTCGATGTTGTCCACCGGGAGGAGGAGCTTGACGCCCTTCGCCTTCGCCTCCGCGATCATCTCGCGGGCGTAGTCCAGCTGGTCGTCTTCGCAAAGGGAGGTGCCGATCTTCTGACCCTGCGCCTTGAGGAAGGTGTAGGCCATGCCGCCGCCGATAATCAGCGTGTCAACCTTGCCGAGCAGGTTCTTGACGACGCCGAGTTTGTCGGAGACCTTCGCCCCTCCGAGGATCGCGGCGAACGGGCGTACCGGGTTTTCAACGGCGGAACCAAGGTACTTCAATTCCTTCTCCAACAAGAAACCGGAGACGGCGGGACCTTTGATGTACTGCGCGATGACGGCCGTGGAGGCGTGCGCGCGGTGCGCGGTGCCGAAAGCGTCGTTGCAGTAGACGTCGCCGTAGGAGGCCAGGTGTTCGGCCATCGCCTTGCGGTCGGCTTCGAGCTTCGCCTTCTTCTCCTTGTATTCTTCGTCCGTCAGGTGGATGCCTTTCTTGGGGTCATCCTTCTTGACCTTCCCGTCTTCCGCCTTGTAGAAACGGGTGTTTTCCAACATGATGACATCGCCGGGCTTGGCGGCGGCGGCGGCCTCGTCGGCCTTCAGGCAGTCTTCGACGAACGTGACCTTGCTTCCGAGAAGCTTTTCCAGGTATTCCGCGACAGGCTTCAGGCTGAAGTCCGCTTCGTATCCCTTGCCTTTCGGACGGCCGAGGTGGGACATCAGCACGAGGCTTCCTCCCTGTTCAAGGACGTACTTGATGGAGGGGAGGGCGCCCTGGATGCGGGTGTCGTCCGTGATGACGCCATCCTTGATGGGTACGTTGAAGTCCACGCGCATAACGACGCGCTTGCCTTTGAGTTCGATGTCTCTGAGTGTCTTTTTCATGGTTGTTCCTTTCAAAAAAACGCGCTTAGTGTACCGCGACGGGACGGGATTGTCCAGCAAATCCTGTTTGTGGAGAAAACCTCTTTTCATTTTCCGGCGAAAGGGGTATCCTAGACACGCCTTCGTCAGTAGGGAGTCTGGAGGTGCAGGGGGAGCGAGCGATGGATGGGCAGATGAACCGCATGGAGCAGATACGAAAGCGTGTCCTTTTTATCACGACAAAACCAGGCGTGCCCTGGAAAGGGGTTTCGCACCGTACCCGTTACACGCTCGGGGCGTTGCTGGCGGCTGGCTACACGGTCGAGGTTCTCGGCGTCCCCCGCGATGCCCCCCTCTCGCACCCCGGCATTGTGGTTCATTATGCGCCGCGGATTCCCTTTTGCGGGAACCTCCGCGAAGGTCCCTCGTTCCGCCGTCTCATCCTCGACGTCTGTCTCCTTTTCAAGGCCCTTGTCCTTATGGGGCGCGTCCGTTACGATGTTCTACACGGACTGGACGACAGCGGCGTCCTCGCCTATCTCATTTCGCGTGTCTACAGGGTCCCGTACGTGGTGGATCGCCAGACGGACTTTACGGCGGGGGGAGGCGAGAAGGTTTCGCTGTGGGGACGGCTTTTCCGCCGGTTCGAACGCCGCGCCCTGCGCAAGGCAGATGCCGTGATCGGGAACAGCGACGCGGTTGTCCCCCTGCTTGCGGCCCACGGCCGCCGGAGCCGTGCATGCGTCATCCCCGATATCCCCTCTCTCGATTACCATCTTACCGATGAGGAACTGGCCGCCGCACGCGCGGCGTTTAAACCGGCGGAAGGGATGCCGTTGATCACCTGTGTCGCTTCGGCGTATCGCTTTCGCGGACTCGATCTTGTCCTGAACGCGATGCCCGCCGTGCTGAAGGAACTCCCGATGGCCCGCTTTGCCGTCGTCGGCGGTACGCAGACGGAAATCGACCGGGCCAGGGCCGCCTTGCAGAAGGCGGGGATCGACGGCGCGATCCATTTCACCGGACGCATCCAGCCGACGAAACTCGCCGCCTTGCTAAAGGTTTCGGATGTCCTTGTCGCGACACGCGGCGACGGCACGACGCCCCCCATTAAAGTACTGGACTACCTTGCCGCCGAACGCCCGGTCGTGGCCGTCGATTCTCCGGCGAACCGTTCCGTCTTGACACCGGATAACGCGGTGATCGTCCCCCCGAAACCCGCTGAACTCGCCGCCGGGATTCTCCATGTCTGCCGCCATCAAGGCGTCGCCATCCGTCTGGCGACCGCCGCCGCAACGACCGTCCGCCTGGAGAAACGCACGGAGAAAGCGTTCCGCGACGCGATCCGCAACTGTTACGCCTTTATCCTGCGGGGCTGACCCGCCGCCGTGGGAGGGACGATGTTCCTGCCCCCCGTCAACGGTTTCCCGCTTTACACTTTAGATTCTTCATTTCCCTCTGCGCCTTGCCGATAAGTTCGATTGGTGACAGCCGAAACAACTTGTAAAGACAACATCCTTCTTTCGCCGCACAACAGCGCGGCGTTTTCATAACCGCGCACGGTTGTGCGCGGAAGAACCAAACGTTGTTTTTACGTTGTTCATGTTGTTTTCAGAAGCTTACCCTCATCTACATTCCCGTGCGAAGCGCGGGCGGGGGGCTTGCTGATAAAATGCCATTTATCCCCATGAATGCCCTCGCGCCGAGGCGCGAACGGGGGGCTGCGTTGAAAAAGGTTTTATCCGGCGGTTCAAGCAATTTTGGAGTCAGGATTCTTCTCTGCACGAGAATTCCAGAGGATGATTCCGGGATGCCGTCACCTAAAACTTACTCGGAAAGTTTGCGCCGAAGCTTCTCCAGAAAACTTGGTTCGGGGGGCGGATCTGGTTGTTTCGGTGTTCCTTTCGGGGTGGTTTTCCCGGTCGCTTTCGGGGCAGGGGAGGCACGGGTTTCCCCTTTGGATTTCACATTCCCCGCTGGCATGGCTTGCTTGCCGGAGAGTAGCAACGTCTGAAGGCTTTTCGCCATGGCGGATAAATCGATTTGGGGATTGTCGCAAGTCCCGGTGATCGAGATGGGGAGTGTCTTCCCCTCGAAAAGCTTCCCCAGCCAACTGAGTTTCCATTGCGCACAGATGCGTTCGGTCACGGGGACTTCAAGCTCGTACTGGATCCGTCCTCCGAACGAAGTCCAACCGGAGAACGTGAACGGTTGCCCGTCAAGCGACAGATGTGTCCGCCCGATGGTGACCTTCCCGTTCTTGACGGTGACGTGCATCGGGATCGATTTTGCGGTGTAAAGCCGGTTGTTGACGTTCATGGCTTGAAGCAGCTCGTCGAACGCGGGGCCGAGAATCAACTGGATGTTTTCAAAAAGCAGGTCGAACTCCGCTTCGAGACCTTTCTCCGGAGGTTTCGAACCGTCCAGTTCAAAGCGTAGGACGTCCACGGTCATCGTCCCGCCTTTGACTCGGCTGCGCTCGAAAAACGGGTTCACCGCGACGAGCCAGTTGTCGATCATCGGCTGGGTGACCTCCACCTTCTCGAAGAGGCGAGTTTTCGCAGGGGAAATCACGGTCACGTCCGTTCCCCGGAAGTGGAGGTCGGGCTTCAGTTTCAGTTTCCCTCCGTTGAGCGAAGGCGCATAGGCCAGCTGGAGAAGTCCGGCGGAATAGTTCGCAGAGAGCGTGGCCTCTCCGGCGAAAAGCCCGTAAGCATGTACCGGCGCCAGCCGCACGTCGAGGGTTCCGTATCCACCGGAGCGGAAGGTTGTTTTCGCACCGGTGGGAATTGTCAACGTCCCCTTGAAACCGGTCATGGCGAGATCGGCGACGCCGTTCGCTTTCTGCGGATAGAGGAGGTCCCCGTTTGCGGTGATCCGGGCGTTCACGGCGCCCTTCTCTGTCTCCGCCGTGGTATCGACGACAACCCGTCCGGTCAGGTCGCGGAGAACACGGACGGCCTCGACCGGCAGGAAGGGGCCGCAGAGCGCGGCGATACGGATCGGTGCCGCGTCCAGTTTCGCACGGAATCCTTTGATGACGGGATTCATCCCATTCCAGTTCCAACGCTCAAAACTACCGCCGAAGGAATCTTCCCCGCTGGTGAACGTCCAGGAGGCGTCACACAATTCGGGTTGCAAGCCTCCGTCGCGGAAGGGAACGGAACCGTCGAACTTCAAAGTCCCTTTCGGAATCGCCGCCGTCCGTTTCGCATCGAGCGCGACCGTGAAATCGGAGAGCCGGCTGAACACCGTCATGCCGGTCATCGCGGCGAACTGGCGGGTGGAAAGGTCTAGCTCGACCGTCCCGCCCATCGGGGGAAGGTCGCGGAACAACCGGCGGAAATCGCGGGTGAAACGGGAGAGGTCGATTTTCGCATGGCACTGGAGTGCCCCCATGACGGTACCCTTTTTTTGCGGGGCCAGCATCCCGTTCCCGTTCATGGAAAGCCAGGGCGTCTTGATGTCCAACGTCTCGGCATGGATATTCCCCGCCTCCATGCCGCCTTTGACGCGGAGCGTGAGGTCGTTTGCGGCGGAGTTTTTCTTCTCAGTCGCGATGGAGAATTTGGTGATGGTCAGGTCGCCGTCGATGGACAGGGAATCGGTGCGATCGACCTCCAGTTCCAGTTTTCCTTGCGCCGTCCCGGTGGCGATGGCGGATTTTACGCCGAAGAGTCCGAGCAGGGAAGGGAGGTCCAGCGAGGAAGCGGTCGCGGTTAGGCGGCGGGGCGATTCCGAACGGTCGCCGGACTGCATCTCCTTTAGACTCTGGAGGCTGCCGTTGAGCGTGAGGCGCCCTTCCTTTCCGGTATGAAGCCGCAGGTCGAGCGAGATGGGCTTACGATAGGAGGGAATCGCCGCGTGGGCGAAAATCGTATCGGCGGAGAACGGTTTCACGTCATCCTGCGTGAAAACGTGCAGGGCGCCGTCCTGAATCGAGATGCGTGCGGCGATATCCGCGACGGGCAGGAAAAAAGAGCCGTCGACGCGTTCTTCTTCTTTGACCGGGACGGGGGGACGGATGGTGCAAACCGGATGTTCGACAACCACGTCGCCGAGGTTTAAAACCCCGACGGGGATGAGGCGGAGGAATCCGAGGCTGCTGGTCACTTTGTCCGCCTTCACATCGACGCCGGTTTCCGATGAACGGTAGCGGACGCCGGTGAGTTCCGTCGGTCCGAGCCAGGAGATCTTCACCTGTTCGGTAGTGACGTTTGCCGGCGCGATGGCGGCGTTGAGTTTCCTGACCGCCCACTCTTTGCCGGCGGGGGAATTCAAATAGGAGGGAACGAAGACGAGGAGGAGGAAAACGCCGACAAGGAAGATGAGAAAAAGAAAGAGGAAAATCCCGAGGCAGCCGCTCCTGCAACCGCATCCCCCGCCGCTTGCGGGACGGGGGGCGACTGGGGTTTCGTATGTCTCCTCTTCTCCGATGCCGTCGAAATTCATTGTCTATTCCGTCTCTTTCAAGTAACCGTGTTTTTTGATGTCGGTCATCGGGATCGTTTGACTGATCCCCGGCGAGATTTCAATCCGGACGCCTTCGTCCGAAACAAATTCCAGAACGCCTTTGTAGTACGAACGGCTGGTCGTGACCTCGTAATCCGGGATGAAGAGCCGCTTCAACGGAACCTGCACCGTGACGGTCTTGTCGCGGGCGACGGTCACTTTCCTCCGTTGCTGCGCGTACCCCTTTTTGACGATGTCCAACTCGTATTCGCCCTCTTTGACATCGGACAGGAGGAATGCGTCCGAGATACCGGAAAGGTCGGTTTTCTTTCCGATGGTCAGGCCCCGCTTTTTCCCGTTCAGGAGAATTGTCGCGCCGGCGGGCACCGTGAAGACCTCGATCCGTCCGGTGTTCGACACCAGGCGGAACTCCTCCGTGAGGGAAGCCCCGTTGGCGAGCGTTACGTCGCGTGCCACGGAATCGCATCCCGGATGGTCGACGCGGATGTGGTACGTTCCGGGTTTCAGGTTGGAGAGCGAGCAGGGGGCCGACCCTTTGAACTCGTCTTCGACATAGACGCGGCCGCCGTCGGGGATGGTGACGATCTGCAAGGTGCCGGGCAGGGGGGCGAGCGGGGCGTTCAGCGCCTGCACCTCGCCGGGCGAAAGCGAAATGTCGTGGGTATACCGCTGGTAACCCTCCGCGATGAGTTCAAGGGTCGCCCTGCCACCGGCGATACGGGTCACGCGGCACGGGGTTTTCCCCCGCGTGATGCCGTTCACCCGGACTTCCGCGCCGGAGGGCTGGCTCGTGATGTCCAGCGTCCCGGAATCGGACTGCAGCTGCACGGTCTCGCGCAGGGGGATGCGCCCGTTGAGGGTGACGCGGATCTCTTTCGGACGGTAACCGGACGCGGAAAGCGAAAGCCGGTGCTCGCCGCTGGCGAGCGCGGTCGTCAACAACGGGGTCTGACCAAGCGAAATCCCGTTTTCACGGACGTCGCATCCGGGCGGATCCGAAATCAACAACAGGATCCCGTTCTGCGGACGAAGGTTGAACGGCAGGACGCGCGTTTCGGATTCGACAATCGTAAGTGTCTCAAAGGCGGGTTCAAACCCCTCTTTCTCCGTCTGAACAAGGTGCGGCCCGGCGGAGAGCCCGGTGAGGAAAAGCGGGGTTACGCCGCGATTCACGGCGTCAACAAAGACGATGGCACCCTCCGGGTGCGACGTGACTTGAAGCGTCGTGCGCGGTTCTTCCGGCGCGGAGAGGGCGAACTGCGCGGCGGCGGCGGCGGCCAGGGCGGCAAGCTGGATTCGGATGGAGACGGGGTTCATGGGATTCCTCCATGCGTGTGTCGGAGACGCCCCCGAGACGCGGGCGTCCCGGAACGGGATTATTTCTTGACAGCTCGGAAAAGGGAGGCGAGCGATTGGAACGCCCGCATCAACCGGGTGAGGACGGTAAACCACTTCGGCATCGAACGGGTCGGGTAACGCCTCCTGCGCACGGTGCCGGTGCTTCCGCCGTTCAGCATGCGTCGCATCATTTCGCGTTCAAGGTTCGTCGTCTTGGGCATGGTCATCTCCTTTGTCAAATGAATCGTCCGGAAGGTCGCGTCCAGGAAGCGGTTTCGGTTCCATGTCCGGGGTGATCCGGAGCGGGGCGAAAGGCGGTTCCGGCGCGGGGAGCGCGCGATAGGCACAGGCGTGTATCGGAAGCCCCTGTCCCCGGAAAAGACGTTCGAAATCCGTCTGCTCTGCTTCGTCCCGTTCCATCGGAGGAGCGGGTTCGAAACGGGCGTCGTTCGCGAACACCTCCTGGATCGCCTCGAAGTAGGGAAGGTCGTCCGTGGCGATCTGGATTTCCCCGCCGGTTTCGAGCGAGGCCCAGAGTGCGTTCAGGAAAAGGGGGGCGAAGAGGCGGTGCGAATGATGGCGCTTCTTCGGCCAGGGATCGGGGAAAAACACGTATACGGCGCGGAGCCGGTGCCTGGGAATCTGGTAGTGGAACGTGTACAATGCCTCGAGACGGTAAACGTAGAGGTTGTCGAGTCTGGCAAGTTCCGCCTTGCGGTTGACCTTGCGCACGCGGGCGAGCATTCGTTCGATGCCGAGGTAGCCGACTCCGGGATTCCGGGCGGCGCGGGCGGCGAGGAACCTTCCGTTCCCGCACCCGATTTCGACCTCCAGGGGACGATCCGCCGGGAACCAGCGTTCCAACGGAAGCGGGTGGGTGAGGTCTACCGGGATCAAATGAGTCAACGGTCCCTTTCCCGTCATTGAGCGTCACCTCCGAATCCCAGCGCCTTCACAAAGGCGGGCAGGGGCTTTTCCGGACGGAAGGTCTTGGTGCTGACGCAGACGTGCGTCGTGTAGCCTTCGACAAGCAATTCGCCGTCGCGCCGGACTTCGCAGTTGATGGTCAGCCGCACACCTTTGAAGGAACTGCACCACGCCTTGATCTCCAAGAGGTCGTCGTAATGGGCGGGCGCGTGGTACACGCAATGCGCCTCGCGCACGGGAAGCGCCATGCCCAGTTTCTCCAGGTCACGGTAACAAAACCCGTAGGCGCGCAGAAGCTCGTTTCTCGCCCGCTCGAAATAGACCAGGTAATTCGCGTAATAGACGACATCCATCTGGTCCGTATCCGCATACGGGACGCGATACGAAATCGTATGTGTAAAAACCTCGCCGTTGTCCATCGTTTTCATGCCCCCCAGTATACCAAAGGTCGCGACGGATGGAAATAGTTTTTGTCATCCGGATTGAACTTCGTGATTGTGATTGCGGTGGAATGAACTAGACTGCTCGCCGTTTTCTTGCCGATAAGTTCGATTGGCGACAACCGAAACAACTTGTAAAGACAACATCCTGCTTTCGCCGCGCAACAGCGCGGCGTTTCATAACCGCGCATGGTTGTGCGCGGAAGAAGCAAACGCTGTTTTTGAGTTGTTCATGTTGTCTTCAGAAACTTACCCCCATCTACATTCCCGCGCGCAGCGCGGGCGGGGGGCTACACTCATTTTCTATGTCTGCCACAATAAGCCGCAACTTAGCGAGGCAACCGACCCAATCGTCGCCAATGTTTGGCGCGTCTTGTCAGATGTGTCCCGATTACCCTGTAAAATCGTCTGTCGTGTAGTTTTCAAAACAGGACTGGTGTAGTTTTCAAAACAGGACTGCCTCAACAAGTGCAAACCCTTTGATTTTATTG
>JAGCVN010000099.1 GCA_017962315.1 Kiritimatiellia bacterium
GGCGGTGACGAGCCGGGCGGCGGCACGGGCAATAACGCGCCGAAGTTCAGCGCGGATTCGGAAACGAATCAACTTCGGATGCAGTCGCTTTCTTTCGTCCAGTTTACCGAAGACAGCCCCTTCGCCGGACTTCAGGGCGGGCTGCGCTTCACCCCGATTGCCGGTCCTTCCATCACCCGTCCCGGAAACGGCGCGTTGATCCAGTTGGACGACATCAAGGACAACCATTCGGTCGTGGACATTTCGGTGCAGAGGCGCGAAGGGGCGCTCGCCTATACGCTCTACGCGGGGGCGACGCCGAATGGCGGGTTCACCGCCATCCAGATGGGCGAGACGTTGACGGTGAACGGTGTCGAGGCGGGGATTGTGACCCTGAATAAGGCGCAGGGCATGGTCTATCTCTACGCCGACTGCGTCATCCCCAACACGTACGACCTTGCGGCGCAGGATTACCTCGTGGTGACGGGGTCGATGATCTCCTTCGCGGTTGTCGAGAAACCGGTGTTCATGCCGGGGATTCCCACGTACATCACGGCTTACGTGAAAATCGAGACATCGGCCAGCTTCCCTGCGGTGAGCCGCCAGCCGCTGACGTATTCGATCTCCGGCGCCCCCTCCGGCATCAAGATCGACAACACCGGGCGGCTTTACGGGAAACCGACCCGTTCGGGGACGTTTAACGCCGTTGTCACCGCGTCCAACGCCAGCGGAGGTACCTCCCACGCGGTGACGATCGTGGTTAAGGCGGCGAAGACGTTGAAGGAGAAATGCATCGGGTTCGTCTGCGATGGCAATTCGTTGGTCGGCACCGTCGAGCTGAAAGTTTCTGCGAACGGTTCGGCTTCCGCGAAACTTGTCGCTCCGGGCAAGACGACGCTGAAGGGGACCGCCACGTCTTCGGGCGGCCAGCTCTCGTTCGCCTCCGGCAAGTTGCGGATTTCCCGTTCCGGCTCCGGCCTCTGGACGGGCACCTACAACGGCCACACCGTTGTCGCCCGGAAGCAGGGAACCGGTTATACGGGAACGTACGTCTCGACGCTGGAGAGTACCGGAACGGCGGTCGGTTACGCGCTGGTCACGGTTAAATCCGGCGGCAAGGCGTCGGCGAAGTTCATGATGCCCGACGCCAAACAGATAAGCTCGCTTGCGAAAGGAATCGTCCTGTCGTCGGGCGAGGCGGCCTCGTTGGGCATCTCCATGCCGGCGGGGGCTGGTTCCGCGCTCTTCTTCTCGGTGTACAAAAACAATTCCGGGAAGAAGACGGCCAACCTCTGCGCGGTGGGGGCGGGTGCGTTGTCCGTCCGCTCAGGCTTGTGGAAAGGCGCGTTCTCCACGACGCTCTCCGGAGAGGGTGCGAAGTATGTAAAAGGGTTCGGCGTGTTCGCTGGAAGGACGTTCGCGGTGACGAAGCGCAACGCCGGCCAGGTCGCCGCGCCCGCGCTTTCGGCCTCTTCCTCTTCCGTCAGGTTCACGTCGAAGTCGGCGGGAAAGCTCACCTTCAAGGTCAAGGACGGCACGTACCGCGCAAAGGTTAAGGTCGGCAGCAAGAGCGTCAGCTTGAAAGGTGTGTTCGTCCCGTCAACGGGTAGGACGGCGGCGGTCGGGAAGTCCGGCGGTGCCTACTACTTCGGCAGGATCGGAGGTAATTGATACGATGAAGTTTTCGTCCCTTTTGACGGCCGCGTTGTGCGCGGCCGTCATCTTTGATGTTTCTGCCGATAGTATCGCACGGCTCGTGCCGAAGGGATCTGAGTCTGATCGCGGCGAAATGGCGAAAATCGTCGATTCCATTCCGGAAAGCACATCGTTGAACATCGGGGCCCTGCCGGCGCTCGTCACGACGAATTTCAGTTACACGGTGACCAACAAGACGGAGAATCCGCTCCGGATTGGACGTATCCTCTCCCTCTGCCCCTGCCAAGTGGTCACGACTTCGACGAATGAAATTCCCCCGAAAGGGACGATGCTCGTGAATGTCAAACTGGACACCTCGAAAGTCCATACGGAGAAGTTCACGCGCGTGTTCGCCCTTCGGTTTGAAGGGCTCGCCGGGCAGATGCAGTTCCAGTACAGCGGACGCACCACCCAGCCGTTCTCCGGCGTTCCCCAGACGCCGGTCGAATTGAAGAGCGAGACGCTTCCCGCCGTCTGGACGAACCATTTCGAGATCGGCATCCTTTCGGAAATCGAACTGCTGCCGCCCGTTCTCACGACGGACGGTTCGCTCCACGTCAAGGTTGATTCAAAATACGTCGAGGCCGACGGCCAGCGCAAGCTGCTGGTCGATGTTGTCTCGTCGCGTAACGAAGCCGGCCTGGGGAATGCCACAATCCGGTTTCCCGTCAAGGACATCAAATGGGTTGACGGCGTCGTTCTCAAGCTCCACGCCTACGCGGGACGTTGCCTGTCTGTCCGGCCGTCGCGGGTCATCCTCGTGACGGACGACGAAGTGTCGAAACGCAGTTTCACCTTGAAGGGACCGTCAGAGGCGGAGTTCGACCCCGAAAAACTCACTTGGTCTCCCGCTCCGGAAGGAATCACTGTCACCAGTGAGTTTAAGGAAAGCCGTCGGCTTGGTCGCCGCATCTCGCTTCGCCTGACCGTCCCGCTCCGTTGCCTGCCGGACGTGACGACGAACGACATTCACGGCATCCAGTTCTCCTATCCCGGTTTCGCCCCCGTGAATGTCTACGTTGAGACCAGCGAAGACGACTAACCGCAGACAGAAAGAAAACTAGGTTCGTTAGGGAACTCGAAATGTCCGGAGAGGACGCCGTCCGGTGCGATAGCGTCTGTAACCCAACGCTGGATGTCGCGGACACGATAGTCGCCGTTTTCCAACGGAAGGACTTCTGAAATGGCGATTACCTTTCGAGAGCCGTCTGTGAGACGGGCCGTGTGGACAACCGCGTCAATCGCGCTCGCTACTTGGGCACGAAGTGCCTGCAGCGGGATGTCGATTCCGCTCAACAGGGCGCAGGTCTCAATGCGGCGAAGGCAGTCAACCGGCGTATTGGCATGAATCGTGGACATTGAACCGGCATGTCCTGTATTTAACGCCTGGAGCAGATCCAATGCTTCGCCGCCCCGGATTTCGCCGATTACGATACGGTCTGGGCGCAAACGCAACGCGGAATGGATAAGATCGCGAATGGTGACTTCTCCTTGCCCGTTCTTATCGGCCTTACGGGTCTCAAACGGGACAATATGTTTTTGCTGGAGTTGAAGTTCTGTTGCGTCTTCGATGACCAATACCCGCTCCCCGTCCGGGATAAAAGAACTAAGGGCGTTCAGAACACTGGTTTTACCGCTGGAAGTGGCTCCGGAAACAATCACGTTCTTGTGGCGGAGGACGAGTGCGCGGATCAAACTTACCGTTTTCTCGTCGACACTGCCGAACGTCTGCATTTTTTCGATAGTTAGCGTCTCTTTTTTGAATTTTCGGATGGCGATGACAGTCCCGAGGCGGCTCAACGGGGGAATGACCGCATGGACGCGGCTTCCGTCGGGAAGGCGGGCGTCCAGTCTGGGGTGCATGTCATCGAGCAGACGCCCGACAGACTTGGCAATGTTCGTGGCTGCGGCGCGCAAAGCGGGTTCGCTCACGAATTTGACATCGGTCTCTTCCAGTTTCCCCTTGCGTTCAACATAGACGCATTGAGGTCCGTTGATCAGAATCTCCGCGACAGAATCATCTGCCAGAAACTGTGCCACGGGCGCCAGAAACAATACCAGAAACGAATGATTCGACTGTTCCATTCTTTCCATCCCATCCTTTGGACGTTGCTGTTTGGAAACCTGTAAAACACCTCCATTCGCACCGATATTCAGGAAAATGCACGAGTTGCGAACGGACGGATTTAAGACATCCACCGCTTCAGACCGCCTTCCATCCTAACAAGGAAACGGCAATAATACAATAAAACAATAACCGGAAAAAAATACTTGCCAATACGTATAGCAATGCTATACACTGGTTTCCTCACGACGTTTTTGTTTGTCAGTCAGGTCCAAATAAGGAATGGATGAGATGAAGCGACGGTTGCTTTTTGAAGATTCCGCACGATTGGTCGGTTTCGCGGTGGCGGTGTTCGTTGCGTTCGGTTCGTTTGCAGAGGAGGGGATCGGTACGTTCAACGGCGCCGGCGGTGTCATGCGCGACGCGGAACGCCGCGCCCTTGACGCGCAGATGCCGAAGGGCGACGCCAAGGTTCCCGCACTGAAAGCCCCCGACAAGAAGGACGGACAGGCGGATGCGGCAAAGGCGGGTACGCTCGGCGTGATAGAGGAGATCGTTATCTTCGGCGCCCGTGAGTTTGCAGAACGCGTCTCCTTGGCAGACAGGATCGCGGAACATGTATGCGACGGCACCGCGAAGACCGACAAGCAGGTCAACGAGGCATTGGCCGTTGTCCGGAACGAACTGCTGAACGAGGGATACTATTTGGTTCGTTTCTTCTCGATCCCGAAACCTTACGACGCGGCGAAAAAGACCTATTCCATCAAAGTCGATGACGGCAGGTTCGGAAAACGAAACGTCCGCTTTGACACGAAAGACCGGGGAAAAAAGGACGAGACGGCGACGGAACCCTCAAAAGCGGGGGAACAGGATGCCGCCGATGGGGCCTGGTTCTCCCGTAGCCAGATTATGAGGCGTTTCCGCTTGATCCAGGAGAACGACACGTTCGACTATTCCCGCCTTCGTAGCGCCCTCTTCGACGCGAATTCGCATCCGGACTTGACGATCGACACGAAAATCAACGTGAACCGCAAATCGGAAGGCGAGGGGAATGACCGCCGTTTCGTCCGTTACGCCGATCTCGACCTTCTCGTGCACGAGAAGTTTCCGCTTCACGGCGTGTTGGAGGTGAACAACTACGGCATGGAGGAAATCGAGGAGTGGCAGACCTCCCTCACCCTCCAGTATCTCAACTTGAGCAAGCGCGACGACGTGTTGACCTTGAGCCCCTCCATCTCGTTGAACGGGGAGTTGATGTCGCTCGCCGGTTCCTACCTCCTGCCCCACGCCTGGTGGCTGGGCGGAAACACGACCCTCTACGGCGGCTGGTCTTACCTCGATACGGACGATGTCGTTCCTCGGCTGGACCTTGAAGGTCTCGGTTGGTTTGTCGGACTCCAGCACTCGGAAAATCTCGTCGATACCAGGAAGCACCTGGTGTTCGCCTCCGCCGGCGTCCTCTGGCGGTATATCGAGGACCAGTACTCCGCCTATGGAAAGAAATTGAACCAGCGCGACGTCTCCGTCATGCCCCTGTCCCTCGCCATCAGCTACACGCAGCGCACGCCGGATGCCCTCGGCGGACGCAACTTTGCGACGGTTCAGGGTGTGTTCAACCCCTTCTCCAGCGGAGACGACCTCGACAAGATGTGGACGAACGCGGATGATCCCTACAGCATCCTTCGCTGGCAGATCGCCCGTCTCCAGCCCCTGTTCGGCATGTATGACGAAACGACCCGGAAAGACCTCCACCAGTGGACGCTGTTTGCGAAATTGGAAGGCCAGTATTCGCCTGACGTCCTTATCCCGACCGAAAAACTCTCCCTCGGCGGTTACAACACGGTCCGCGGCTACCACACGCGCGGATACATGGGAGACAACGGCGTGTACGGAACGTTCGAGCTCCGCACCCCGATCCTGGTCGATTCGATTGCCTCGCTGGTTTCCAGCCGCAAGGGTAAAACCCCGTTCGACCGGCTTCAGGCGCTGGTGTTCACGGATTTCGGTTACACGTTCTACAACGACCTCCCCGCCGGGTATGACGATGACGAATGGCTGTGGAGCATCGGCGCGGGATTGCGCGCCGCCATGACCAAATACTGCCAGGCGCGTTTGGATTTCGGTGTGCCGCTGCATGACATCAGCGGAAGCGACGACGATGATTTCGAACTCTACCTCTCGGTCCAGTTCCAGTACTAAAGAAGCCAAAAGGATAAAAGGATGAAAAAGACGGTTTTGATGTTGGCGGCTTTCTGCACGTTCCTCTTCGCGGGACAACCGGTTTTCGGTGCAACAGAAATCACGGAAGCGATGATCTCTGTCGCGGATGTCACCTATACCGGCGAGGCGCAGGAACCGGAAGTGACGGTGGTGGACGGGGAAACGACACTTGTTGAGAATACGGACTACACAATCGATTCCTGGTCGGACAACCAGAATGCCGGTACGGCGACGGTAACGGTCTCCGGTATAGGCGACTATTCGGGGACGGTGCAAAAGTCGTTTGAAATTAAAAAGGCGGAGCTGGCGGACGTGTCGGTCAAGCAGAAAGAGATGCTCACGTACAACGCGGCACCGCAGAGCGCGGAGGTCACGACGGGCGCCACTGCGGTCGGGGGGCAGACCGTTGCCTTCACCTACTCTGCCGAGGAGGGCGGCACGTACACGGACGCCGTCCCGTCCTTCACGGATGCGGCGACGTACACCGTCTACTATCGGGCGGAGGCCGCCAACCACAACGCGACGGATGGCCAGTTTACCGTGACCGTCGGGAATGCGGAGCTGGCGGACGTTTCAGTCGCGCAGAAGGAGATGCTCACGTACAACGCGGGACCGCAGAGCGCGGAGGTTACGACGAATGCCACTGCGGTCGGGGAGCAGCCCGTTGCCTTCACCTACTCGGAC
>JAGCVN010000100.1 GCA_017962315.1 Kiritimatiellia bacterium
AGGCCAGGATGGGCATGTCCACGCCCGAAACAGTCCTGCGACGGTGTCTTTCGGAACAACTAAATGCACATTCGGAACAACTAAATGCGACCATGCGACATCATGGCACAGAATTAGTCGCATTTACTCTGGGAAGTCACCTAAAATCGCACCTCTTCTCCTTGTTCGACGTGGCGTTTTCTGCTATCATCCCACCATCTGTTTCACGCCGTATCGACGTTGAAAGACGAAAGGAGGGAACATTGTGAGTTACGAATCGGTTGATACGCTACTGAAGCTACTGGCCGAGGATGTCTTTCCCTACACTATCGACAGAAAGAAAGCTACCGGCAGGGTGCTTGGTACTTTTCGTGAAATCATTACCTACTGCCCCATCAAAACGTTGCGGCTTGAACATTTCGCAGCAATCGCGCAACAGGGGTCTTACGGCGCAAGAACAGGCTCGGCCCTTCAGCGCATTAGGAAGGCAGATGGGTCTTTGGCTGGATTTCTGCAAAAGTCTGATACCGGCTTCATCGTATCTGACTACTATGCGTCGCTTTCCCCGGTTATCGACTCAGACGACGGGTATCTTCCCCGAAATTTCATATTGACTGTTGACGTTGTCAGTAATCACGGCAACTGGTTTACATCAGACACCCCGAACAACGAGCTGAAGGTTCTGGCACAATCCTACGATTGGCATTTGTTCCTTACGGACAAGGGCATTTCGGAATTCCTCACCGACCTGTTGGTTGATCCGATCCCCGAATATGCCGCTGTCAAGGCAGCATTCCGCAAAAGTTATTCAGCTGAAAAGAAGGGAAATGTGTTTATGAAAGTTAAGATGGAATATGAGAGCGATGCGGCACTTTGCTCCTACTTCTCGAAAAACTTGAAGAGGATTGAAGGCTGGTTCAATGTTAGTTCACCAAAGGGAACGTCCCTTAAAGAAATGAAGCGCGATCTTTCCGTGCTTGCAGCCAAGGATTGGGAGAGTGTCTATGGATCTCTTTGATACAGCTGCCAATTCCGGTAAGGCGTCAACCGATTTCGCGGGACGCAGCGTCCATTCGCAGTCGCATCACTGGTGCACGCCTCCGCAATATGTCGCGGCAGTAAAGCGGGGCTTTGGCGGTGAGATTGGACTCGACCCCTGTTCCAACCACGAATCGGTTGTGAATGCGAAGTGCGAGTTCATGTTTCCAGAAACCGATGGCCTTGCCGAGGAATGGAACTTCCCGTCGATTTACGTCAATCCGCCCTACGGTGCGGACCGTGCGCGAGGAACAACGATCCGCGACTGGTTCGCCAAATGCGTCGCTTCGCGAACAGAGTACGGGGCTCAGGTCATCGCGCTCGTTCCAGTTGCAACAAATACATCGCACTGGAAGAAATACGTATTCGGTGCGGCGGACGCAGTTTGCTTCCTATACGATACGCGTCTCCGTTTCCTTGTGAACGGAAATACGGACAACAAGGGGGCTCCAATGGTTTGCGCCATGATTTACTGGGGTGACGACTTCTCGGCATTTGAATCCGTGTTCAATGCGTTTGGGGCTGTTCTTAGTCTGGCAGCGTCGAGAAAGAATAAACCGATTGAGGGGCAAATGGTAATGCCGTTGTTCGGGAAACCTGCGAGGCGATTATGAAAGGTGAGTTTTCTGTTTTACAACGTTTTTGGGTTGATCCGCGAACACGCCTCGCCGTGCGGATCGTCGTTTCTGTGGCTGCCGCCGTGACAGCGTGGATGTGTTTTGTACCGTCCGGATGGCGCGGTCTGCTTCCCGCCGCTAGCCCGTTCGTCGCACTCCTTTCCCTCTGCGCGGGAACGGTGGGATGGTTTCTCGCGGGCGCCCTACCACTCGCCCTGGCATCGATTTTCTCGCCCCGCTTTTTCTGCCGTTGGCTTTGTCCCGCCGGACTCTGCCAAGAGGCTGCGGGGCGGCTCGGAAGCCGTCTGACCATCGCCCGCGCCGGCGCGTGGTCGAAACTTCGAGCCGGATATTGGCTACTCGGAATCGGCATCGGCTCGGCATGGATCGGTTATCCGTTGTTTCTCTGTCTCGACCCGCTGGTCTTGTTCACCAACGGATGGGGAATCGCCCTGTTGGCGGTCTTAGCGTTGGTACGTCCCGGATTCTGGTGCGGGAGTGTCTGCCCGCTCGGCGCACTTCAAGACCTGTTACGGTTGACACCGCGTCGTTCCCAGACCTCAGCCTCGCGCCGGATGTTTCTCCAGGCGGCCGGCGCTGCGGTATGCGGGACAGCCTACCGGATCACGCTACCCGTGCGTCCTTCGGACGATCCCGCGTTACGGCCTCCGGGCGTCCATGACGAGGCGGCGTTCCTGCGTCTCTGCGCACGTTGCGGGGCGTGTATCCGCGCCTGTCCCGCCGGAATCCTCCGTCACGGCGGGACGGGGAACGGGTTTGCGCGGATACTGGCGCCGGAAATCAATTTCGGGGAGAACGCCTGCGAACCTTCCTGCTCGGCTTGCGGCGCGGTCTGTCCGACGGGGGCAATCCCGCGTTTCACGACGGAACAGAAGCGCGGATTCCTGATCGGGCTTGCCCAGGTCGATCCGGAAGGTTGCCTTGCTGCGAACGGAATGGAATGCGGCGTTTGCGTCCGCTCTTGTCCTTACGGGGCGATGGCATTACAATGGGACGCATCGGAGATACAGGCGTCAGTCCGAGTGGATGCCGGGCGGTGCATCGGTTGCGGGGCGTGCGTAAACGCCTGCCCCGCGGATCCGCGTGCGGTTTCGATACATCCGCTTTCTTCCGGGGAAGCGGAAACGAAAGGAAGGGGAAAATGAACAGAGTGGAAACGGGGAAAGGTTTCGTGCAGCGGGCAATGCAATTTTTGAAGACCGGTATCTGGCACGTTTCTTTGGACGGGCAGGGATTATTGAAGCAGACCGGTATCAAGGCGTTGCGTCTGGGTATTCTTTCCGTCTCCAGGTTTCGTGCAGACTGTTGCGCTCTGCGTTCCGCTTCGTTGACGTTCTTCTCGCTGATGGCGCTTGTCCCGGTGCTGGCACTGACGCTCGCGATGGCGAGGGCTTTCGGCGCAGCGGAGATGGCGAAACGCCAGATCAACCAGCAACTGGACGGCTGGCTCGTGCAGATGGAGACGCAAGCGAAGGCCGCCACCGCCAAAACCACCGATCCCGCCGCTACGGCGGAGGAGGTAGCGGACGTCGCCAAGGGGCAGGCGGATGCAACAGAGGCGTTCGCGGGTGAACTACGCACCGTAGTGAACAAGCTGCTGAACCAGATCGACAACATCGGATTCGGGACGATCGGGGGAATCGGCGCCGTGCTGTTGCTTTGGACGGTGGTCGGCACACTGGGCAAGGTGGAGGAGAGTTTCAACGCGGTCTGGTGCGTAGACAAGCCCCGTCCGTTCCAACGGAAGATGTGCGACTACCTGTTCACCATCACCATTCTTCCGTTTCTGGTGCTCGCCGCCTCAACCGTCCCGGTTGCCTCGATGGTTACGCGGATCATGGAGCGCGTCGTAGGGAAAGGGTTTTCCGGTACGATCGGCGCTCTGTTGGAGAGCGGGCTTTTTAAAGCTACGACGACCGTCTTTCTCGGTTCCGTCGCGTTCGCGTTCCTCCTCGGTTTTATGCCGAACACCAAGGTGAAGGCGAAGTCCGCGTTGATTGGCGGTGTTGTCACGGCAGTCGCATTCGGTGGCTGGTTGAAACTTTGCGTGATGCTCCAGGTGGGAATCGGCAAGTACAGTACGCTGTACGGGAGTTTCGCGATGCTGCCGATCCTCCTCGCCTGGATCTACACCAGCTGGGAAATCATTCTCTTCGGCGCAGAACTGACCTTCGCCATCCAGAACCGCGATTCCTTCGTGGTGGCGAGCCACGCACGGAATGCCAGTTTCCGCGCACGGGTGTTGATGGCGCTGGCCCTTTGTTCCGAGGCGGCCAAGCGCCACAGGAACGGGGAAGGCGGCATGCTCGACCTCGATGCGTTCGCCGCCGCCACAAAGATGCCGCGCCCCTTCGCAAAGGAAATCGTCAACCGTCTTGTCGCGGGAAATCTCATGCGGAGGGTGGAGGTCGAGACGGACGACGACCGCGAGGAGTATGTGCTGGTGAAATCCGGTGAATGCCTGACCGCAGCCCGTATCGTCCAAGCCATGATGGATGACGGCGAATCGCCCGAGGCAACCGGCGTGCAGGAAGTCCCCGAACGAATCCGGCAGCAGAGTGAACTGCTCGACACGGTGTTGGTCAAACATTTCGGCTGCTCGGCCGTTGAACTTTGAAACGGAAGGTCATCATGCAGGACGATTACGAATTGCTGGACAGCGGCGATGGACGCAAGCTGGAACGTTTCGGTCGCGTCGTGCTTTCGCGCCCTTGTTCTCAAGCCGTTTGGCGGCCTTCATTACAGCCAGCCGACTGGCGGCGCGCAAATGCGTCGTTCGACCGCGAAGAGGGGAACCGGTGGCACAACCGGAATGCGCTCCCCGCCCGCTGGGAGATTACGACGGCTGGCATCCGGTTCGGACTTTCGGGAACGGATTTCGGACATCTCGGCATTTTCCCGGAACAGCGCGCACGTTGGGAATGGATCCGTGCGCGTGTCTCCGAAACTGTCGCCGACGGAGGTGAGCGTCCCCGCGTCCTGAACCTTTTCGCCTATTCCGGCGGCTCAACCCTCGCCGCCGCACTCGGCGGAGCGGAAGTCTGTCATCTCGATGCCTCCAAGGGTATGGTGCAGTGGGCACGGGAGAATGCGGCGCTGAACGGACTTGACACCCACCCGATCCGTTGGATTGCCGACGACGCGCACAAATTTCTCTGCCGCGAAATCCGTCGCGGGCGGAAGTACGATGCCGTGATTCTCGACCCGCCGACGTTCGGGCGTGGCCAGAACAACGAGATGTACAAGATCGAGAAGGACCTTCCAGAGACGATCCGCCTATGCCGCGAGCTGTTGAGTGACACGCCGTTGTTCGTTTTACTTTCCGCGCACACGCCGGGGTACACGCCGGTCGTCCTCCGTAACGTGCTGAGTCAGGGGATCTCCGGCGCGAAGACAGAAGCCGGTGAAATGTTGTTGACCGGGACCCCCGGTACTCTGCCCGTTCCCAGCGGCGTCTACGCCCACGCGGTCTTTTAAGCGACCTTTCATCCTGACCTCGTGTTACCGTTATTGTATGGTAGTAGCTCGGAATATATTGTGCTGGCCCGGGATAATTGGTGTAATTCTCAGTGCACTGCGTGTAGAACTCGTCGTTCTTCGCGCTCTTCGCCACTGAAAGTGTCTTGTTCTTTGACATGGCTTTATTTCCCTTTCATCGCTTAGGCTCAAGGTTCGTTCGTGTCGTTGGGGGTTGGGTTGAAGACACTTGTTAGACCAAGGATCGCTTTCCCATCGCCTGGAGATGCTTCAATGCAACGCAATCCACAATAATTTGCCTTGAGCAATTCACCGTTCTCCGAAACAACACACCGCACTCTTGCAACTCGAGAAAAATTAGGGCGAAGCGATTCACGAAGCTTCTGGCCGTCCTTACGATTATAGTATTCAAAGATTTGGCGATACACGGCATTGGTTTGCGCTTCATATGGGAACGGCATATCACTCTCCTCTACATTCTCGACATCGTATGCCCCTGAAAATGGCTCTGTGAAGCGGATATCGGTCTTGCAGAATTTACAACGATAAGGCGAACCCCCGTCCCATGTCACACGCACCTCACAATCTGCGACTGCTCCTTTCCCATGTGGCTTGACCCAATCACCGCATTCCAAGTCGACCTCAAACCAGGCATTGGTATCTGGAACCATCAAGCTTAAATCCGATTGTCTTAACGCCACAGGATTCTTTACCTTTTTCAGAATGACTTTTCTTGACTCTCCCCAAGGTTGCCATTTACCATCCTCAACGGGACGATTCTCGCCGAAACGCAAATAACTTGTCTTTATCCGTGAATCATAATAACCATGCTTACTTATCGTAAAAACTATCTCGTCGCCAGTCGTCTTGCCGTGAATAGACGCATTCCCGTCTGCTCCTGTTTCGCATTGTACGTGCCGGAACCCGCCGCGAAATGAGAAAATCGCTTTTATCTCCGCGCCATCGACAGGTACACCGCCATCATCAACAATGGACAGCACAATCAATGTGTCCGCCCCCTTGGAAATGGCGTCAATATATCCCTTGTCAGTTCGCTTTGGCGGGACCGCAAGAACACTTAACATTGGCAGTGACAACACTACCATTATAAGAACTCGAATTATGTTTATCATCACAGGCCACCTTTCTCTTTGATTTTGTAGTACATCATAAAGTTGAAGAAATAGGAAACGTCTTTCATGTCGGAATGAAGCCAACGATTTGGACATACTGGATGGATAAACCAACATTTTGTGATTCCATGCCTCCCCTTCATCTCTTTGGCTCTAGGTTTGTGTCGTTGGGGGTGGGGTTGAAATAGATTGCTGTTGCCCCAAAGAATCCAACCGTTCTGATTGCGCCATAAATCTTGCCGTATTTCGCAGAGACAATGTTGCCTTTCTCGTCTTTGACAACCCTCGTCCGGAAAACAAGATACTCGTCATCCTCTGCAACGAGGACAGCACCATAATTCCTGCTATCTTTGTAGCTGCAGTATGAACTAAAAGGGAATTCTGTTCTATAGGCGGCGTTGGAATCTGCTTCGTAGACAGACACAAAAGAGGCACTTTTCTGCTTTTTCAATTTGTAGGCTCCGCCACTGTCGTTAAAAGAGAGCGAACCAGAACAACGCGACATTTCATTTGTAAAAATCAAGTTGTAGGTCAAGGTTATGTCAGCGACTTTCCCTGCGCCAAATGGTGCCGTCCAATCACCTTTCTCCAAATCAAATCCGAATTCCCCTGATCGGCGAGGAAAATTCTTGTGCGGAAAACGATGAACCACCATATCTACCGGGTTTATGATTCGCCGAAGAGTTATAGACAGCTCCTTTTCGCGTTCCTCAAAGATATGGCCCGTATTGCTAGAATTCAGCTTGACCGCGAAGTGTTGGTCTCTAAGTCGTTCAGGATAGAATCCGTCCGCGCTCACCTCCACTTCAAAATAGCCAGAGTGACATGTAAAATTCAAAACCGCCCGTCCATCTTTCCCAGACGATACCGTCCAAGTCTTCATTTTGATAGGCTTTGTCCATGATATATTCAATCTGTCTCGTTCGGTTGTAGCCTTAACTACTGCGTTGGTGACGGGATTGCCGTCCTCGCTAAAAACATGACAAATGACTTTGACCGTCTCTGCATTCGCAAAGCAGACACATGTAGCCAGTATGAGCGTTATGCAAAACCTTGCCATAGCATTATTTCCCAGCAGTCTCTACCGCTTAGTTGAGCTTTGACGACTCTTGTAGATTTTATAAGCCTCCATCTCTTCTAATCCCGTATCGTTTGGGATTGGATTAAAAAAGCACCTCCTATATCCAAAATTACGGAACGCCGCAATTTCGCCATAGATTTTCCCATAATTTGCAGAGACAATCTTCCCGTCCTTATCCCGAACGACTCTTGTACGGAAAACAAGATATTCATCCTCTGCCAATGCACTGCTCAAAATGCGATTGCCATACACTGGCGTATCAAAAGACAAACTGGGTGGCTGATTGACGGGCCTTTCATTTCTCGACAATCTTTCTACGTCCCGTAACATAAAAGTCTTTGATTGGTTTAGGTCTTGTGGTCACGGCCTGCTCAACCAACCTGTAGAACAATTTTCCCCGATGCATGG
>JAGCVN010000101.1 GCA_017962315.1 Kiritimatiellia bacterium
CCATGCATCGGGGAAAATTGTTCTACAGGTTGGTTGAGCAGGCCGTGACCACAAGACCTAAACCAATCAAAGACTTTTATGTTACGGGACGTAGAAAGATTGTCGAGAAATGAAAGGCCCGTCAATCAGCCACCCAGTTTGGCGTATGACTTCAGGTGGTGGAACAACATTCGATATCGTCCGTTACCGATTGGTTCCGGACGGTTCTCGCGCCAACGCGGGTTGATCCCCATTCCGGTCAGGGCGTGCCCGTGTTGCCCGAATGTCTCCCGCAACGCAGGGTAGTAGTCGAGGAACCGGCGGTATACGGCTGTCAGGTCTTCGTCGGGGCCAAAGGAAAGCTCCAACGTGTTGAACGAACAGTCGAAAGAGAGTTCGTCACCCGTATTCGGATCCCTTGCCCGGTAAAGCGCCCCCGTGTCGTCAAGAGCTGTGTCAGGAAAGTCGAACCGCCGGAGGAACGCTTCCGTCGCCGCGTGGACGGCGGGAAAATCGACCGCCGAGCCGGGTGTGCGGTTCCAGACAGGAAATTCCAGCTCGACGCCCACGCGCCGTGTGCGCGGACGGCGCAATGGGGCGAAAAACCTCGCATCGAGTGCGGCTGCAAGTTTCTCAGGTGTATCTGGTGGTGTAAACATTTCGTTCTATTCTAGGGGAAGAACCACCGCGAAAGGAAATATATAGTTTCTATCACAGGCGATAGGTAAAACCTATTTAGCCTTCCAGTTTTTTGTGGAAACGGATACCACGCAAGTTTTTGATTGAGACGCGGAGGGACAACGTCCCCCATTGCCCGTCAACCGCGCCCCCTATCCTCTGCGTCTCTGCGCCTCTTCGTTAAAATACGAACGTCCACCCGTGGCTTGACGTTCGGGACTTGAAAAGTTGCTCTGACATCTTATCCTCATTTACATTCCCGTGCAAGGCGCGGGCGGCGGGCTTACGTCAATCACGTAATGGAAGTCACGTCTTTCACCCTTTTTCATCTTGAGGTCGCTGTTGAACGCCTCGGCAAAACAGACGAAGTAGAAACCCGCATTGTCGTTACGCTCCGGCTGGAAGAGCGTGTAGTTGTGCGTGGGACGGTCGGCGATGAACGAGACGTGCGTCGTTTCGCCCGTGCGCTTCGACTTCGCATAGACGTCGATGCGCGGCGAGAGGTCGCCCATGCACCGGGTATTCGCGTTGCCGAGCGTGTTCGTGCAGGAGAATTCGAAGTCGGCGTTACTCGCAAGGCGCATCGAAAGCCCGGCGTATCCGCCTCCGTTGGCGGTGCCCTTCTCCTTGTTCCACTTCGGCGGGGCCACGGTGAACGAAAGGTTGTCCAGCGCCTCGAAGCGTCCGGTCCAGTCGAGCGAATAGCCGCCGTCCGGCTTCACCGTCGCTTTCACCGTGCGCCGTTCGCGCAGCAGCGTGCGCCCCTCCAGCTCGTAGGCAAGCTCGCTCTCGAACACCGCGCCGTCCGCCGTGGACGTCTCGCGGTGCGAGACCACCTTGTTCACGCCGCCATTCGCGCGAGGCTCCCAGAAACTGCGTCCGTTGATCTGCTTCCACGCGAAGAAGAGCGCGGGATGCCAGAGGTGGTCGGGCGGACGCGCCGCCGTGACGTACTCGTTTCGCGATCCCGGTACGCGCAGCTCGAAGTACGGCTTGCCCTCCGGCGGAACGGGATGGTAGATGAACGGCAGCTTGAGCGCTTTCGGGGCGGGCGGCAGGAAGTCGATCAGATTCAGCAGCAGTCGCTTGCAGGCGGGGTCATCCGGTTCGCGCACAAGGTCGGGTCCCACGAGCGTCACGGCGCCGCGTCCTACGGGATACTGCGCGATGGCGCTTGCGATGCGTCCCTTCCCGGCGTCCGCCACGCACATCAGGCACTTGTCGTACGTGAGGTACATCCCGTGTTGCGTCTTTGCGATCGCACCGAACTCGGCGTTGAGGCGCGTCTTCGAGGGGAAACCGTCGAACAGCTTCGGACAGTTGGGGATGAGTGCGCCGCCCTTCTCGGCGGGGCCGATCGTGAGCACGCCGCCGTAGGTGAAGCCGAGACGCTTCGCGATGGCGGCGCTCCATCGGTCGGTGGGGCAGAGCGAGACCACGTGGACGCCCTCCGCCGCCGCGCGGAACATCGCATCGACAAGTCCCTTCGCGTAGTCGGGACCGCTGTCGCCGGCTATGATCACCACGTCCGGCAAGTCGCCCTGCGCGGCGGCCTCCGGGTCGAACTCCGCGACGTCCAGTCCCCACGACTTGTACACGGACAACAGCTTGATCCCCCACAGGCACACCTTCTTCGCCTTGTGTTTCGGCAGCACCGTGGCATCGATGTCCGCCGCCGCGCCGCACGGTTCGCCCATGAGTTTCAAAAGCCCCTGGAATGACTTCACGCCCGACACCTCGTGCGCGGCGAGAAACATTTCGACATCCGTTGCGAAATTCTGCTGTTGCGGCGCGGCGAGCAGCGACGCGGCGCACATCCCAACCACCGTTAAGATGATCTTCTTCATGGTCAACCTCTCTTCCTGATTTCCTTGAGCGCCTCGATGGCGGAGAACTGCGGACGCATGAAACAGTTGCGCAAGTTCTTCTCGTCGGCGGGATCCTTAAACTTGCGGTTCACGGGGTCCCATTCGATTGTGCGGCCCGGGTTGTTTAGCGCGTGATAGCCGAGCATACAGGAGATGGTGGAGGAACACGCCGTCTCCACGGGGATGTTCGTCTCCTTGCGGTCGCGCATACAAAGGAACCAGATACGGTGGTGTGTCCGCAACGTGTTTCGCACCACCTGTACTTCGGGTTCGGCTTCGATGATCCCTTTCCTGTTCGCCTCGCACCTGCGCCAAATCTCTGCTTTCGGCTTATACGCGGTGTCGATGCGCTCCTTCTCAGGGATAGAGGTGACGGATCGGTAGGCGAAGACCCAGTCGCCCTTGTCGCCGATGAACTTCACGCCCACCTTGAAATGCGAGGCGCGCGGGGTTCCGAGCTGCATTTCCACGCCGTTCGCGTACTTGTAGGTGACGAGGCAGTGGTCGTGTACGTTGAACAGGCGGCCGTGCATGAAGTTGACGATTTCGGCTTTCACGGAAACCGGTCCCGCCTCGTCCATCGGCCATTGCGCCGAGTCGATCATGTGTGCACCCCATCCCGAAACATTGCCGGTGCAGTAGTCCTGGATCTGGAGCCAGCCCACGTTCTGCCCCGGTACGAACGCTGGCCCGTTCGAGATGTTGCGTCCGCCGCCCGGTTTCGCCGCCGCGCTGCGCCAGTGCGTGCGCAGCTGGGAATAGCGCACGTCGTCGCGCGCCGGACCGAGCCAAAGGTCGAAGTCGAAATCGCGCCGGTCGGGGGTCTCTTCCAATGACGGCACGTTCCATTCCCTTGCGGGACTGTTGTCGATGATCCCCGTCTCGATCCGCACAAGCTTGCCGATGCGTCCGCTCTTGACGCACTCCGCCGCAAGGCGGAAGCCGTTGCCGCAGAAGCGATCGTTGCGCTGCTGCGTGCCGGTATAGAACACACGCTTCGTGCGGCGCACGGCCTCCACGATGGCCAGGCTCTCGTCGATGGAGAAGGCGATGGGTTTCTGCACGTAGATGTCCTTGCCCTTGAGGCACGCCTCTACAGCCATGCGGGCATGCCAGTGGTCGGGCGTGCAGATCATCACGCCGTCGACGCCGGGGTCGTCCAGCACCTTTCGGTAGTCCATCTCGAACTTGAGGTGATCCATCTTGTGGCGGTAGAAATATTCTGCGGTGGCTTTCATGCTGGCGAGGCGCGCGGAATCGACATCGCACACCGAGGTGAGCATGGCGATGTCCTCGTTCTGGGCGAGGCCGCTGATGTCCATCGTGGTGCCGATGCGCCCGCATCCGATGAGGGCGATCTGCACCTTGTTGCTGGGCGCCGTCGCGCCAAACACACTTGCCGGCACAATCATCGGCGCGGTGCCCGCCGTCAGCATCGCCTTCAAAAATCCCCGTCTGTCCGTCCTCATCTTCATTTCTCCTCGTTTTCTGCAATCACACCTCTGGTGACCATACCTGAACAACTGTTTCATTGTAGTCGAAAACAAAGGAGTTCCAAGTATAAAATACAAACTCTTTCCTTTCACAATCGGGCGTGAAGGGGTATACTTCCCCCGCCGTTTTCACGTGTAAGGGAAAGTCAAGTGTCCATGATGTTGCAGAAGGTTATGTTTAGCGGGGCGTTTTCCTTGTTCGCCTGTCTCGCCGCCGTCGCGGCCGGGTTCAAGGGGAATGAATGGGAAGACCCGCAGGTCAACGCGCTCAACCGGGAACCCGCGCGCGCGGCGGGGTTTCCGCTCGCGCCGGGTGATGTCCATTCTGCGAAAGCCCCGGACGGAGCCGTCCCCTCTTTCCGCAAGAGCCTGAACGGGAATTGGCGGTTTATGTGGAAAGCCAGCCCCGCTGACCGTCCTGCCGGGTTCGAACGGACGGATTTCGACGATCGCGCCTGGTACGAGATCGATGTGCCTTCCTGTGTCGAGATGCGCGGATACGGCGTTCCGATCTACACGAACAAGCGCTATCCACACGTGCGCAACCCGCCGTTCATCGGCACGGAATACAACCCGGTCAGTTCCTACCGCACGCGCTTCGCCGTGCCCCGCGCATGGGACGGACGGCCCGTCTACGTCCGTTTCAACGGGGTTGAATCCGCGTTCTACCTCTGGGTGAACGGGGCGTTCGTCGGGTACAGCGAGGACAGCCGGTTGCCCGCCGAATTCAACCTCACGCCCTTCCTTAAACGCGACGGCGAGAACGTGATGGCGGTCGAGGTCTACCGCTGGTCTGACGGTTCCTATCTCGAAGACCAGGACATGTTCCGGCTCAGCGGCATCTTCCGTGACGTGGAGTTGTTCGCGCCGCCCCCGTGCGAACTGCGCGATTTCCAGATTGACACAGAGCCGGAGGGCGATTCGCAGAAAGCGGTCGCGTGGTCGCTACGGGTGCGCGTGAAGGCGCGTCGGGCGGTCGGCGCGTCCGCGGGGAAGGCTGCGGTTTCCGGCGAACTGTTCGATGGCGAGAAGCAGGTCGCCTCGTTTTCCGCCATCGAGATCGAATTGCCGGCGGACGGTTCCGACGGTGTCGCCGAGACGACCGTCTCCGTCGTCGAGCCGAGCCTCTGGTCGGCGGAATCGCCCTTCCTTTACACGCTTGTCCTTCGTCTTGACGCCGCAGCCGGCGCACCGGACATCCGCAGCTGCAAGGTCGGGTTCCGCAAGGTCGAGATCCGTGACGGTACCTTCCTTGTGAATGGCCGCCCCGTGAAGCTCAAGGGGGTGAACCGCCACGAGACCGAACCGTCCAACGGGCATACGCTCACGCGGCAGGATATGCTGCACGACATCCTCTTGTTCAAGCGGAACAACATCAACGCGGTCCGTACCTGCCATTATCCCGACCATGCGTACTGGTATGAACTTTGCGACCGCTACGGCGTCTACGTGATCGCCGAGGCGAACGTCGAGAGCCACGGGATGGGATACGGGGAGGAAACGCTCGCGCGCGTCCCGGCGTGGAGGTTGGCGCACGTCGAACGGAATGTCCGTAACGTGGAGACCTTCAAGAACCACCCTTCCATCGTCATCTGGTCGCTCGGTAACGAGGCGGGGGCGGGCGGGAATTTCATCGCCGCGCGTGACGCCGTCCGCGCGGTCGATGCCACGCGCCCCATCCACTACGAACGCCAGAGCGGGGACATGGATATGGACAGCAGCATGTATCCGTCTGTCGAATTCGTCCAGAAGCGGGGCGAGAACACTGCCAAACCGTACATCATGTGCGAGTACGCCCACGCGATGGGCAACGCGCTCGGCAATTTCCAGGAATACTGGGACGCGATTTGGGCCAGCCCTTCGCTGATGGGTGGGTGCATCTGGGACTGGGTTGACCAGGCGCTCTGGCTCGAGACAGACCGCCTCGCGCCAGACGGCACCCGTGAACGTTATTACGCCTACGGGGGCGATTTCGACGAACAGCCCAACGACGGCCCGTTTGTCTGTAACGGCGTGGTCGGTCCTGACCGCAAGCCGACGCCGAAACTTGCCGAGGTGCGCCATGTCTACCGCAGCCTCGCCGTTTCTTCGCCCGACGCCGCCGGCGGCGAGGCGGAATTGTGGAACCGCAACGCGTTCATCGATGCCGGGCTGTTCGAGGCGCGTTGGGCGCTGCAGCAGGACGGCCGAGTCGTCGCGTCCGGGTCGTTCGGACGCCTCGCCTGTCCGCCGCTCCAGCGCCGGAAAATCCGTCTCGCCAAGCCGGATGTCGAGCCGCCGCCGGACTCGGAGTGTTTCTACCGCGTCAGCTTTCATCTGCTGGAAGCGACGGAGTGGGCAGAAAGCGGTTATGAGATTGCAGCCGACCAGCTTCCTTACGGAAAAACCGGGGCGGCGGAAACACCCGAACCCGAGACGGAGGGACTTTCGTTCTTCAAGCGCAAGGTTACGCTCGCGGACGATCCCGCGTCGGGCGAGATCGCCGTCAAGGGCAAGGATTTCCTCTTCGCCGTCAACCGCAAGACCGGTACGATCTCCCGCCTCGTCTACGGCGTCAAGCCGGTGATCGCCGACGCGGAGGGAATTGTCCGCGGCCCCCGCGTGAACGTATTCCGGGCTTTCACGGATAACGACAAATGGATGCGTGAGGCGTTTTTTGACAGAGGGCTTACGCAGTTGCGTTACCACCCGCAGCCGGTACGCGCGGCTTTGGCGAAAGACGGGACGTCCGCGACCCTTTCGGTGACGGTGAACGTTGACGGCGCGAAACGTGCGCGGTTCGTCCACGAGGCGGTCTACCGCGTCTCCGCCGACGGCACGGTCGAAGCCGGGAACCGGATCGTGCCGTTGGGGAAGATGCCGGATCTTCCGAGACTCGGCGTCCGCATGATGCTCGACAGCCGGCTGGAAAACCTCGCCTACTACGGGCGCGGCCCGATGGAAAACTACATCGACCGCTGCACGGGGAGCGAAATCGGCTATTATGAAGGGACGGTTACGGGACAGTACGTGCCGTACGTCCGGCCGCAGGAGAACGGTTGCCGGAGCGATGTCCGCTGGACGGCCTTTTTCGACGAGAGCGGGGACGGCGTGCTGTTCACGTTCGGTACGCCGTTGTTCATGACGGCGGAACATTTCACCAGCGAGGATCTTGAGTTCCAGCGCCACAGGCGGGGGCAGGAGCGCGTCTATGCGCCCGTCGCACCGCGTCCGGAAGTCTGTCTCAGCCTCGACGTGAAGCAGATGGGGCTGGGCGGCGCGAGCTGCGGGCCGCGCCCGATGGCCAAGTACCTGTTGAAGGCGGAACCGGTTTCCTTCACCTATACCTTGCAGCCGTGCAGGAAGGGATACGAAGGACTGGTGAAGCTGGTTCGGAAAGCGAAACGCGCGCAACAAAAAGGAGTTTCGGATCATGATTAAACTTGGAGTGAACATTGACCATGCAGCCTCGCTTCGCCAGGCGCGCGGCACCGTCTACCCGGACATCGTGCAGGCGGCCGCGTATGCGGAGGAGGCGGGGGCGGACGGAATTACCGTGCATCTGCGTGAAGACCGCCGCCACATTCAGGAACGCGACGTGCGCGCGCTGCGCAAGAGCATCCGGACGCGCCTGAACCTTGAAATGGCGGACAATCCGGACGTGCTGGCCGTCGCGCTGGAGGTCGTGCCGGACGAGGTGTGCATGGTGCCCGAACGCCGGCAGGAGCTGACGACGGAAGGCGGGCTGGACGTGGACGCCCAACGCGGCCACCTGGCGGCGACCGTCCGTGCGCTCCAGGCGAAGGGCGTTGTCGTCAGCATGTTCATCGATCCCGACCTTAACCAGGTCGAGGCCTCTGCCGCCATCGGCGCCGAGTATATCGAACTGCATACGGGCACGTATGCGAATGCCGACGCCGAGGGACGCAAGGCGGAACTGGAGCGCCTCGCCAACGCGGCCGTTCGCGCACGCGACCTGGGACTTAAGGTCAACGCGGGACACGGGCTGGACTACGCCAACCTCGCGCCGATCCTCGCCATTCCCGGACTCGACACATTGAACATCGGCCACAGCATCATCTGCCGCGCCGTCTTCTGCGGATTACGCGACGCGGTCCGCGAGATGTTGCGCACCATCGGAAGGGGGTAGCCGGCCATGCAACGCGGGAAATTCGGTATTGAATTCGATGACGGGGAAGGCTTTCCTTTCCGTAAAATGGTTTGGCTGTTTGCGTTGATTCCGGCGGCTGTTGTGTTGATCTTGATTTTCCGGAGTTGTTCCAACGAACCCTCGCCCCCGAAAATCGCTTCGACCGGTATCGTCGAACAACCGCCCGTCTCTCCGGTGCAACCGACGAAGCGGGGGGAGCGCGCCCCGTTTTTCGGGTTCGGGAACGAACGGAAAACGCCTGAACCTGCGCGTCCCGTGTCCGCCCCCGTCGAGCCTTCAAAACCGCCGACCGCTCCGCTTGTCAGGCCGGATCCGCTTCCGACGCCGACGGACGACACCGCGAAGAAGATGCCCGACGCCGTGCAGAAGAAACTCGCCGAGATCACATCGGCCGAACAGCAGAACGACTTTCTCGCCGCGCGTTCGATGCTTCTCGTCTTGCACAAGTCGCCTGAAGGGAAATCCATACAGGAGTTCCTTGAGCGGAAACTCGCCAAGCTCAACGAGGCGCTTCTGTTCGGGGACCGCCCCATGCCGGGGAAGACCGTCCACAAGATCCAGGCGGGCGATCTGATCGGGAAGATTTCGCGGCAGTACAACACGACGCAGGAGTTCGTGCTGAAGGCGAACAAGATCGACAACCCCGGCACCCTCCGCATCGGGAAGGAACTGTGGGTGCTGAACAAGCCGAACTTCTGCCTCACCGTCTACAAAAAGGCGTGTACTGCGGTCTTGACGCTCAACGGGGAGTTTTTCAAACGGTACCCCGTCGGAATCGGACCGTCGCAGGACGTCCCTGTCGGTACCTACGCGCTGTCCTCGCGGAAGAAACACCCGTCGTACAGCCGTCCCGGCCAACGAACCATCCCCTACAATATGCAGGGGAACATTCTCGGAACGGTCTGGCTCGGGCTCTCCCCGACACGCGATACGCCGGTTGTCAAAGGGTTCGGACTGCACGGCACCTGGGTGAATGCCTCACTCGGACAGAATTGCAAGGACGGGCGCGTCCGCTTCAGCAATTCGGACATCGAACAGTTGGAACTGCTGCTGCCTCTCGGTACGCGTGTGAACGTGGTGGAATGAGGAGCCGGTGATGAGGAGAGACCGAATCGCGTTTGCTTTCCGTGCGCTTGCCGGCGTTGCCTCCGCCGCCGGACTTTTCGCGGCGTTCCCGCCGTTCGACCAGTCGGTGAACGCCTGGACCGCGCTTGCCCCGCTGCTGGTGCTGATCCGCTTGTCGACTCCGGGACAGGCGGCGAAATGGGCGTTTGCGAGCGGGTTCCTCTTCTGGATGGCGACGCTCTCTTGGTTTCCCGCAATCATAAAAAACAACGGCCCTTGGCCGCTCGTCCTTCTGGGACAGACCGGCCTCTCCCTGTGGTGTGCGCTGTTCTGGGCGGCATTCGCGTTCCTTTCCTCTGTATTCTGGCGGTGGATTGCGGAACGGTGCGTCGCACACGCAAGTGCGCTGCGGCTTGCGGCGGTGCTGATGGTTGACCCCGTCCTGTGGATGGGGTGCGAGTTCCTGCGCGGCTGGCTTTTCTCCGGGTTCGCGTGGAACTTTCTCGGCGTCAGCCAGGTGGACAACCTTCCCGCCTTGCAAGTGTCGGCGTGGCTCGGCGTGTACGGCGTCTCAGGCATGGTAATGCTGGTGAACGGTTCGGTTGCAGGCATCCTGCAGCGGATTGCCGAACAACTGATGCGCCGCATCGGCACGTACGACTGCACGCTCGGCAGGCTGGGGCCGCGCAAGTTCGCCCGGATGCTGGAAAGCGCGGTTCCGTTTCTCGCCGCCGTCGCGATCTGGTGCGCGGGTGCGTCACGGGTCCGTTCCGGCGCGGGAGGGGAGACGGCGAAGATGCGCATTGCCGTTATTCAGCCGAATACGCCCTGTATCTTCACGGCCGACAACGACACGCTGCGGCTCCAGACGGAACGCCTGCTCGGACAGACGCGCATGGCGGGCGCCGTCCACCCCGGACTTGTCGTGTGGCCGGAATCCGCGAGCTGGGGGTTGTTGCCGGAGGATGCCGGTGTGATGCGGTTCCTCTCCGACGGCGCGAATGCCGCCAACTGCCCCGTACTGAGCGGCGGTACGGAGGTGGTGACGGAATCCGGCGGGACGCGAAGGTATTACAACGCCGCGTTCCTCGTGGCACCGTTCGCCGGTCTCTCGGCGACGTATCGGAAACAGCACCTCGTGCCCTTCGGCGAATACATCCCCGGCGACAAGTGGATCAAGGCGTTGCAGAAACTCGCCCCGACCGGCATCAGCTGCACGCCGGGACGCGATGCCGCCGTGATGACGATCGCGGGACCGGACGGGAAGCCGGTGAAGATCGGAGCGCTGATTTGCTTCGAAGACACCATCCCCGCGTTGAGCCGTGCCGCCGCGCGCGCAGGTGCGGGCGTGCTGGCGCTCTTGACGAACGATGCCTGGTTCAACGGTTCCTGCGAACCCCTGCAGCACCAGCAGCAGTCGGTCTTCCGCGCTGTCGAAAACGGTATTCCGTTGATCCGTTCCGCCAACTCCGGCGTCTCCTGCATCGTAGACCGGAAAGGCCGCGTGAAGCGGCTGGAATCCGACGGCAAGGTGGCTGATTTCCACGGATTCCTCGTCGGTGAAATCGAGACGGACGGAGGCACGACGTTCTACACCCGTTTCGGCGACATTCCCCTCCTCGTCCTTTTCTTCCTTTTCGCTGGCGGAATTTTCGTTTGCTGGAAAAATAAGGTTTCACAGAGAAAACGGTGGGAATGTTCGTAGTCTTCGGTCCTCATTGTTCAGTAATCGACAATCCCGAGTTCCTTCTAGCACACGGATTTGTTCGCCGTTAACGCGGCTCACTTCCTCCTCGCGAACGCCGGTAGGCGTGAGCAAATCCGTTTGTTTGCCTTCATTGGTATGGGTGGACAATGAAAATTTCTGAACACCGATGATTCCCGTTCCACTAAAAACTCCGGAGTGCCAAACAGTTGGCGGCAGTTGGGACGCCGCCCCGCCCCACAAACGGGTGACGGTGGCATTCTCCCTTCCTGTGGCGAATCACGTCACGCGGGATCGTCCGAGGTCATGGACCTTTTTTACTTTTCGCTATGTTGTTTTTCTTGACGAATGAGGGGAGATGGGCTATGATTTTTGAACGTTTTGTGAGAAAGGTGGGAACAAAATGACGATATGTTTAAGATCTGTTCTTGTCGCGATTCTGACGATTGCGACGGTATCTTCGCCGTCGTCTGCGGCGCAGTTGCAGATGCCGTACCACTCGTACATGTTCCGCATGGGTTCGTCGGCCAACGACAGCACGTCCGTACTCACGACCACGCCGAAACTCGCGTTTTCTGGGCTTACGCTTTCGGATGTTGCCGAGCGCCTGGCGAAGGGTTACACCCTCGGCGCGTACCAGTGCGGCACGTCCATGGCCAGACGCCAGATACATGTAAAGGATGTGCTGCTCTGCCGCGATCCCGAGACGGACGCAGTCGTCAAGATTGTCGGCGTGTTCGTGTTCGTGGACGGTGGTTACACAAAGTCCGTGTCCGTGGAGTTGACCGACGGTGCTGGCGGCGTGTATGCACGAGGCGCAGGGGCGCAGTATGTCAGCGGCACCCACGCGGATTTCGTGTTTGCCGAACTGGACGGCAACGGCGGCGTGATCTACAGCCGCGATTCAAGCAACTCCGGTAAGGCGAACGCAGGTACTCTGGCCGGGTGGGAGACCGCAGGCTATGGCGCATGTGCGCTATGCCTTGTCAAGCCTGTGCCCAAGGATGCGGCGCTCTTCTTCGCGAACGCGCCGGGCGAACCGGCGCTGACCGTAGAGGACATCCGGGACTACAGCATCACAGCCAACTTCTGCGGCGCGAGCGTGGCGCCGGCATACATTGGGCGGGCAATGTCCGCCTGCAACAAAAACATTGCGACGAACAGTGCGGGCGTTGCGACGTCGATCCGCATCGAGTTCCAGTACAAGGAGGGCTCCTACCTGAAGTGCGCCGTCGTTGAGTTCACCAATGGCGAGGGTGGTGTCTATGCACAGCAGACGCATTCGGTGTACCTGACCGGCGGAACGGTCGGCTACCAATTCATAAAGGACGACGGGATGCTGAACACAGTTACCGGTAGCAGTGCTCCGGGATTCTATGGACAATGCGGGGATTCGTTGGGCTACGGCGCGATGACGCTCTGCGCCACGCCGCCCGCGTCCGCCCAGCCGAAGATGCTGTGGAACAAGGCGGAGAACATGTTTTCAAAGACGCACAACATCCCAGTCGTCTCCACGCTGCCGATTCTTACTCAGACATGGGTGAAGGTCCTTGACGGCATCTCTCTACAGGAAATGGCAGATGACGGGTATGAGATTTCCGCATACTTCTGCGGCGGCAGCGTCCAAACCAAGCAAAAGGTTTACGCGAAGGGTTTCCAATCGTACACACCTTCGGGTGAGACCTCGATTTCAAATGCGATTTGCTGGTTTGTCGTTTATGACGACAGGCACACCAAGTCCGCGACAATTGAGTTGGAGTCGCGCGCAGACGGCGTGTATGCGAGGTACGGCAAGGGACAGTATCTTCGTTCCACGAACAACGTCAACTTCAACTTCGCGTGGCTCGACGAGAACGGCAATGTGGTCTATGAATCTGACCAGGCGAGTCACACCTCGTCGGACATCGGCAAGTATCCGACGACATGGACTCAGGAAGGCTACGGTGTCGCGGGCCTCAAGGCGTCGCGGTTCATGAAACTGAATGAAAGTCGGCTTGTGTTTGCGAATCCCGCAGGAGAGCCTGTCCTCACGCTCGACGACATCAAGGACTACTACCTTGGATGCAGCTTCGCGGGGAGCAGCATCAGCGCGAACGACGGTGAGGGCATCGGGATGTACAGGGCGTTCGAGTACGATGAAAATGATTCCGTCTCGCTGATGCGTGTGGAGTACCAGGTGTATGACGGAAGTGGTGGGGGTAGCAGTTACAACAAATGTGTTGTGGTGAACTTCACGAACGGAGTTGACGGCGTCTATGGATATGCCACAGCGTCGCGTTATGCTGGCTCGGGCTCCAACAAAGTCGGCTACCACTTCGTCGATGCGAACGGCTCGTTTGCTGGCTCGGCAGGTACTGTGGTGACCAATTCGCTTACCGCCGGCTACGGCATCTACGATCTCTTCGCCGCGCCGATGGTGGTTCTTGACCATGACACGGACTGGAGCGCGACCGACGGCGTCATTCCGCTCGGCGACGCGGTGGTCGATTTGAACGGACACAACCTGACGCTTCAGGGCGTCTCGGGCAACGGTACCTGGCAGTATCCCTATTCCCAGATATTCAACTCCAACAACAGCGTCATGTCGGAAGTCCATTTCAACGTCCCGGGTGGATCTTCATTCTCCAACAGCACGGTGCATTTCGGCACGAGCAATGCGTTCCTCAACAACAACATCAAGTTCGTCAAGGAGGGGAACGGCACGCACGCCGCGGCCATCGGACAGACCTGCAAAGGCGGAACGGATTTCGCGGCGGGAACGCTCAAGGCCGGCGTCTATGGTACGTCCAATCCGTTCGGCGCGACGCCCCAGACGATCACCGTTTCCGCTGGTTGCACATTCGACAGCAACGGGCAAATGGATTTCAACGCCTATACGTTCGTTCTGGACGGCGGAAAGATCACGAACACGGGCACGGACAATACGAACGCACAGGGTCAGTTCAAGACGGTGTCTCTCACGGCGGATTCGTCATTCGTGTTTCCGCACAGCTGCGGCATGATCGGCTCGAGCTACGCGGCGACGACGCTCGATCTCGCGGGCCACAAACTCACCGTCGATGTCAGCGCCGCAAAGGCGTTCTTCCTCTGCAATGCGACGATCAGCAACGGCACCATCGAATTGCGGAACGATACCTTGGACGGCAGACTGCTGACGGGGCAAGACGGTGGTACTGCGGCCAACGGGACGAACCATGCCGAGACCGTGGATTTCAAGGTCGGCTGCGCCCTTTGGCTGTACTCTCCGCTGAACGTGCGCAACTACGAGGCGCTGTATGACCGCAACTCCAACAACGGCACGGCCGCGTTCAACATATACGGCACATTCAAGCCGTCCGCGCACAACTACTTCCACGGATGCACGATGCAGGACGGCTCGACAATCGACCTCTCTCTGCGCGAAGCGGCGCTTCCGCTCGTCTCGGCGTTCACAAACACGGACAGCGACCGGACGCTCAAGTTCGCGGACGGCGCGACGGTGTACGTGGCGTTGGGCGGACAGAGGTTTGCCGGCGGCAAGGTGATTTCGTGGGATGAGACGCCGGAGAACATCAATCAGATCAAGTTCAGGAGCGCACCGGGCGAGCGCAAGTGCAGCTTCGTCGCCAAGGACGACGGCCTCTATCTGTTTGCAGGTTTAATGGTGCTTGTGAGGTAGTACGGCTTAGGTTCTCCTTGTCGTCCGGATGGGGTGATGGTATAATGTACGACATGGAAAGAGCAAGACCCACCATGTACGGCGTGGCGGACGATGTCCTGCTTCACGTCTCGTGTCTGTGTTTCACGGCGGCCGTTGTCGTCTCTGCGAAGAGGTGTAGGAAAAAGAGGTGAGGATGCGTTTACGGTTGATTTTACTATCGGCCGCATTCCTACTGTCGGGGTGCGTGATGGTCGAGAAGACCTCCCGGAACGACTTGCGCGGGTTTGAGATCGTGGGGTCTGACGGGCGGGGCGAGGAGCACATCGTCATTTCAAACTACGGGTTCTACCTGTTCAACTGCATCCCGATCGTCACGGGAAACGCCGATCCGCTAAATCCCACGGGGACGACCTTGTTTTCGGACGAAGTCACGCTTGACAAGATCCAGCGTGTGTTGATGCAGGAGGTCAAGCAGCGCAAATGCCAGGTTACCAACATCCAGCCGCTGTGCGAATCGACCTGTTACTTCTCCGCCATCCCGTACATCGGGAACACGCTGGGCATTTTCTGGTATAAGACTGCGCAAGTTTCCGCCACGCTGGTGAATCCTGCCGAGTCGTCGCGCAGGCGGACGTCGCAGAGGGGGGGACGGTAACATGATGCGTCCGAACACGAACTGCCTTTCTGTCTTGGCTTTGGCCGGTATGTTGGTGTCGTCCGGGTGCGCCTCCATCCAGACGAGCCGGGCGCTCGTCGGCGTGCGTGTCGATGACGGCAAGGTTCCCGTCGCGACCATCGCCGCCGAGAATTACGGCTACTATCTGTTCGGGGTCATCCCGCTGATCACTGGGAATCCGGACGCCCCCGAAGCCTACGACTGTTACTGGTTTTCCGACACCGTCACACTGCAGAACAATATGCGGATGATCACCGAGGCCGCGCACCGCGAACGAGGCACGGGGCTCGCGAACGTCAAGACCATCAGCCGGTTCGACGGGGCGTTTTCGCTTTGGATCCTCTGCCGTAAACTTATCTTTACCAGCGCCGTCGTGACACGGGACGCACCGGGGAGCCCCCATGTTTCCCGCTGATGCGGCACTGGTCTGACACCACACCCAAAAAGGAGACCACACGATGAAGAAGTACATCTGCGCCGTTTGCGGCCATGTTTACGATCCCGAGGTCGGAGACCCTGAACACGGGATTGAACCCGGCACGGCGTTTGAAGACCTTCCAGATGACTGGTGCTGCCCGCTCTGCGGCGTCGGTAAAGACCAGTTCTCGGAAGAGGCCTGACCTCGTAACCGGGCGGCAGCGCGGAGCGTCGTGCCGTCGCCCGGTGTAAGAAGGCGGACACGTGAAAGAGCGAACGGAGAAAACGTCCGGTTCCGTCCCCCGCGTCACCGACTGGCGCACGACGGACGCGGAGGAGATTCGGCGGAGACGCCTGCGCGCGGAACGCGAGGAGATGTTCGTGCGGAACCTCTCCCCGGCGCAACCTGTCTTTTCCAATTTCGCCGTCACCTCCGCGTTGAGCGGGCAGACCTACCACGTCGAGATCCGCCAGATCCAGCCGCTCCAGTGTTCCTGCACCTGCGTGGATTTCCAGGTGAACGGGCTTGGGACGTGCAAGCACGTGGAACGTGTTCTGTCCGCGCTGAAAGAGTCGCTGGGAGAATTGTTTTTCGCGGAATCCTCCCGGATCGATTTGGTGGTGGACGCGGCGAGCGGGCGTCTCGCCATCGAACGGAACCTGAAGGAGCTGCCGCCCCCGCTTCGCTCGTTCTTCGACATGACGGGGGTCGCGTTTCCGGAACTTTCCTGCGAGGAGATCCTTGCCGATTTCGCGAAGGCGGAGAATCCGCGCATCCGCATTTCGCAAGAGGTCGAAGGATGGCTTGAGCGGCGAGAGCGCGAGGCCGAGCGCATCCGCCTCCGTCGCGAGTACGAGCAGAAGGTGCGTTCCCGCCTCTACCCGCAGCAGGAGACGAAAGTCCCGCTCCTGCCGTACCAGCGCGAAGGGATGTTGCACCTCGCCTTCGTCGAGCGGGCGATCCTGGCCGACGAGATGGGGCTCGGGAAAACCGTTCAGGCCATCGCGGCCGCGGCCCTCCTGCACCGTATCGGCAAGGTCAACCGCGTGCTGGTCGTCACGCCCGCCTCATTGAAGGGCGAATGGGAAGACCAGATCCGCCTGTTCACCGACCTTCCGCAGCAGTCCGTGTTCGGACCGCCCGAAACCCGCCTGGAAGCCTACACGCACGCACCGTTCTTCACCCTCGTCAACTACGAACAGGTTTTGAACGACGGCGAGGACGTCAACCGTCTGCTCGCCCCCGACTGCGTGATTCTGGACGAAGCCCAGCGCATCAAGAACTGGGAATCCAAAACCGCCCAGGCCGTCAAACATTTGAAGAGCCGCTATGTGTTCATCCTTACGGGGACTCCGGTGGAGAACCGGCTCGACGACATCTACTCGCTGATGTCGATCGTCAATCCGCAGGTGCTGGGGCCGCTTTTCCGGTTCAACCGCGCCTACTACGAACTGGACGGTGCGGGGCGTCCGGTCGGTTGCAAGAACCTTTCCGCCCTGCGCGGCGTCCTCGCTCCGTATGTTTTGCGCCGGACGCGCGACGACGTGACGGACGAACTGCCCAACCGCACCGAGCGTGTGATCTTTTCCGGCATGGCAGACTCGCAGCGCCGGCTCTATGCCGTACACGAACAGCGGGTCGCCCGCTTGCTGGCGGTGCGCCGTACCCGCCCCTTGTCGAAGGAGGAGTCTGACGCCATCCAGCGCGAGTTGGCGATGATGCGCATGATTTGCGACACGCCATTCATCCTCGACGGTGCGGACCGGACGTGTCCCAAGCTTGCCGAGCTTGCTGACACGTTGGAAAGCGCGCTCGGCTCGCCGGATGTGAAAGTCCTTGTCTTCTCTGAATGGGAACGGATGCTCCACCTGGTCCGTTCCCTCTGCGAAGAGCGTGGCTGGGACTACGTCTGGCACACGGGGAGCGTCCCGCAGCAGAAACGGGCGGAAGAAATCCGCCGGTTCAAGAACGACCCGGAATGCCGCCTGTTCCTCTCCACGGATTCCGGCGGAACGGGGTTGAACCTCCAGCAGGCGAACGTCGTGGTCAACTGCGACCTCCCCTGGACGCCGGCGAAACTGGAACAGCGCATCCACCGGGCCTGGCGCAAGTACCAGGTGCGCAACGTGACGGTGGTTAACCTGGTCTGTGCCGACAGTATCGAATCCCGCATGATGGAAGTGCTGGCCCGCAAACGCCAGTTGATGGAAGGTGTGCTGGACGTGAACTCCGGCGTGGACGAGCAGCCGCTGACGCCTTCCTCCGGGGAGTTCCTTGACCGTCTTTCCGAAGTTGTCACCCTGCCGCCGACGCCGCCCGCCGAACAAGCCCGCCATGCCTATGACGCCCTTCGGGAAACCGACCCCGAACTCGGTTTCGCGGCGGTGCTGGCCTCCGAGCTGGGGGGACGTCTCGCCGTCTGCGAGAGTTACCTTCCCGCGCCGGGGAAACCGGTCTTGATGATGGTGGCGGACGGGAATGTGAAAACGGTCGAGTCCGTGGCCACGCAGGTTCGAGCCGACTGGTTCGGCACGCGGAACGGAGGGACCGTGCCGGCATTGGAAATCCTTTCGCCGGAGGCATACGAGGCGCTGAAACGGCTTTTGACGGCGGGGGTGATCCAGCCTTCGCGCGCGGCGGGGCGGACGCTCTACACGCGCGAGACGGGGATCGGCGTGCCGAAACTCGCGCCGGAGAGTGACAAGGCCCGCGCCCTCTCGCTGCGCCGCCAGGCGGCCGCCGTGTACGGGAAGGCCCGCCGCGCCATCGCCGCGCTGGCGTTCGACGCCGCCGGACAGCCCCTGTGCGAAGCTGTCCTGCTCCTGGCCAGGGCCTGGGCGATCGAACACAAGACCCCGGAACCCCGTACCGTGCAGGAGGCGGTGGGGGAGCGTTTCTCCGCGCTGTGGGGGGGCAGCGCCGGGTTAGTGGCGGGCCTTGCCGAACCGGGCACCGACCCGGTCGTTATCGCCCGGTGTCTCATGCCCTTCTTCGGGGGGTAAGCTCATTTGAAATAGTAGTTGCTACGTTCCTTTTTTTGAGCTACAATAGAGGCACTTACTTTGTGGAAGAGAGTTCCATAGTCGACATCCCGGTTCCCGGCCGTGTGGCGGGGTAGGGGAAAAGGAGAAGCATCATGCAGAAACGAACGGAAACCGTGACCCTCGCAACCTTCGGGTTGGCTTTGCTTTTGGCTTTTTCGGTGCAGGCGCAATCGCGCGGCAGCCGCAACGTCCAGGCGGGAAGCCTGATCAACCGCGGCCGCAACACGCAGGTCGGCGCCGCCGCAGGCGCGGCTGCGGCGAACGAGGCCGGCGTCAAGCTCAAGATGCCGGCGGTCAAGGGACTCCGTTCGGGGACGCCGGAATACAACGCCAGCAACGTTTCGCTCCCCGGCCCGATCAGCACGAAGCGCCGCGACTGGGCGCTCTTCGACGTCGAGTACCACACCGCCGCCCGCTGGACGGATTCGCTCGCCTTCACGTACCACCTGTTGACGCAGGGGCGCAACGAGGAAACGCACCAGACGGAGTTTTCCTACTACACAGTGACCGTCCGCTACATCGACATTCCGAGCGGCAAGCACCGCAGCTGCGTCTGCCTCCCGCCGAGTCTGTTGGAACGTTTCGGGGAACCGGTGGCGCTCGGGCTGGAAGTCATGGACAAGTCCGGGCAGCCGGCCGCGGTTGAATCGGCGAAAGGCGGCATGAAGCTTCCCGACGAGTGGTGGAAGAACGACAAAGTGATGAGCAGCACGAAGCCGGCGGTGGTCCGCCGTTCCGGCCTGGTGGACCGTTCGAAGACGCCGTTCGCCCTGATCAACGCAAACGACTACGAAGTGGTGCAATAGCATGGCCGACCGTATCCTGACACTGAACGTCGGCGCGAGCAAGCTGCTGCTGGCGGAGTTTTCCGTCAAAGGCGGCCGTTCGCCCGTCCTGTTGAATTACGGGACCGCCCAGTTGGGCGAGTCCGAGCCCACCTCGGGAATGCTGGGACAGGCCGTCCGCGGCATCCTTCGCGAACGCGGGATCCGCCCCGCGCCGCTGATGGTCGCCCTTACCGGGCAGATGGTGTTTCCCCGTTATGTCAAGCTTCCGGCCGTCGGCGACGACAAGCTGCAGCAGATGGTGCAGTACGAAGTCGAGCAGAACGTGCCCTTCCCGTTGAACGAGATCATCTGGAACTACCAGTTCATCGGTGACGCCAGCACGGGCGAGCAGAGCGCGATGATCGTGGCGGCGAAAGTCGAGAATGTCCGCGAGATCACCGCCGAAATCGCCGCCGCAGGGTTGGATCCCGAGGTCATCGACGTCGCGCCGATGGCGTTGTACAATTGTCTGCGCTACAACAATCCCGAACTCTCCGGAAGCACGGTGGTGGTGGATATTGGCGCACGTTCGACGAACCTGGTCTTCGTGGAAGGCGAGAAAATCTACAGCCGCTGCATTCCGGTTGCGGGGAACGCCATCACGCAGGAGATTGCGAAAGTCTTCGGCATCTCCTTCTCCGAAGCCGAGGCGTTGAAGCGCGAGCGCGCGTTCGTCTCGCTGGGCGGCGTCTACGCGGCGGCGGACGAAACCGACGAGCGGATTTCGAAGATCGTCCGCAACGTCGTGACGCGCCTCCACGCGGAAATCAGCCGTTCCGTCAACTTCTACCGCAGCCAGCAGGGCGGCAATGCCCCGACGCAGTTGATCCTCACCGGCGGTTCCTCCGTATTGCCGCAGCTGGACACCTTCTTCCGCGACAAGCTGAACGTCGAAGTCGGGATCTTGAACCCGTTCGAGAACGTGAATTTCGGCTCGAAGGTCGATAAGGCGCAGTTGGAGCAGGACGCTTTCACGATGGCGGAATGTGTGGGACTGGCCCTTCGCCGCTCGATGAAGTGTCCGCTGGAAATCAACCTGATGCCGCCGGAGATCACCCAGCAGAAGACGTTCAACCGGCGCATCCCGTTCCTCTGCCTCGCGGCGCTCGGCGTGCTGGGCAGCCTCGGCGTCTGGACGCTCTACGAACACAAGATGGCGGAGACCTACACCGCGCTCCACGCGGAGGCGGAGTCGCGCCTCTCGAAACTCGAAGGCAAGGTGAAGAAATTCAAGGTCGCCCAGTCGGCGAAGGCAGCCGTGGACGAGAAGGCAGAGGGCGCGTGCCGCATCATCGACGACCACACCCTCTGGCTGAAGCGGATTCTGGCCATCCGCCGCAGTGCGGACAAGTTCCCCGGCCTCTGGCTCAAATCCGTCACGGCTGTCGGCGGCGACGCGAAAACGCCCCCGACCGGGCTTCGGATCGAGGGCCGCATCTGGAAGGACAGTCTGGACGCCCTGAAGGCGAAGGCAGAGGCAAAGGGCGACCAGCGGACGGTGTTCGAGCAGTTCCGCGACGACTTCTTCAAGTACGATTTGTTCGAGAAGGGGGACGGCGTGAGGATTGAAGGCGCGCGCGATGTCGGCGGATACGTGTCGGAGTTCACGATTCTGGCGAACTTCGCCACCGGGAAAGACGTGGAAGAGAAGGGCAGATAGCACATGAAGCGTCAACAGATTGTCTTGATTTCGATAGGGGTGGTTTTCCTCCTCCTCTGTCTCGGCGTCGGGTTCTTCCTCTTCTCCTCCATCTCGGAAAAAGACGAGGCGAAGGAGAGCTTCGAGAGCGAACTCGACAAGATGGAGAGGATCGTCAACGCGAAGGTCTTCCCCAGTGTGACGAACGCCGTCCAGGTGAACCGCGATGAAAAGGCGGTCGCCGCCTGGCTCGAACGGGTCTCCGGCCTGTTCCGCCAGGGTGAGATCGCGAGCCCCGTCCAGACGCCCAGCGGGTTCAAGCAGAATCTGCAGAGCACCGTCACGCGGCTCGCCTCCCATCCCGGACAGAACCAGGGGAAGGTCGCTGCGCCGAATTTCTACTTCGGGTTCGACAAGTACCTCGGCGGATCCTCCGAACTCCCGCCGGACACCAACGTCGCCACCCGCCTTTCCTACCGGCTCGCCGTCATCGAGAAGGTCTGTAACGAGTTGTACGAGGCGGGGATCCTGGAGATTAAGGGCATCACCCGAGAACTGTTCGACACGGCCGTGAAGAACGAGGAAGAGGAAGAGACGCGCGAGAGCCGTCGCAACAACCGCCGCAACCGCCGCAACCGGGATTCCGCTGAATCCGACCGTGCCGTGCAGACGGAGGGACTTCCGGCTTTCGTCAAGAAGCAGTCGTTCGGATTTGAGTTCATCGCCCGCCCGGATTCCCTCTTCAAGGCCTTGAACCGCATCACCCGGATGACGCCGTACACGACGCTGTCCAAGGTCGAGTTCTCCGCTTCGTCGGATTCGCTTGCCTCATACCAGCAGGGGCTGAACGAGATCGACGAACGGCGCAAGACGGAAACACAGGCGGCCGACAGCGAGAATCCGCTCGCCGCGCAGAAGCCGCCGGCCGAGGAACGCCGGATCATCGTCACAAGCCCCGACCTCGAACCGCCCCTGACGGTCAAGTTGAGCGTCGATGTCTATACGTTTGAGGGAGTCTAGCCGTGGCCAACATGAAGAAAGATAACCTGTTCGTCCGTTACTACGACAAGCTGGCCGCCGTGCTGGTTTTGATCGTGTTGCTTGTTTCGCTTTATTACCTGACAACCATCCCGTCCGGGGATGACGGGAATACCGGCCACCAGCTGAACGCGCTCAAGGAGCGTGAAGAGGCGCGCGAGAAGAAGCCCGACCTGGAACCCGCCCCGCTCGCCACGTACGAGAACGCAGAGAAGGCCCTTTCCAAGCCCATGCAGCTCGCCCCGTTGCCGGACATCCACCAGGCGGGGTTCCTGATTCCGGAACAACGCGCACAGTGCGGCAACGCGCAATGCCGCAAGCCGATTGCCCTCGCCGCCGAAAAATGTTCGTTCTGCGGGGCCGAGCAGTCCAAGAAGGTTGTCGTCGCCGAGGATATGGATTCCGACGAGGACGGCATCCCCGACAAGGTCGAGGTCGCCTTGGGGCTTGATCCCAAGAACCCGGCCGACGCCAAGGAGGATATGGATGGGGACGGCTTCTCCAATCTGGAGGAATACCAGGCCAAGACGGATCCGAAGTCCGCCACCTCGCATCCTTCCGTCCTGGTCTTGCTCCGCGTGAAAGAGATCCGCGCCAAGCGTATGCCTTTCATCCTGACGGCGCGTAACCTCATGCCCGACGGCATCCAGCTTGTCTTCAACACGCCTATGGCGCACGGGCAGTCCACCATCTACGCAAAGACCAACAGCGTGATCGGCCAGACCGGTTACCAGGTGGTGAAGTTCGTCGTGAGTTCCAAGAAGGAGCGGAACCAGCTCAAAGGGTTCATGGAGACGATCGACACCTCCATCGCGACGGTCAAGCGCCTTTCCGACGGGAAGGAATTCGAGATCCGTATGGGTGACAAGCGTCACGTGGAGACCGACACGGAGGCGGTTATCACGCTGCCGCTAGACAAGAAGGATTTCCCCGTCATGGAGGGAACGAGTTTCAAGGTTCGTGAGGACACGTACCGCGTACTGGTGATCGATACGGGTAAAAAGTCAGTCTTGATTGAGAACGAGAAGACGAAGCAGCAGAAGCTCGTCCCCCCTCAATGAAGAAGAAATTAGACTTGATTATCTGCGAAAACAGGGGTATGATGTACTCACTTTATCTTCGAAAAGGAAGGGGGAAGCTAACGCAAATCCCTTTCCGGGACGGGGTAAGTGAGGTCTGCCCAATACGAGGAGTTGCATAAATGATGGACGGAGTGAAGTGGTTTTTGGCGATCAGTGTTTCTGCGGTGATCAGCGGTTCCGCATTGTACGCGCAGAACGACTTGGAGGCGTTGCTGGAAAATCTGGGCGGCGGTGATCCCAAGCCCGCCGCGAAAGCGGATGCGAAGGATGACGAGGCAAAGGCGGCGGCGGAAAAAGCAAAGGCCGAAGCAGAGGCGAAAGCCGCTGCCGAAAAGGCTGCCGCCGAGAAGGCCAAAGCAGATGCCGAAGCCGCCGCCGCGAAGGCCAAGGCGGACGCGGATGCGAAGGCTGCCGCCGAGAAGGCCAAAGCGGATGCCGAAGCCGCTGCCGCGAAGGCCAAGGCGGACGCGGATGCGAAGGCCGCCGCCGCGAAGGCGAAAGCAGAAGCCGAAGCCGCCGCCGCGAAAGCTAAGGCAGATGCCGTTAAGCCCGCTGACGAAGGTATCGATGCCCTCTTGGGTGAGTTGAAAAACGAGAAACCCGCCAAGAAACCAGACCCTGTCCCCGCCCCCGCAGTTGAGCCAGAACCGGCTCCCGCTCCGGCCCCTGCGGTCGAGCCGGAGCCGGCCCCCGCGCCCGCCCCCGCAGTTGAGCCAGAACCGGCCCC
>JAGCVN010000013.1 GCA_017962315.1 Kiritimatiellia bacterium
AACGCAGCGTCGCGGAGGTGCAGGGAAGAACAGATTTCAAGGCACGGATATTCGGCGCAAGGAGCGTAAAGTGGGAGAGGCTGTCGTCGGCGATGTTTCCGTGAGGGGTAACGTCCTAGTTGCCCGTTCTCCGCGCCTCGGCATTAAAAAAAGCGGGGGGGGCTGATGGACTGGCGTAGCCATTCGTGATATCACCTTCGGCACGAAAGCGCAAACGAGGAAGGACACAAAATGAAACTACGCCAGTCAATCAGCCTCCCAGTAAATATCATTCTTTTCGTGTAGTATTTCATCACCAACAAATTTGATGTACGGCATTGTGATTTTGATTGCGGTCACGGGAAGTGGATGGTAAAATGCGTCGCGTTTTCTTCTTCACCACGGAAAGGCGGCGTGAGCATGCAGAGCAGTTGGATTGCCATTTTGGATTACGGCTCCCAGTACACGCAGTTGATCGCACGGCGTGTGCGCGAGCAGCAGGTGTATTCGGAGATCCTTCCCTTCGAGACGACGGCGGAGGCGTTACGCGAACGCAAGCCGTCCGGCATCATTCTCTCCGGCGGGCCGAACAGCGTCTTCGAAGAAGGGGCGCCGACGTGTGACCCCGCCCTCTTCGACCTCGGTGTGCCGGTTCTCGGAATCTGCTACGGCATGCAGTTGATCACCAAGGTGTTCGGCGGGGCGGTGAAGCCCGGCGCGAAACGGGAATACGGTCATGCCCGCATTTCCGTGCTGGACGCCGGCTGCCTCTTCCATCTTGTTCCCGAGGCATTCTCCGTCTGGATGAGCCACGGCGACCAGGTGGAGGAAATCCCGGAAGGGTTTCATGCGACCGCGCGTTCCGCAAACTGTCCAGTGGCGGCGTTCTGCAACGACGCGCGCCGCGTGTACGGGCTGCAATTCCACCCGGAAGTCGTCCATTCGCAGTACGGGACGGAACTTCTCCGTAACTTCCTCTTCACGGCGTGCGGCTGCCGGGCCGACTGGAAACTGGCGGACTGGGCTGCAGAGACGGTCGAAACGATGCGCCGCAAGATCGGCGGCGAGGAGGTCGTGCTAGGACTTAGCGGCGGCGTAGACTCATCCGTCGTCGCCGTCCTCCTGCACAAGGCAATCGGCAACCGTCTGCACTGCATTTTCGTGGACAACGGCCTTCTGCGCTGGAAGGAAGACGAACAGGTCGAGCACAATTTCAAGACCCGTCTCGGCATGGACTTGACCGTCGTCCACGCGGGTCCCCGTTTCTACGCGGCCCTGAAGGGCGTCTCGGATCCGGAGCAGAAACGGAAAATCATCGGCAAGGAGTTCATTGACGTCTTCGCCGAAGAGGCGCGCAAGTTCAAGGACTGCAAATACCTGGCCCAGGGCACAATCTACCCGGACGTGATCGAGAGCATGAACCCGCACAAGGGGCCGAGCGCGACGATCAAGAGCCACCACAATGTCGGAGGACTTCCACCTGACTTGAAGTTCGAGCTGGTCGAACCGTTGCGCGAGCTCTTCAAGGATGAAGTCCGCGCAGCGGGACGCGCCCTCGGGATCGACCCCGTGCTGCTGGACCGCCAGCCCTTCCCCGGTCCCGGACTGGGCGTCCGAATCCTCGGCGAGGTGACGGAAGAGCGCGTCCGGCTTCTGCAGGAGGCAGACCTGCGCGTAAAGGAGGAGATGCGCAAGCTCCCGAATTACAAACAGATCTGGCAGTGTTTCGCCGTGCTCCTCCCCGTCAAGACCGTTGGCGTGATGGGCGACAAGCGGACATACGAAAACGTCTGCGCGATCCGTTGCGTGGACAGCGTGGACGCGATGACCGCCGACTGGTCGAGGGTTCCCTACGAGACGCTGGCGACGATTTCCGACAGAATTATCAACGAAGTGCGCGGTATCAACCGCGTTGTCTACGACATCAGTTCCAAACCGCCCGCAACAATCGAATGGGAGTAACCGGTCTGGAACGTTTCAACGGAAAAGGAGAAGGAAAATGACAGAGACACAGGTAGAAACTCGCGAGACGGGCAAGAATAAAGGTTGCGGACTTGGGTGCATGTTGTTGCTTGGCATTGTGCTGGGAGCCGGATTGATCCTGACGGTGGTACTTTGTGTCGTGCTTGCCTCCGGTATGACCACGTTCAAGACGGGCGGCGACCCTGGAAGCGACGAATTCCCCCAACTCGACGAAACCTTATCGTCCGGGAAGAAGGACAACACCAAGGTTGTGCGTATTCCGCTGCGCGGCATGATCACGCTGAACAGTGAATCTTCCTGGAACACGGCGAACGCCGTCACGGCGTTGCGGTCGATCCGGCGCGCCACGCACGACGAAGAGGTCGAGGGCATCATCCTCGACATCGACAGCGGGGGCGGCGGCATCACCGCGAGCGACATCCTCTACAACGCCGTCAAGGAGTTTAAAGAGAAAAAGAAGGGGCGTGTCGTCGTGACCCTCATGGGGGATGTGGCAGCCTCCGGCGCGTACTACATCGCCCTCGCGTCCGATTTCATCATCGCGCATCCGACGACCGTGACCGGCTCCATCGGCGTCATCATGCAGTCGTACAACATCAAGGAACTGGCGCAGAAAATCGGCGTGCAGGATGTCACCATCAAGTCGGGCGATAACAAAGACCTTCTGAATCCCTTCCATGATATCGATCCGGCGCAGGAGAAGTTGATGAAGGCGATCATCTTGCAGATGTACGACCGTTTCTTGAAGCTGGTCGTCGAAAACCGCAAGCTCGCGAAGGAAAAAGTCATGCCGTTGGCGGACGGCCGCGTCCTGACCGCGCAAGACGCGCTTGAAAACAAACTGATCGACGCGATCGGCTATGCCGCAGACGCGCAGAAAAAGATCGCCTCGCTGCTTGACGTGGACGATGTCTCCGTCTACCGTTACACCGAGCCGTCCCCCTTGATCGATCTCTTCGGGCAACCGGCAATCGGTTTCTCCACCGAACTCCGCCGCATCCTGGGGGAAGCCTCCGACTCGCCCCGCCTACTCTACCGCTGGAATCCCTGAACCGCGATGAAAGTCAACGGTTGCAACGTTCTTGTGCTTGGAGCAGGGGTGAGCGGCGAGTCGGCCGCCGAACTTCTGCTCCAGGAAGGCGCATCGGTTGTCGTCGCCGACGGGGCGGCCCCGGAGAAAACCGGGGACACGATAAAAAAATTAAACAAACTCGGCGCGCACACCGTGTTCGGGGACGGCGAACGGCTTCCGGACGGGGCGTTCGACTTCGCGGTGGCCAGTCCGGCGTTCGCGCCGTCCCACCCCTGGCTGGCCGCATGCCGCGAACGCGGGCTGGAAGTCCTTTCGGAACTGGAACTGGGGGCACGCTTCTGGCGCGGGCGGATGCTCGCCGTGACGGGGAGCAAAGGGAAAAGCTCCATCGTCAAGCTTCTCTCCGACACCTTGAACCTCGCGGGACATTCCGCTTCTCCGGCGGGCAACTACGGCATTCCGCTCTGCGCCCTTTGCAACGAACAGCCGGAACTGGAGTGGGCGGTTGTCGAGGTGAGTTCTTTCCAGATGGAACACACATGGACGTTCCACCCGGAAGGCGCCGCCCTGTTGAACATACAAGCGGACCATCTCGACCGACACGGGGGCATGGCCGCGTACAAGGAATTGAAGCTGAAACTTTTCTCCGCGATGCGTCCGGGCGCGCTGGCGGCACTTCCAGAGAGGGTGGCCGCATGGTCGGCGGTGCCGGACGACATCGAGACGTGCCGTTTCGGCATCTCGTCCGGGGCGGACTGGCGGTATGCGCCGGGACGGATCGAGGGCCCTGGGGGCGGGATCTCGCTCGCGGGAAGCTGGTTCGACAACCCCATATTCGGCGTCTCGGCGTCGGCGGCGGCCGCCCTGCTTCGCCACGCCGGACTCACAGGCGGGGAAATCGAAGCGGGACTGCGGGCGTTCAAGCCGTTGGCGCACCGGATGCAGCGGATCGGGACGACGGGGACGGGGGTGGTGTACATCGACGACTCGAAAGCGACAAGCCTGACGGCGACGGCGGCGGCGATCCAGATGGTCGGCGGCCCCGTCCGGCTGATCGCCGGCGGACAGCTCAAAGAGACAAATGTAAATTGTTTGAAAGAAGTTCTGGCAAACTCTGTAAAAAAAGTGTATCTTATCGGCTGTTGCGCTCAATTATTGGCCGAAGCATGGTCGGATGCCGTCCCATGCGAGGTTTGCGGCACGATGGAACGGGCTGTTGCACGGGCCGCAGTTGAGGCGACACGGGGGGAAACCGTTCTGCTTTCCCCCGGGACGGCGAGTTTTGACCAATTTACCGGCTATCGGGAAAGGGGAAAACGATTCGCGGATTGTGCCCGCGCGGTTGCGGGATTTCAAGAAGCGGTTTTTCCGAGTGACGGGAAGGACAAGAGGTGAAAGTATGAAGCGTTTGTTGATGAATTCCGCGGTGAGCGCCAGCCTTGTCGCGGCATTGATGATTGTTCAGGGCTGCGGCCCCCAGAAGCATCCCGCGACGCCGGGCGTCCAGCCGCTCCCGGAAGAAGAGATTGACGTCCAGGTGTTGGACGACAACGCCGGCAAGCCGGCCCCGAAGGCGACGGTTGGCGTGAAGAAGGGAGCCGTCGGCGTGAAGGCGACGGCGAAGACCCCCCCGCCTCCGGCCCCGATCGATATCCAGAGCATCGTCGGCACGACGCCGTACACCATTCAGAAGGGTGACACTCTTTCCACCATCGGCGTCCGTTACGGCATCCGTTGGCAGGACATCGTCGCGCTCAACCCCGGCCTCAATGCGAACCGCCTGCGCGTCGGACAGGTCATCCAGCTGCCCGGACAGCACACCGTCCCCGCGCCGAAAGCGGCCGCCGGCAAGGCGACGGGAGCCCCCGCGCCCGCCAAGGCCGTGACACCCGCGAAGACGACCGCCCCCGCGACGAAGACCGCGGCCGCTCCCGCGGCGATGAGCGTTTACGTCGTGCAGAAAGGTGACGTCTTCTCGGTGATCGCCGCGAAGCACGGTGTGAAGCGGGCCGACCTCCTCGCCGCGAACCCCCAGATCAAGAATGTGGACAAGATCCGCGCCGGACAGAAGCTGAACATCCCCGCCGGTGCGAAGAACGTCGCGACGGCGGCCGCGGAGAAGAAGCCGGCGGACAAGAAGGCCCCCCCCGCGACGAAGACGGTGACGCCGAAGAAGGAGAAGAAGACCACGACGCCTGCGACGGTCACGCCGCCTGTCGTCGAGAAGAAGGAGGAAACCGTTAAGGCGACGGTGGAACCGGTTCCCGCCAAGACGGAGAAGGCGGTCGAAGCGAAGAAGCAGGCCACCGAAGAGGTGAAAGCGGTCGAGCAGCCGGCCCCCACGCCTCCTGCCGCTGCGCAGGGTTACGAGACCTACACGGTGAAGGACGGCGAGGACGTCTACGCCGTCGCAATCCGCTGGGGCGTCAGCCCGAGCGACCTGAAGGCGTTGAACAACCTGACCTCGAACGAGCTTAAGGCCGGACAGGTCTTGAAAATTCCAAGAAACAGCGCCGATTAAGTGCGATTCCGCCCGGAATGTCGGAAGGCACTGGACGGAAGCGGGAGTCCGTTTCGTTCAGTGCCTTTTCGTCACCGGCGAGAAGTAGTATGGCTATGCGAAAAGTGCTGACATGGATGATGTGTTGCCTCGTCCTGATGGTTGGGTGGGGTATCGTTGTCCTTGCCTCGGCAAGTTCAATCCGTGCAGTCCAGGACAAAGGCAATCCACAGCATTACGTGCAATGGCAGCTGATTTGGATCGCCGTTGCCGTAGTGATCGCCCTCATCACGGCGCATTTCGATTATCAGAAGTGGAAACAGAACTACTGGCTCGTCCCTCTCTGCCTAGGCATCCTCCTGCTGCTGGTCTTGGTGATCACGCCCGGGCTCCGGCGTAACGTCAACGGCTCGTACCGGTGGTTGCGGATCGGACCGATCAACGTCCAGCCCAGCGAGTGCGCGAAAATGATGGTCGTCGTTTTGTTTGCCGTCTATCTGGATAAACTCGGCATCCGCGTCAAACAGTTCTGGCTAGGGTTCGTCTTTCCCTGCATGGCACTCGGCGTCGTCGCGGCCCTCTTGTTTCTGGAACCGGACTTCGGTTCGCTGATCGTCGTCGGGTTGACGGGCGGGATTATGATGTTTATCGCGGGAACCCGGATACGTTTTCTTCTGCCGGGTGCCATGCTGGCGATCATCGGTACATTTGCCGCGCTCTGGTTCGACCCGAACCGAGGTCCCCGCATCCGGGCATGGCTTTCGGGACTTGGCGGGAACGCCGACCCGGAGGTCGCCGCCGCCGCCGAGGCGGGGAAGTCCTACCAACAGATCCAGTCGCTCGTCGCCATCAAGAACGGCGGTCCCTTCGGGGTCGGTTTCAACGAAAGCATCCAAAAGTGGAACTACCTGCCCGAAGCGCACACGGATTTCATTTTCGCGATCGGTGGAGAAGAATTCGGGTTCGTTTTTTCGCTATTCGTCATCGTCACGTTCCTAATCGTGATGTTCTGCGGTTTCAGTATCGCCCTGCGGACACAGGATCGGCAGGCAAGGCTGCTGGCGTTCGGCATGACCTTCCTGTTGGCCTTCCAGGCGATTTTCAACCTCGGCGTGGTGACCAAGCTTCTGCCGCCAAAAGGCATCGCGCTACCCTTTTTCAGTTACGGCGGGACGAATCTTTTCGTAGCCGCATTCGCCATCGGGTCGTTGATCAACATCGCCCGGCAAATCGATTCAGACGAACGGATTGTCCGGTCGCGCGCGATCAAGAACGCCGTCACCACACTGTAACGTTTTAAACACGAAGGAGAATCAAACATGAGTCGGAAAATTCTGCTCTCCGCCAACGAGGCGGTGGCCTGGGGGGCCTGCAAGGCGGGCTGTTCGGTCGCGTCCGCCTATCCCGGGACGCCCAGCACGGAAATCATGGAGAATATGCGGAAGTTCAAGGACACCGTGAACTGCGAGTGGGCCGTGAACGAGAAATGCGCGATGGAGGTCGTCGTCGGCGCGTCCATCGCCGGCGCGCGCGCGCTCACCGCGATGAAGCACGTCGGTCTCAACGTCGCGATGGATCCCTTGATGACCTTCACTTACGTCGGCACCAACGGCGGCCTTGTCATCGTCTCCGCCGACGACCCCGGCATGCACTCCTCCCAGAACGAGCAGGACAACCGAAACCTCGCGAAGTTCGCACGTGCCCCCCTTCTCGAGCCGGCCGATTCCCAGGAAGCGTTCGACATGGTTCAGGAGGCGTTCGCCCTTTCGGAAACCTACCGGGCACCCGTCATCCTCCGCCTTACCACACGCACCTCGCACACCTCCAGCGTCGTGGATGTCGGCGACGATTTCGGACCGGGCGACACCACCCCGAAGCCCTACGTCAAGGACATCTCGAAGACCGTCCCCGTCCCGATGTTCGCGCGCGGCCAGCGTTTTGCCGCCCAGAAGCGCACGGAGGCGCTCCGCGCCGCGTCTTGCGAGAGCCGGTTCAACCGCATCGAACGTGGAGACAACCGCCTCGGCATCCTCACCTCAGGTGTCGCCTATCAGTACGTCAAAGAGGTATTCCCGGAGTTCTCCGTTCTGAAGCTCGGTTTCACAAACCCCTTCCCGGCGGATCTCGTCCGGTCGTTCGCCGCCTCCGTCGAAAAGCTTCTCGTGGTCGAAGAGCTGGATCCCTTCCTGGAAGAACAGGTCCGCGCGATGGGGCTTTCCGTGGTTGAGCACGAAACCGAGTTGAACATGATGGAACTGAACCCGATGCGGCTCGTCGCGCTCCGCGCCGAATTGCTGAAGGACACCGTCCCCGTCGAAGCGAAGCATTGCGACCAAGGTCTGCCGACGCGCCCGCCGGTTCTCTGCCCCGGATGTTCACACCGCAGCGTGTTCTACATCCTCCACAAGCTCGGGGCGACCGTCACCGGCGACATCGGCTGCTACACGCTCGGCGCCTTTCCCCCGCTCAACGCGATGGACACGACGATTTGCATGGGCGCGTGTATCGGTAACGCCTTCGGCATGGAAAAAGCCAAGCTTCCCGAACGCCAGCAGGCGGAGGGAAAGAAAGGCCGGATCTGCGCCGTCATCGGCGACAGCACCTTCTTCCACTCCGGTATGACCGGACTGTTGAACGTCCTCTACAATGGAGGACACATCACCACCGTCGTACTGGACAACCGCATCACCGCGATGACCGGCCATCAGGACAATCCCGGTTCCGGCAAGACGCTTTGCGGCGACCCCGCGCCGATCACGGACATCTGTGAAGTCGCCCGTGCGATGGGTTACAAGCGCGTCGCGCATGTCTCCGCCTACGACCTGCAGACGCTGGAGACGACCCTCAAAGACGCCCTTGACAGCGGCGAACCCGCGCTTGTCGTGGCGGGCGGCCCTTGCCGTGTCGCTGCAAAGTTGATGGGGACGGGTGCCTACACGGTGGATCCTGCGGTGTGCAAATCGTGCGGCGGTTGCTTCCAGCTCGGATGTCCCGCAATCGAACGCGGGGAAGAGATCGTGCCCGGCAAGCGTTACAAGGCGCGGATCGATCCCGCGCAGTGCTCCGGCTGCGACATCTGCAAGCAGGTTTGCAAGTTCGGCGCGATTTCCAAACCCCAGTAATTCATGGCCGTTGACCAACAGCGCGTGACCCGCCTCGCAACCGGCGGCCTCTGGCGGCTTCTCGCCGAGTTTTCCTGGCCCGCCTTGGTCTCGATGACGTTGAACGCGCTGTACAACGTCATCGACCGTCTTTACATCGGACAGGGATGCGGGACGGAGGCGATTGCAGGTCTCACGCTCACGTTCCCTGTGATGATGGTCTATGCCTCGTTCGGGGTGTTGATCGGTGTCGGTTCAAGCGCATTGCTCTCCATCAAGCTCGGTGCTAAAAACCGGGTGGATGCGGAAAAGGTGCTCGGTCAGTGCGTCGCCCTGAAAGTTGCCCTCGGCCTCTTCCTGCCGCCGTTGATGTTCTGTTTCCTGGAGACGATCCTGCGCTGGTCCGGCGGCGGGGCTGTCTCCGAAATCGCACTCGGCTACGCGAGGCAATACCTGAAGACGGTGCTGTTCTTCCAGCTCTTCTCGCACCTTGCCTTCGGGCTTTCCGGCTGCATCCGTTCGGAAGGTTCGCCCCGCGCCTCCATGTTCTGCATGGTGGTCGGATTCGGCTTGAACCTTGTCCTGGATCCGATCTTCATTTTCGGATTGAAACTCGGCGTACTCGGGGCGGCGTGGGCGACGAATATCGCGATGATCGGATCGTGCGCGTTTGCGCTTGCGTTCTACCTCAAAAAAGGCCGTTCCGTCGTCAGGTTGCGCCTCAGGCGGGTTTGGTTCTACCCGGATCTCGCGGCACGTGTCTTCGGAATCGGCATGGCGCCGTTCCTCCAACTGCTCAGCGGTTCTGTGATTAACTTTTCCATGAACTACGCCTTCGGCCGCTGGTCGGCGACACAGGACGCCGCCACATGCAGCGTCGCCGCGTTCGGGATTTTCCAGACCGTCGCGATGCTCTGTTTCATGCCCATCGGCGGCATGCAGCAGGGACTTGGCCCGATTATCGGCTACAACTGGGGGGCGCGTAATTTCCAGCGTGTGCGCGAGACGCTTTTCGTGGGGATAAAAGCGACGTGCGCCGCCTGCTTCCTAGCCTGGGCGATACAGGTTTTCTGCTCGTATCCGCTGGCCCGGTGTTTTGCGAAAGCCAGCGAGACGGCGTTGTTGAACACGGCCTCCCACGCTATGCGGGTTGCAAACTGCATGATCTGGCTAATCGGCATAAACGTTGTCGCCACCACTTTCTATCAATCCGTCGGGCGTGCGCACGTTGCTGTATTCCTCTCCCTCCTCCGCCAGGTAATCTGCCTCCTACCGTGCGTCTGGATCCTCCCCCACCTCTTCGCCAACCACGAACTCGCCATCTGGCTTTCCATGCCCGTCTCCGATACGCTTTGCTGCCTGGCCACCCTGCCGGTTGTCTGGTGGGAAACGCGAAGGCTCGCGCAGATGGGCGTGCGTAAACAGGAAGGGAGATAAACGCGATGCAAGCGATGACAGCCACCCCACCCCCCCCCACTCGCCCGTCTTTACAATTTCGCCTATGAAACCTTTCCGCCATGCCATCTTCGACCTAGACGGTACCTTGCTCGATTCCCTGCCCCTCTGGGAACACCTCGGCGAGGACTACCTCCGTTCCAAGGGGATTGAACCGCCCCCAAACCTTTTCTTTGAAATCCTTACCCGAACCATCCCGGAAACGTCTGAGATGTTCCATGCGCGCTGGAAGATTGGATACAATGCGGAGGAGGTTCGCGGAGAAATCTGCCAGCGTATCGCCGACAACTATGCCCGCAACGTACCGGCAAAACCGTTTGCCATCCCCCTACTCCGCGCATTGCGCGAGGCGGATGTTTCGCTCTGTGTTGCGACATCGAACGACCGGGAAATCGTCGTACCTTCATTGAAACGCCTCGGTATTGAGACTTGCTTCGACTTCCTGTTGACAAGCCCCGAATTCGGAAGCGGGAAGGAGTCGCCCGGTATCTACCGCGCCTGCATGGAACGGCTTGGAGGGACGCGCGCCGACACAGTCGTTTTTGAGGACGCCTGGTATGCGGTGAAGACCGCTTCGGAAGATGGATTCCGTGTCATTGCCGTGCGTGATCCGGCAGAGGCGGAAAACGCCCCGCAAATCGAGGCATCATCCGAATGCATCCTGCCGGACGCGCTTTCGGAACTGCTCGCCTCGCTTGCCGCCGGTGGAGGCGCTCGATGACACTCGACTGGCCGGATCTGCGTGCGCGGCTTGCGCGTTCTTCCTTTCGGTCCAAGTTCCGTCTGGATGCAAGAGACGCGGATTACCTGCACGAAAAAGGGATAGAGACGATTCTACGCCATGCTGCCGACTTCATCGCACAACGTCTCGCCCCCGCGCATCCCCGCAACGACGGACGGCAAACCCCGTGGAAAGGGCATCCCGTTTTTGTCGCGCAACACGCGACCGGATGCTGTTGCCGGAGCTGCCTGCGCAAATGGCACAACATCCCGGAAGGACGCCCCCTCACCTCAGACGAACAGGAGTATGTCCTTACCGTCCTCGCCTGCTGGCTAAAAGACCACATGCCTTTCCGATAACTTGATTGTTCACAAATCGCAAGTGTCACAATTGTTCACAACTCACAAATCGCAAGTATCCCCGATATGTGTATTTGTGGCAATGGCGGCATTTGTGAACAAATCACGTTATAGGCAGGCCTGCCACCCGCGCTTTGCACGGGAATGCACGTGAGGGTAAGTTTCTGAAAACAACTTGAACAACTTAAAACAACGTTTGCTTCTTCCGCGCACAACCATGCGCGGTTATGAAAACGCCGTGTTGTTACGCGGCGAAAGAAGGATGTTGTCTTTACAAGTTGTTTCGCTTGTCACCAAACGAACTTACAGGCAAGGCGAAGAGACGCAGAGAAATGGCAACGGCAGAAGAGGCCCCCCTTCCATTTTACACTTTCCACTTTACACTGGCGTTGGGGGAATTGTCCAACAAACGGATTTGTTCGCCGCTAACGCGGCTCACATTCCCTGAATTGCGAAGGCCGTCAGGCCTGAACAAATCCGTTTGTTCTTCTTTTGTGACCGCCACGCCTCTTCAAATTGTTGTCACGGTTGTCTCCGGTGTTCACAAATCACAAGTGGCACAGAGCGCGTATCAACGGGCCGCTTCAAAGTTGATGCGGAGCGTTTCGCTCGACGTGCGCGTGTACCAGAAACCGGTACCGGCAGGAATCGAACCGCCTTCCGTCCACTGCTGCGTGACACGCCCCTTCGCGTTCTTTGTGGCGATGTTTCGTCCCCACTTTCCGTTCTGGCGGTAGTAGATGGTCTGAACCCCGGCGGTATTCTGCGTGATGATACGGTCATCCGCAGCCGGCGTTGCCGCATTTCCCTCGCCATCCACGAACACGAGGTCGTTCAAGTCGATGTCGAAGAACGTCGGGTTCGCGATCAGCGAGTGAACCGGCGATTCGGCGGTTCCACCTTCGATCTCCGCAACGTAATCCCCTCCCGTGTAACGTCCGACGAGGTAGATGTACGATCCGGGCGACTTACGGACGAGCCAGAACGCCTTGCCGGGTTCAAACATCGACTCCTCCGCCGGCGATTGCGAGACGCCGTTCGTGGTAACGGTGGAAGGGGCACTCCAATCGCCGTTATCCTTGCGTTCCCACTTACGGAACGTACCCGAAGTCTCGTAGGCATGGATTGCGTCTCCTCCGCCGATGCAGAACGGATTGACGACATCCGCCACCGCGATGTTGATTTCATTCGTGGAATCAACAGACATCGAGAGCCACGGCGCAACAGTCACGGTGTTCGTAATCGCGCTTGACACGCGCAGAACGCCGATGGTGGCGACGGAGGCGAGTACAGACTCGCCGCCCCCGTACAACGCCTCGCCCGTATTCACGTCGTTCGTCGGAGAGAGGACGATATTGAACACGTAGAGACCGGTCGGATCTCCCGGTTCAAGCGGCACGTTCATTTCGTACTTGTCGCTCAACTCGCCCTTGACAAAGTCCGTCGCAGCAAATTCATCCTTCGTCAAATCGTATCTGAGCTTCTTGTCAAGGCGGAACGCCACGTTGAGTCCCGTGTTGCGGAGCACCGCGACGTTGGGGAAGTAAACGACAAACGAATCCTCGTTCACGCGGTTTCCGCTCTGCCGGACAGCCGCGACAAGTTTCTTGCCCAAGTCGGTACGGTCAATCATGTAGTTTTGCCACAATTTGAGACCGTTGTCACAGACCTGATCGAGGATCTTGTAACGGCGGTTGTCCGTGTTGTCGGCGAAATACGCGGCATCCTCGCCAGTCGTCTTCAGGAGCCACGCCGGATCGCTGATGTGAATCGGAACCGCGAAACCTTCCCTGCCGTCCATGTTGACCCAGTAGTCCCATTCCTCGACCATGAACGTGCAGTTCGTCGTGAAGGACGTGTGGTTCGGGGCCGACACGCGGAAGAACAGCCTGTATTGACCTGGCTTTGTAAAACTCGGAATCTCGGATTGCCATTCGCTCGACTCGTCGCGGAACTCGACCGTGAGCGGGTTGAGGTCGGGCCTCACGTGCCCCGTCACGTTCGTCGTGATATTCGGTATCTGCGGCACGCCGAGGTAGTTCAGGTCCTCCGCGCTGATCGTCGCGAAGAGCGGTGCGGGATCGACCGTGATCATGAACGTACCACGCACCTCGTCGTGGTTAGGCGCCGTCGCCTTGAACTGGACGATGTGCGTCCAGATGTCCGAGTACGTCGTCGTAATCGTGCTGGCCCAGTCGTTCGTACCCACGCGGTACATGTAGGTTATCGGTTGGTCGTTGCGTAGGCCCGTCACCGTCGTGTCGAGACTCGTCACGTTGAAGTCCTCGCCAGTATAGACGGTTCGAGCGTCGGCGATGGAGACGGCGAACTGCGCGTTGGTGACGGTATAGCGCGAACCGGTGAAGATGAGCTCGTAGTAATACTGGACAGGTTCGTTCACAGTTTCGCCAGTGTATGGATCGGTGACAACTTCGCCCGTCACGGGATCGATCTTGGGTTCAAGCACGGAGGTGGTCTGTCCGCCATCACCCAATGCAAGCGTCCCCCGGGCGATGGCGTACTGCCCGGTCGGCGAGAGGTTCGTCACGTCGCAAGACATGGCTCCCGTCAGATTTTCGCCGCTGCTCACCCATTTGTCCCAGCCAGCCCCCTCGGTGAGGCCGCCGTAGGTCTTCGTGTAGGTGAGCGGTTGCGGCTCGTCGCCGTAGCAGCCGATCTTCGCGTGGGCGTTCACATAGACGAGAAGCGTGTTCGGCGAGACGGCGGTGATCGTCATCAGCGAATGGTATCGCTGCGAATAGCTGACCGGCACACCGTTCGTCGCGAGCGCCAACCTCACATAGAAGTTCGTGTTGCACGGCGACCACATCGGGAACTGCGTCGTGGTGTTCTCGTCATCGGGATACCCATCGCAGGTACCGAGGTTCACGACGACGACGCCCGGCTTGTGGATGAGGTCTGTTTTAACAGGATCCGCCGATATGTCAGCCTCAATGCCGGAATACAGCGCGATCAGTTCAACCGTGGCCGGATCGAGCGTCGCGGTCGTTTCGTGGAAATCGACGGTCGCGACATGGTTGCTCCAGACGCCTGCCTCGAAGATGACGCGGGGTTTGTCAATCATTTCAAGCAGGACGATCTGCTTCGACAGGAAATACTTGGTACCGGCTTCGTTTCCGGTCGCAAGGCGCACGTAGTAGGTCTTGTTGCGCTCAAGCCCATCCTCGGCATAGATGGTGAACTTGAGCTCCTTCCCTGCGCGCCCAGTGCCTAGATCGAGGAAGTGGACCGTGCCGCCGGTGGGCGCCACGTCGCCCTCGAGGTCGGCCCGATTCTCGCTCCAGTAGCAGTAGAGGCGGGCGTCGGACGCCGTGTCGTAAAGATTGTAGCTGATTTCCGCAGAGTCCTGGGAGGCGTCGTCCTCGACCGGCATCTTCGGCTCGGTGCCGTTAAGCTCGATGGCCGGAACCTCGAAGGAGGCGATCTCGTCGGAGTACATGAAGGAATTGGCGTCCTTGCGGGCGACGAGGCGCACCCAGTAGGTATAGCCGACGGCGGGCGGCGTGAAGGTGGTCGAGCCGATGCCGATGGTGTTGGCCTCCACCTTGACCATTTCGCCGTTGCCGGCGGCGACATCCTCTTCGCTCACCGTGCTGTAGAGGACGTAGATGTCGTTCGTCTGCGCCTGAATGCCGGCCCAATAGGCGCGGTAGTTGATATTGGCGATCATTTCGGAGCTGATGTATTCGCAGCGGGACATCGTGATGCGCGGCTCCTCGGCGATCGGGTCGCGCCCGTGCGCCTCGTAGGAGATGAGCACCACGCCGTCGCCGCCGTTGCCTCCCTGCCAGTAGGTGCTGTCGCTTTCATCAACGGTTTTGCCGTCGCCCTTGCCCCTGCTGCTGCCGCCACCGCCGCCCGCGCCGGTGTTGGGCACGCCGGAAGTGGCGAGCTTGCCGTTGCGGACGTCCGCCGCGTCGCCGCCGATGCCGGACCCACCGCCGCCGGGCTTGGTGAAGTTGACCGTTCCGTCGTCGGCGTTGGCCGTGCGGTAGATGTAGCCGCCGCCGCCGCCCGCGCCGTAGAAGAGCGTTTCACCGGAAATGGCACTGCCGACGCCCACGCCGCCGGCGCCGCCGGCCGACCAGGC
>JAGCVN010000102.1 GCA_017962315.1 Kiritimatiellia bacterium
CGGCCTTGTGGAAAGGGACTGGCGGAGAAACGCCTTCAGCTCCTCCGTCCACGGTGCCTTGTGCGACCCGCCGGAGCCCGAGGGCTTCCATTCCTCGCCGCGGCGGATGGCGGACAGCCACTCCTTCCTGATGGCGAACAGGCGGCTTCGCGAAAGCCCGAGTTCGTTGCACGCCTGCTCGGATGTCATTGCTCCGGCGTTGAACGATTCAAGCACGTGACTCAACAGCGGCAGTGCAATTCTCTGGTGTAGTTGTTTGCTCATGATGGCGTGCATGGTACACAAATTTCCAGCCGGAGGGGAAGGGGCGGGCACTCGGCCCTTCGGGCCGCCCCTTCGGGGACGCTCCCGCCACTTCCCCTCCGGCTATGCCAGTGGTACGCCAGGCACCTCAATGACACCGAAAGACAGAGTCCTGTTTTGACAACTACAACAAGTCCTGTTTTGATTTCACCCCGACAGAATCATCCTTTCTTCTTGCGTTTTCAGGTGGTGGTTTGATAGGCTTTCGGTTGCCCCTGAGATGGATATGGCTGAACGGAGGTGTGGATTCGGGCATGGAAGCGGTAAAACGACGGATCAAGATGACGGTAGCGTATGACGGGTCGGCATATGCCGGTTGGCAGTTGCAACGCGACGTGGCGAGCGTGCAGGGGGTTCTTGAAGAGTCCCTTGGCAAGCTCGTCGGTGCCGAAGTGCGCGTCAACGGCAGCGGACGGACGGATCGAGGTGTCCACGCACGCGGACAGGTCGCTCACGCCGACGTCACCACGCGGATGTCCGAAAAGTCCCTGCTGATGGGGTTGAACGCCACCCTCCCGCCCGATGTCCGCGTCCTCTCCCTCGTCAAAGCCCGCCCGGACTTCGATGCCCGTCGTTCCGCACACGGTAAGGAATACCGTTATTTTGTCTGGAACGACCGGCAGATTCTCCCCGACCGCCGCCTGTACGCCGCGCATGTCTATGGGGATCTTGATCTCGAACGGATGCGCGAAGGGGCGAAACGGTTTGTGGGTACGCATAATTTCGCCTCGTTCTGCGCGAATCCCCACCGGAAAATCGGTTCGACCGTCCGCATTGTGACGGCGGTGACCATTTCAAAACGCGGTAAGGAGATTACGTTTTCCGTCAAAGGCGGCGGGTTCCTCTACAAGCAGGTCCGCAGCATGGTCGGGTTCCTCCTCCGCATTGGCGCGGGCGAGGATGCGCCCGAAGCCGTGACGGAACTTCTTGACACCGCGCAACCGCGTACCGCGCGTGTGCCGAGTGCGCCCGCCCAAGGTCTGTTTTTATGGAAAGTCTGGTATCGTTCTGTTACACCGAAAGAGGTTGCACATGAAGCGTAAGTTGTTCCTTTTGTCCGCCGTCCTTCCCGTGTTCCGCCTGGCCGCCGCCACGTTGTTTGTCGAGGCCGAGGCTTTCGAGAAGAAGGGAGGCTGGTTTATAGACCAGCAGTTCATGGAGCAGATGGGGTCTCCCTATCTGCTCGCGCACGGCATGGGCCGTCCCGTCGCGGATGCAGAAACCACGCTCACCGTCCCGGCGCCCGGCGAGTACCGGGTGCTTGCCCGGACGCGCAACTGGGTGGCCCGGTGGCACCCTGATGCTGAGGCGCCCGGACGGTTCCGCGTTTTGGTGGACGGCCGTCCCCTCCCTGCGGAACTGGGAGCGGGGAAGAACGGCGAATGGCATTGGCAGGAGGCGGGGAGGATCAAGCTTGCCGCCGGGCGCGTCCGTCTCGCCCTGCATGACCTGACAGGCTTTGACGGGCGTTGCGATGCCCTGGTATTGACCGATGAAGCTTCCTTCACGCCGCCCGGTGACGTTCGCGCCCTTGAACAGCTCCGTCGTGCGCACAAAGCAGTCACGGATGCACCCGTACCCGTCGAGACCGATCTTGTGGTGGTCGGCGGCGGTGTCGCCGGCATCTGCGCGGCCATCTCCGCCGCGCGTCTCGGACTGACCGTCGCACTCATTCACAACCGTCCCGTGCTCGGAGGAAACAACAGTTCGGAGGTCCGCGTCCATCTGGGCGGTCGGACGAACATCGGACCGTATCCCAGGCTCGGCGATGTAGTGAATGAAATCGGGCCGAAGGCGGGCGGAAACGCGAAGCCCGCCTCGCAGTATGAAGACGAACGTAAACTCGCCGCCGTTCGGGCCGAGAAAAACATCCGGCTATTCCTCTCTACCTGCGTGGTTGGCGGGGAGTCCTGTGAAAAGGAAAACCGGATTCTGGCGGTTTTCGGACGTAACATCGAAACCGGTGTGGAGACGCGTTTCGTCGCGCCGTTGTTCGCCGACTGCACAGGCGACGGAACGGTCGGTGTGCTTGCCGGCGCGGAATATCGGTACGGGCGCGAAGGGCGCGCGGAGACCGGCGAACCGCTCGCCCGCGAGACACCCGACCGGATCACCATGGGCGCTTCCGTCCAGTGGTATTCGGAAGCGGCGGACAAACCGGTCTCCTTCCCCGATATCCCGTGGGCGATCCCGTTCACGGAAAAGACCTGTGAACGGGTCAAAATGGGGGAGTGGACGTGGGAGACCGGTATGGCGATCGATCAGATATCCGAGTTTGAACGCATCCGCGACTATGGGATGCTCGTCGTCTATTCCAACTGGAACTTCCTGAAGAACCATGCCAAAGTGAAGGAGGCATATGCGAACCGGTATCTGGGGTGGGTCGCCTACGTCTCGGGCAAGCGGGAATCACGCCGCCTGATCGGCGATCTCGTGCTGGGCGAACAGGATGTCACCGCCTATAACGTCTACCCCGATGCGACCTGCTGCACCACGTGGTCGATCGACCTGCATTATCCCGATCCGCGGAATACGGAAAATTTCCCCGGACAGGAGTTCAAGTCGATCTGCAAGACAAAACGCATCTACCCATACCCAATTCCCTACCGGTGCTTCTACTCGAAGAACATCGGCAACCTCTTCATGGCGGGCCGCCACATCAGCGTGACGCACGTCGTGCTGGGCACCACCCGCGTGATGCGGACGACGGGGATGATCGGCGAGGTCGTCGGAATGGCCGCCTCGATTTGTAAAAAGCACGGGTGTCAGCCGCGCGCGGTCTACACGGACTACCTCCCGGAATTGAAAGTACTGATGACGCAGGGTGTCGGTTCGGGTGTCCCCCAGCCCCCGCAATGCTACAATTTGGGCGGGATTTTGAAGAAACCGCCCGTGAAAACGGACACCGGCAAGGCAAGGTAGGTAGGCGATGATGCGTCTTGTCGTTTTTCAGGAAAACACGATCCCTTGCTTCGCAATCGAGGAACGCCACATCCGTCGTCTGCGTGACCAGCTTCCTGGTTTCGAGGTGTGCTGGTGTCGCACGGAGGAGTCGTTCCATCAGTCGCTTCCGAAAGCTGTAGCCGCGTTCACATGGCGTTGGGAAGAGGCGTGGTACGACACCGCGCCGAACCTCAGGAAGATCGCCACACCCGCCGCCGGACACGATTTTTTCCCTCCCGTCAAACCGCCGCAGGTTCAAATCCATCACGGTTCCTATCACGGGGAGTTTATGTCCGAAACCTTGCTCGGCATGATGCTCGCGTTCAATCGGGGTATCCTGCCCGCGTACCGTTTGCAGCTGGCGGGAGACCTCTGGCCGCGCACCCGTCTGCCAGACGTGCGCTCGATCCGCAACACCCATGCGGTCTTCCTCGGAATCGGCCATGTGGCGGCGTTCGTGGCGGCGGTGTTGAAACCCTTCGGGATCCGCATCACCGCGTTCTGCCGTCATCCGGTACGAGCCGCCCGTCCTGCTTGTTTCGACGCGGGCGACCGTATCCTGTCGATGGATGCGTTGGACGCCGTTCTGCCGGAAACGGATCACCTTGTGCTGATTCTTCCGGGCGACACGGAGACGGATCGGCTGCTTGACGCACGACGGATCGCGTTGTTGCCGAAACACGCCGTTATCTATAACATCGGTCGCGGAAACTGTATCGATGAAGCCGCCCTCGCCGCCGCCCTGGACTCCGGTGCGATCCGGGGCGCCTGTCTGGACGTCTTCGCGGAGGAACCGTTGACAGACGCCTCGCTGCTTGCACAGGACCGGACGAACCTTCTTCGGTTGCCGCATGCTTCGGCGTTCGATCCCGCGTATATGGATCGATTTCTCGATGAAGCGATCCCCTGGCTCCAGGAGGGGTTGCCATGAAGTTGCAATACCGTGTTCACAACGTGGACGAGACCTGGGGCGTGGCAGCGTCGTTTGCCGAGAAATTGAAGCCGGGCGACATCGTTGCGCTGGAAGGCGACCTCGGTGCGGGGAAGACGACGTTTGTCCAAGGCGTCGGGGCCGCGCTCGGTATACGGCGCCCTTTGACAAGTCCGACCTTCACGATCTCGGTCGAATACAAGACGCCGCGTTTCACGTTTGTCCACATGGATCTCTATCGGTTGACGGGACCTGACGACCTTCTCGCCATCGGGTATCCGGAATATTTGGAGACGGGGGCGGTGGTCTGCATCGAATGGCCGGACCGTGCGGGAAACCTTATTCCCCGCAATGCCTGGCACGTCGTTTTCTCGTTGACCGACGAAGAGGAAGTGCGCGTCCTCGACATTTCGCGCAACGGGGGGGACGCATGATTTCCGACCATGTGAAGGAAGACATCCGTTCGAGAATCGACATCGTGGACCTGGTCGGCGCATACGTCTCCTTGAAGAAGAAAGGCGGGCAGTTCTGGGCCTGCTGCCCGTTCCACCATGAAAAAACGCCTTCGTTCAGCGTCAATTCGGCCAAACAGTTCTACCACTGTTTCGGATGCGGCGAACACGGCGACATCTTCACCTTCCTGATGAAAATGGAGGGACTGTCGTTCGGCGACGCATTGCGGAAACTCGCCGAAAGGGTAGGGGTGCCGATTGAAGAGAAAAAAGACCCGAACGCGATCCTCCGGAACCGGCTTTTCGCACTCCATGCGGAACTCGCGGAGTTTTATCAACGTTGCCTCAAGACCCTGCCTTCCGCGCAGATCGCCCGCGACTATCTGGTTGCCAGGAAGCTGGACGGAGAGATTGTAGAGCGGTTCGGTATCGGGTACGCCCCCGTGTCGAAATCGGGGAACGTCCTTTTGAAATGGGCGGAGAAACACAAGTACACGGTGGAGGAACTAATCGAGGCGGGGATCGCCCTGCCTCCGAAGTACGAAAGCCGCCCGAACGATTTTTACGACCCGTTCAAAGGCCGCCTGATGTTCCCGATTCGTGACGCGCAAGGGCGCGTCGTCGCCTTCAGCGGCCGTATCCTCGTCAAGAAGGACAACATCGGGAAGTATGTCAACAGCCGCGAGTCGGAAATTTTCAAGAAAGGCCGCATCCTGTATGCGCTCGATCAGGCGGCCCGCAATATCGTCAAGACGCCCCATCGTGAGGCGATTATCTGCGAAGGGCAGATCGACGTGATCCGCTGCCACGCCTGCGGTTTTCCGACGGCGGTCGCCTCGGAGGGGACGGCTTTCACGAAGGAGCATGTGACGCTGCTCAAGAAGACCGCTGATTCCGTGACGCTTTTGTTCGATGCCGATGCTGCCGGAAAGAAAGCCGCGCTGCGCACGGGGGCGCTCTTTCTGGCGGAAGATATTCCAGTCCGCGTCGCCTCCCTCCCGCCGGGTGAAGATCCTGACTCCTTTCTGCGAGATAAAGGCGCGGCTGCATTCCGCGAAGTGCTGGACAACGCGATCTCCATAACCGCGTTCCAGGTGGACGCGCTCCGTTCGGCGGAGAAAGATCCCGGCACGATCGACGCCGTGAGCCGGATCACGAAAGCCGTTCTGGAGATGATTTCCAATTGCAGCGGATCGGTGACGCGGGCGCACCTGTTGCAGGAAGCGTCGGAACGGTTGCACATCCCGCTTATCGCGTTGCAGGAAGATTTTGAAAAAGCGAGGGAAGAGGCGAAAAAACGGGCGGAACTCGTCGAACGTTTCCGCAAATCCGAACCGGCGGCGAAAACCGAACAGGACAAACCGGAAACGGAGATGGCGGAGAGCGAGGAAGGAAACCTCGCCGTGCTGGACGAAGCGGCCGCGACTCCGCGCCCGCAACCTCCGCCGCGATCGGAATACCAGCTTTGTGAACTACTCGCGGAGTTTGAACACGATCCGGACGTCGTCGGCATGGTCAAAACCTACCTCCCCCTTCATCTTCTCTCGCATCCGCTTTCGAAAGGATTCATCGACGCGATTCTGCAAGAACAGGAGACAGGTGAGGATATGCTCTCCGCGTTCATCGCCTCAAGCCCCGAAGAGTGGAAACCGTTCCTCGGCGACCTGATTGCAAACGACGCGAAAATGATGAGTGCGAGGGAATTCTCAAAACAGGAAGCCGCGCAATTGTTGATCCGGGCGGTCTGGGTGGAGGCGTATAGGAGAAAACGCGGCGCACTCGCGGCAGACGATCATTCGCCGGAATCCGTTCAAGAAAACTTCCGTCTCTCCATCCTGATCAAAAAACTTCAGACGTTGCCTTGGGAGAGACTAGAAGCGATTTTGAATCCCGACGGAGTACGGGCTGTGTCGGCCCCAGCCGTCGAACCTTCCCCTGTTCCTGTCGCGGACTCCGTCGTACCAATCCAAGATCCTGTGCCCCACCGGGAGACACCGGATGACGGGTACGAGGAAGAAAACGAAATCTCCCCCGACGAATTTTTGGGATGACATCGCAGGGGGAGAGTTCACTCGTTATCGTTTGGTAGGGGTTTTCTCTGCCGCGTCACGAACTGGCCTCCACCCAAACACATCGTTAAGGCAAAGCCTGACAAGGCGGTCTCGATGGAATCGCCAGATGTGTCGGGCTTCATCGGTACCACCTTGCCGATTTTACGAGTCCATTACCGCACGAAAATTACGAAACCAAGTTTTAAGACAGCCGCTCCGTTGGACGTGACGGAGACCGCCCAGCCCGGCGGCAGGCCCACGGCCTCGGGCGTGCCGACGATGTTGAGCGTTGCGCTCGCGGCGGGCTTGATGAAGAAGAACGGCTGCGTCAGGTTTTCGGGGTCGACGAGCTCCACCTTCGCGTCCGTGAGGTCGATTGTGCCCGAGGCGGTGATGCTGTCGCCCGCGTTGAGCAGAATCCTGTCGGAGATCTTGAGCGTACCGGCGCCCGAGACCGCGCCGCCCTTGCCTTTGAGGATCGGCTGCGTGACCGTTGCCCCGGATGCGATTTCAAACGTCGCGCCGGACTCAATCTCAAGCGTGCGCGCAGCGGGAGCAGCCGCGCTTATCTCGGCCACAATCTCCGCGATGTCCGATGCCGTCGCGTCGGGGCCCTTCTGCGCGCTCAGTGCCAGCGCGTCGTCGCTCAACACGCCCTTCCACACGCGCACCTCGTCGTAGGTGGCGGCGGCATCGTTGTTCGCCTCGCCCGAATACTGCGAGTGACCGAGGTAGAGGTTGCCGGCGATGATGCTCAAAAGGTCGCAGCTGGGGAACGTCGTCGTGAGCGTCTTGGCCGCCTCGGACGGAACGTCGAGGTTGTGGCGAACCACGCGGATGGTGGTTGTTCCGTTGGCGTTTGCCGTGAACGTCACGCCCAGGTGATAGTTCACGTTGTTGGCAAAGCAGCCGTTCACGAGTTCCGCAGGGGTACCGGTCCTGTTAATGTTCCCCGTCTTCACCCAGACGTTGGCGTTGTCGTGCCAGGACATGCAGATGTAGTCGGTATTGGAAAGTCCCCAGTCGAACAGGCGCATGTTCGTGGTAAGGCTGTTGCGCTTCGCCCAGATTTCGATCGTGACGGTCTCGCCCGCCGACAGCGCCTTGCCGAGGTTGAGCGACGTGGCGTAGGTCGCCGACTGGTCAGAGCCAGTGCGCACCGCCGCGCCATTGACGTAATTGACTTCGGTTTGCGTGCCGATGGTCGTGGCCGTTGCGCCACCGACGGAGTCGGTGAGGTCGCCGTTGAAGCTCCAGCGGTGGGCGAGCCGCGTAGTCTCCCTGTTGTCGCATGTCGCCGTGACGGAAAGCGTGCCGTTTGAGACGATGAGCGTATCGGCGGGCGGGACGACGTCCACGGACAACTTGCCGGCACCGGACTTGACAAGCGCGCTGCCCGGCAGCGTTTCATAGCCGCATCCGACGATCTTCGTGTTGTGTCCGTCGGTGTCGATCGTCGTGCCGCTGCCGATCAACAGGTTGCCGACGTTCTTGATGATGCCGATGTCGCTGGCGTGTCTGCTGCTGTCCGTGCCGCCGTCGCTGGCGACCTTGATCGTGCCGCCGTTGAGCTTCACCGTGGAGTCCGCCCTGACGGAGGTGATCGTGGGCGTCGTCACCGTGCCGCCATTCATCACGAAGGATCCCGTTCCACCATACTCGCCCATGAAGATTCCGCCACCTTTGACGCCCGTGCCGACTTCAAGCGTGCCGCCATTGATGGTGTACACGCCCTTGCTGCCGCCAGCCTCTCCAATGTTCACCCAGTTGCCGTCAGCGGTGTCGCTTATTTTGAGCGTCACGGCGCCGCCGTTCTGCGTGAACGCGCCCGTGCCAGACTTGCCGACGAACAACCAGTATTTCGAACCTGCAGAACCGTCGTTCAGCGTATAGGTTCCGTTTGCCGCGGAATACATGCCAACGCGAATGTCGCCCGAGCCGAGATACACGCTTCCGCCATCCTGCGTGAATGTGGCGGTGCCGTAGTTGCCGACGTCGAGCGTACCGCTCCTCAGGTAGATGGAGCCGCCGGTGAGCGAGTACGTAGCCCTGCCCCGCGCATTTCTGCCAAGCCAAATATTGCCGTTGTTGTTGATGCCGGTCTCGACTTCGCCGCCAGTCTGGACGATCGAGCATTCCGTCACGTCATTGTGTCCGGCGTCAATCCAGTTCGCGAGCAGCTTGCCGCCGGAGATGGTCATAAAGGCCCGGGCGCTGGCGCCGCCGAGCGAAATTCCGCGGTCTTTTGCCGTGCAGAAATCGACCGTGCCGCCCGTGATGTCGAGGTAGCCCACGCCGCCGCTGACCATGCCGACCTGTCCGTTCGCGGACATGGAGACCGTGCCGGATTCGGCGCGGAACACGGTGTGGTTGTTCATCGCGCCTACGTTGAGCGTACCGGAGGCCGTGCCGGAGCTTGAGCGGATGAGGACAATCTTCGCTTTCGCCGCCGTGGTCAGGTTCGCGATGCCGTCGATGAACGTCGCCTCGGTCACTGTCACCGGATCGCCGTTCGCGTAGAAGCGCACCTCGCCGTCCGTCGCCGCGCTGTTGGAGAACGCCGCGCCGGCATAAGCAGTAAGTCCGAGCGTGGGAAGCGTGAGGTTGTGCCCGTTGAGGTTCACGGCGCCGGAGAGCGTAGGCTTGACGGCAAGCCCGCTCCAGTCGCAGTCTGCGGAGAGCGCACCGCCGGCGACCGAGAACGTCTTGCACGCGCCGGCCGTCAGCGGCATGCTCGTCGCGGTGGAGAGAATCGTCACGTCGCTGTTTGCCGTCGGAACGCCGTCCGACCAGTTGGCGGCGTTGGCCCAGTTGCCGTCCCCGGCCGAGCCCGTCCATGACGTGGCAAGTGCGGAAACGACCGAGATGGTGTTGCCCTGGAAGTTTACGGCATAGCCTGCAGGAGAAGTCAGCGTGACGTAGTCCGCGACATTGCCCGACGTGATGCCCGTGAAGCCGCCTGCGGCGGTGAACGTCATTCCGCCGGGGAAGTTTGCATTGTCGAAGACAATCTTCGCACCCGCGCCAAGCGTCACCGAACCGTCAAGCGTGTAGGAACCGCCAAGGGTGTTCGCGTTCACGGGAAGCGTTCCGTTCGCGGAAATGGTGATGCAGGCCTTTCCGTTCGCGTCATACGAAAGCACAAGCGTGTCCGGCCCCATGGCCGCATTAAGGGCCAGAAGTTCGCCCGGCACCACGCCGTTCCAGATGCGCACTTCGTCGTAAATGGCGTTGGCGTCGATGCTCCTCTCGTTGTTCCACTGCGAATGGCCGAGGTAGAGCCGCCCGCCGATGACGTTTGAGAGCGTCCACGACGTGACGGTGTGGTCAACCGACTTCACGTCGGAGATGTCGGCGGCGCTGCGCCGGACAAGGTGGTATTTGGACGACGTGCCATCCTGCGTGACCGTGAACGCCAAGTGGTATTTCACGTTGTTCGCGAAGCAGCTCGCGATCGAAGAGGAAGTCTGTCCGCCGCCGCCCCTCGTCCATATTACGGGAGCGTCGTTCCAGGGAAGGCAGACGTAAAAGGACGGATCGGCGTTATAGCCGCCGGTACCCCAGTCGAACAGGCGGGCATTGTTCGTGAGGCTTCTGCGCGTCGCCCATATTTCAATCGTGACGTCGTTCGTGGACACAAGATTCTGTCCAAGGCTGAGCGACGTGGCGTAGGTGCCGAACTGGTCTGCGCCCGTCTGCACGGCGGTGCTGTTTTCCACATAACGGACGGGGTCGGGCGACGGGATGATGACGCCGCCGTTCACGCTGGACTTGATGGGCTGCGCGGCGGCCGTGCCGACGGAATCGTTGAGATTGCCGTTGAAGCTCCAGCGGTGCGCGAGGCTGTTCGCAGACGACGTGAACGTCGCAAGCGCGGCGGCGAGTGCAACCGACGCGGCAAGTACGCGGTGTTTTGTCATTGTTCTTGTTTTCATTATCTCTCCTGTCCCGTTTTGCGAAAGAATACAAACACCCTATGCGGCACCTTGCTGCGTTTCCGGGTCTTTCTACCCACGCTCGATGCATATCAACCGTGAATACATCTTTCCCAAAGCCACCATCATCGTATCTTTCTTCCATGTATCGGGTCAAGTGAAAAACATTTGAAAATTACAATTCTGCAATCGCGTCATCACATCGAGCGTTCCGTACAACGGGCGGACAGTTACTTTAGCGCCACAACGACGAATCCGTAGGGTCCAAGATGAACCTTGCCGCCCGAATCCATCTTGAAGTTTTCCGCGAGGATGGGTTTCTTTTGAGGATCGAGACTCACGCATCCCGGCACGAACGTCGCCGGCGTCGGACGCAAATTCGCCGCCACGAACATGGCGCGATTCCCATGTTGCCGCACGAACGAGACACAATTCACCTTTTCGCCGTCTTTCAGCCACTCGTGCGTCCCGTCGTAGAATACGGGATCGTCGTGATGCAGTTTCGCGAGCCGCCGGATAAGGTCAAGCCTCTTCTGTCCGGCGGGTTGGAGGGCGCGTCCCCAATCGATAGACATCCACACCCGCGCCGTATGCTCGACGGGTGCGAAAAACGACGTGGGTGCATTGTCCGCGATTTCGTTTCCATTGTAAAGCATCGGGAGTCCCCGGCGGAGGAACATCAGCACGAACGCCGCGTTGCCCGCTTCCACGGGAAGGATGCGGTCGAAACGGTTTGGTCCGTCGGTTTTGAGTGACGCGAGGTCATGGTTGTCCATCATCACAAGCATCAGCGAGTTCGCCGAAAGTCGCGCCTCGTACTGGCGCGCGTTATCCATGATTGCGCGGAGGCTCTTCCCTTTGACGTACTTCTGGACACCGACGACGGGATTGAGGAATCCCCTGATCCCGACGCTCCACGGCCAGCCATAGTTCGCGTCAAATGCCTTTTCCACGGCTTTGGGCTGGTTGCCTTCGTTGATCAGCACGAGTTCGGGGTTTATCTTGCGGCACGTCGCCGCAGCCTCTTCCCAGAACTCGACCGGCACCATGTCGCCCGAATCGCACCTGAAGCCGTCCGCGCCGCTTTCCATCCAGAAAAGCATGGAATCGATCAGGTACTTGCGCGTCGGCTTGGAGTCGAAGTTGACGTACGGGAAGCGCCAGCGCGTCATCTTCACCGAACCGTCTTCGTTGCGCTGGAAGGCGTCGGGGTAGAGGTCCTTCAACACGTTGTTCGGTCCGCAGTGGACATAGACGAGGTCGAGGAATACCTTCATGCCGAGCGCGTGCGCTTTCGCGCTGAATGCCTTCCAGTCGTCGAAAGTACCGTATTCAGGATCGACCTTGTTGTAGTCCGCTACGCGGTAGGGGTTTTTGGGCGAATTGAACCCGCTGCGTTTTTGCGACGGACTCCACCCCGCCTCGTCCATGTCGCGGTCCATCTCCACGAACGGCGTGAGATAGACCACGTCCACGCCCGTCGCCCGCACGTGGTCGAGCATCGCTGTTGCCGCCTTGAAGTTTCCGTTGCGGGTGAAGTTGCGTAGCACCATCTGATAGACCGTCGCGCGCTTCAGCCACTCCGGCAACGGTCGGTCTGCCGCCGTCGCACACGTTGTTGCCATCGCCAGTGAAACCGCAGCAATGATGTGTAGAACCTTTTTCATAACGAACCCCCTTTCGTGTTCAACAGACAATGGAAAATGAAAGTAACGCGAAGATTTCCCTTTGATCGCGTTGTCGTGCATCGTGTTCGTTATCATGATGGTCTATCGGAGATCAACATGAAGCCGTTGCGTTCCCACATGAACGTGAGACGAATCCTCGCCGCGTCCGTCGCGGTGCAGGAACTGCCGTTCTGCTTGCCACCGGCGACCCACGTGCTTCCTCCCCATGTCTCGAAGCCGGGGTCTTCCGGGGCGTCGGCAAATAACGGCGCGGAGATCAACATCGCCCAGATGACCCCCTCGATAAATACGCCCCTCGCGATTAAAAGGAGAGCGGCTGAACGAAATGAATCCTTGATTTCGCCCGGTTTTACAGCAGTACCCGCTGACTTCATCGTCGTCACTCCTTGGATGAACCTTTTTTCAACAGAGAAAAGTCAATGGTAATTTTCCCCCTGTACATTTGTCAACCGAAAAGACAAGCGAATGAAAACAAACGGAGTTCTTCACGCCTAACGGCGGCGTGAAGGGGGGGACGAACCCTCCGGGTGAATCGTCAGACAAAAACATCAAGTCACGGGGCGCTGTAGGGCGTTTTGTAATCCTCTTCCGGACTCTCATGCTCCCGGTTGCGACGGGGCGCGACAAACGCCCCTTCCGGCTGCACCTTCCCGATCACGTTCATGGGAGAGACACAGTGCGACAATTCCCCCTCTCGGTTACGACCGCCCAGTCGTGTTCGACGGGTAGGACAGACTGCTTTCATTTTTTAGTATAACGTATTCAAAGTATCACACTTTGCAAAATGTGATAGTTATTGTGGCAGCCATAGAAAATGCGTGTAGAACAGAAAAAACTGTCGGATTTGCGCGGGCAATCAAATGCATATACACTTATTCATTCCGTCCGGCACAATAAAAACGGCACACGCACTTGCCTATAACTTCACCCCGCAACAGTGGGTGGATTGTTTATGGACGCAGAGACGCGGAGAGCGCAGAGGCGAGGGGGAGAAAATGGAAGGTGTGTAAAGGGGTGGCTCCGTTGTCTCAAGTTGTCCGTGTTGTCTCCGATCATCAGGGGGCAATCGCAAAACATCGCGACAGTTGTGTTTTTCAACGGTACGCCTTGGAACCGGAGACAACCGTGACAACAATTTGAAGAGGCGCGGCGGTCACGAAAGAGGGACAAACGGATTTGTTCAGGCCTGACGGCCTTCGCGATTCCGGGAATGTGAGCCGCGTTAACGGCGAACAA
>JAGCVN010000103.1 GCA_017962315.1 Kiritimatiellia bacterium
CTTCCCGAACGCGACGCTCCATATGTGGTGGCCGACCAACGTCGCCGGCCGCGCGGCGTTCGAGACGCGCCACGCCGCCTTCCGGCTCGACCTCTTCGCCGACGCCGCCTCCGCGACGAACCTCCCCGCCGGCTTCGCCGCCGAACCCGCGCCCGGCCACACGCCGCAGCACTGCTTCTACCGCAAGGGCGGGATGCTCTTCGTCGGCGACGTCTTCCACGCCGTCGACCTGCAGATCCCCGAGCCGTGGTTCTGCGCCAAGTGGGACCAGGACCCCCACGCCGCCGTCGCCGTGCGAAAGGCGACGATCCAGCGCGTGTGGACGAATGCCCCGAAGAAGAAAGACGGGGTGGTTACTGTCGTTTCCCCGATCGTCTTTCATCCCCCGCTCTTCCTCTGCGGCGCGCACATCCCGTTCCCGGGCATCATCTCGACAATCCGGCAGCCCGCTCCCCGGTACGGCGAGCCGATGTCCTGGGAAATCCCCGCTCCCGGCACGCCCGTCCCGCCCGACCCAGACGCCCCCGCGCCGGACAAGGACGGCGTTCGGATCGAAGTCCGCCGAAAACCCGCCCCCGCCACGCCGTAGCCCCCTCCTCTCCGCCACGCGGAAAGCGCGGAGTGAGTTTTCGTCTGGCGTCTGGCCCCTGGCATCGGGCCAGACGCGAAACGCCAGACGCAAGACGACAAGATGACTGGAATCGCCCCGCCAGCCTTCGGAATGACGAGGGACGATTTCTCGTCGTCCCGTCAGCTTGTCGTCCCATCGTCCTTGCACCTGCTCCGCAGTCGATTCCACCGTGCGTGATTTTCATCATTTTCTCCGCTTCCAGAGCGGAGAAACGCGCAAGTTTTACGAACGGTGCGATTGCCGTTTCGCCATCGCCGTGGCGGGGTCCGCACCCCGCCACGGGCTTCCGACTCCGCGTGGGAAGGAATGCGTGGCAATCCCTCAACGGGCGGACGCCCGCGGACAGAACTCGTCCGCGAGGTCTTCGAAGGACGGAACATAGGCGAATTTCGGTTTCCGTTCTCCGTTCGGCATTTTGGGACGAAAGTAGAACGGATCCGTTGTTTCTAACTTCGCGGTGTCGATCGTCGACTCGTCTACTTTGGGAAGCACCACGGGAACAACAAACGAATTGGCGCCGAGGATCCGTTCCAGCCGGAATTTCTCTTCCCTTCGTTCAGCCGCCTCTTCGGGCGTGTCGCCCATCGTGACCAGAAGTCCGTCCTGGGTTCGTTCCGCGTAGGGGGACATGGCGGGAACCTTTTCGTCGCCGAAGAACGAAACGACCGTGTTGCTGAAATAGGTCAACCATCCGAGCGTCGGAAACTCGTACGAAAGGTTCCAGCGAGGTTGGAACGCCTGGCTTTCCCGTTCGATGATCGAGAACATTTCCACGTCTCCGTAAAACGCATGGAAACAACCCGCGAGTTCAAGGAACCACTTCCGTATCGATGCGGCGAGCGTCTGTTTGAAACGCGACAACGGAATGGTGAAAAGGAAATGGTTGTAAAGAAAGCCGCGGTTCTCTTTTTCGCTCGGGTAGTCCGCGACGGATGCGTAGATTCCGTTGCCGTAACGGAGTATCCAATGCCGTATGCCGACTTTCGGTTCGTGTGCCAGAAGCGCCGCCGTCTCTTCAATGGAGGAGAACGCGGTTTTCAGCGGTTCGAACTGGCCGAATCCGCGGGGCAGAAGCCCCGTTTCGCGTTGGGTCGATTCCAGAAAACGACGCCAGATGGATTCGTCCGCCCACGATGCCGCCGAAAACAAGTGAATATAAACCTTGTCCTTCTTGTCCAGATTGGACCCCGATCCGGTTCGGTTTGTTTTCGACTCGGTCATTTGCGGCGTTGCGCCTCCAACGCGGCCCATTATGCCGATTCCCGACCGAAAAGCAAGCGGGTTTTCGCCCTCGGCGAAGCCGCCGCGCAGAGCGCGGCCATTCAACGCCCGGCCGGCCGGCGCGCGGCGATGCCGCGCGCCGAGCCGGGCTTGGGATCGCTTTACCGAAAATGTAAAAACTGACAAAAACTGGAAACATCGCTTTCCAGTTTTACGCAATATTGCCACAGAGCGTGCCGCCCCGCTACGCGCGGGCGCGCGTAGCGGGGCTTGGCACGCCCTTTGCTACCACGCTTGGCGGGCAGCACGCCCCACACACCAAGGAGAACCCACCCCATGACGGAAGAAACGAAAAAGGCGACCGACTTCGCAGCCGACGTGTTCGGCGAGGAGGCGATCCGGACCTACCTCTCGAAGGAGACCGCGAAGAAGCTCCAGGCCACGATCCGCGAAGGCAAGCCGCTCGACCCGTCCATCGCGGGCGAGGTCGCCCACGGCATCCGCCACTGGGCGATGGACCGCGGCGCCACGCACTACACGCACTGGTTCCTGCCGATGACCGGCTCCACCGCCGAGAAGCACGACGCCTTCCTCGAGCTCAAGGACGGCGAGCCCGTGATGCAGTTCTCCGGCAAGAACCTCATCGTCGGCGAGCCCGACGCCTCCTCGTTCCCGAGCGGCGGCATCCGTTCCACGTTCGAAGCGCGCGGTTATACGGCCTGGGATCCGACCAGCCCGGCGTTCATCAAGCGCCACGGCAACGGCGCCACGCTCTGCATCCCGACCGCGTTCTGCGCCTACACGGGCGAAGCGCTCGACAAGAAGACCCCGCTGCTGCGTTCCATGCAGGCTCTCTCCACCGCGACGAAGCGCCTCATGAAGTGCTTCAACCTGCCCGAAGAGAAAGTCGAAATCACGCTCGGTGCGGAACAGGAGTATTTCCTGATCGACAAGCATTTCTACCTCATGCGCCCGGACCTCGTCCAGACCGGACGGACCGTGTTCGGCGCACCTCCGGCGAAACACCAGCAGCTTGAGGACCACTATTTCGGATCCATCAAGATGCGCGTGCTGAACTTTATGACTGAGGTCGAGAACGAACTCTGGAAGCTCGGCATCCCGGCGAAGACCCGCCACACCGAA
>JAGCVN010000104.1 GCA_017962315.1 Kiritimatiellia bacterium
CTGCATCACGTTGCCGCCGGACATCGCGAGGCTGTAGAAGCATCTGTCGTGCTCCATGAAGTGTCCGCTCGAATACACGCCGTGCTTCCGACACCACGTGCTCTGGCGTCCGTACATCGTGCGGCCCCACACCTCGGCGCGCGCGTCGTGGTAACGGTAGATGGCACGCGCCTGCGCCTCGGGGTCGGCGAGCTTGAACTTGAACGCCGTCAGCAGCTCGCCGATGTCCTCGCCGCGCGCCTTCAGCTCTTTCTCGAACGCCGGCCCCCACACGCCCATCGTCTCGGGCTCGTCGAAGAAGAAACCGACGATCGTGCCGTCCTTGAACGCGGACCTGTAGCGGTCGTAGTACGGCTGGTAGTAATTGGCGAGGAACCAGTCCACGGCCTCTTCGTCCAGACCGTTCACATACCCGAAACGCCCCTGCGAGCCGCCGAGTCCATGCACCCGGCCCTTCGGTGCGGTAAACCAGGAGTACACGATGGTCTTGTCGCCGTCCGGGTTCAACTTGAAAAAGCCCTTCTTCGTTTCGGTCGCGGCGGCGCGGCAGATTTCATTCGCCACCGTGTCGGGCGCGTTGCCTTTCGCGAAGACCTCGGCCTTGATGTCGCGGCACTGGTACTTCTCTGGGATGGGGTACTTGCCGCCCATGCTCTGGCTCGGCCACCAGTAGTCGTCGAACACCATCATCTTCAAGCCGCGCTTGCGGCACTCGTCAAGGACGATATCGACGTCGCGCCACCAGCCCGCGCGCATCCAGTCGATGTGCGGACGCGACTCGACCGTGAGGATACCCTGTCCGCTCTCGGCGACGCGCCCGACCATCTCCCGGAGCCGCGCCTCCGTCTCGGTACCGTGCAGCCAGAAGAGCGGCCCGGTGTTCTCCCGCACCGCACCCTGCGGCTTACTAAAGTCCTGCGCAAGATCCGCCGCGCACACACCGCAGAGAAGCGCCATCGTCATTCCTATGGTTCGTTTCATCCTTTTCCCTTTCTTGGTTTCTTCAAAGTCATCCATCTGTGACTCCATCGGTAGATCGTCACTCCTGCTCTCCGACTTGAATCACACCCCTACCGGACAATCACGACACGCGGGTTCTTCAGTCGGAACGGCTTCGTCTCCAGCGTGTTCGCACCGATCTTGACGGACTTCGTGATGTTGAGACTGTACGGTCTGCCAATGAATCCGCCTGCGTAGGCGTCGTTTACCGTCACCGCCGCACTGTTCTCGCCTTCCGTGCCGTCGCAGACGAGATACACGCACGCACCGTCCTTCAACGCCGGGAGCGTGAACCTGAGCTCCGTGGAAACGCTCTCCTTGTAGGGACTGCGCGTCGGACCCAACATGCATTTCTGCCACGGTTTGTCTCCGAAGTTGCGCACGACCGTGGGCTTGACGAGGCTCTCGCCTGCGCGGGCGACTTGCCATGACATGTCGTCCGTGCGGAACACGCCCCCCGGCCATGTGAACGCCGCCACGAACCCGGCGAGCCTCTGCTTTCTGCTTTCTGTGGGATACCTGTTCTCGGCCTCGACCGTGATTTCGTTGCGCCCGGCCTTGAACATCAGGTTGGTCCGCACAGGCACGCTCCATCCGTAGTAGTAGCCCTCGGCGCCGGGCGGCTGGTGGGCGACCTTCTCGCCGTTCACATAAATGGTCGCCGTCGTGTCGCACGCGAACACGACCTGCGCCTTCTCGGCCTTCGCAAAGTCGAGCGTCGCGCGGAACTTCACATGTCCCCTCGCCATCGAATTCGTCGGATGCCAGATCCACTTTGCGCCTTCAAGAGGCTTCACGAAATCCATCAGCGCGGCGTATTCAGGTCCCTTCTCAACCACGACGGGCGTAACGGTCTCTTTCACAGACAAGGGAATGTCAACGGGACGAGAATCTACTCGTTCTACATGTTCTACACGGCCAATTTCTTCCTTCCCCGGCCACACCACGAAAACCGTCTCGCTTGGCTCCAGCGTCACCTTCACAAGCCCGTTCTCCACCGCCGGCCGCTCGATCGTGCCCTGCATCGGGTTCCACAGCTCCGCCTTCTCCGCCGGCCATTGCGTGCGCACGCTCAGGTCGCGCCCGCGCTTGTCGTCCTGGTTCGCAATGAAGAGAATCGTGTTGCCGTCCTTCTCGTTGAGTTTCACGGCGAGCTTGCGTCCGTCCTTGGGGGAAAGCCCCTCGAAGTCGAATTCGCGAATGGCAAGCGGACGCCTTTCGCCGGGATATTCCTTCGCGAGCGCGGCGCGGAGCGCGACGCCATCCGGCTCGCCATCAATGAAGAGCGACGCCTTTTGCGCGAAGATCTCCGCGACGACCTTCCGAACATCCTCCGCCGTCTTGCCCCTCGTCGGCGTGTTGCACGGCCTGATGCCGTAGCCCACCACCACGCCGCCCGCCTTCGCGAACGCGAGCGCCTTTTCGAGAACGGGGAACGGCACGTACTCCGTGGCGGGCAGGACGAGAATGTCGTACCACTCGACGCCGTTCTCGGACTGGAGCGCGGGACGCCCCGTGCGCGGGTTCTTTCCGATCCGGCACGTTTCGACCGCGCCGTAGTCCATGAAGTCGCCGTCGAGCTGTGCATCCTGTATCGCGAACGCGAACATCTCGGGGCGGATCGTCTTGCCGACATGGTAGCTGATGCCGGGCATGCACTGCGCGATGCGGCAGACGTGTCCCGTGCCGGAAAGCATGAGCGCGCAGCGGTTGTTGTAGTCCGCCCACACGCGGTAGAGCGGGAAGCGCGGCTCGTATCCGCCGTTGTAGAAAAACGGCGGGCAGTCGCTGTCCAGCGGCGCCTTCATGTTGAACGAATGCGGAATCAGGAAGCTGCACCCCTGGTACTGGAGCCAGTCGCAGATCCACTTCATCTGCGGGTAGGAGAGGTCCTGTCCGTACGCGCCGAACGTCTCGCACCAGTTGAGCCCGCCGTTGCGGTTGTAGACGTGCGCCATGGACGAGGAGTACTTCGGCATCTGCCCGCAGTCAATCTCGACGTTCCTCTTTTCGCGCATGTTGGAATAGACCTGGCGGCAAACGACATCGATGCCCGGCACGGCGACGTACTTCAGCAGCTGCATCACGTTTCCGCCGGAAAAGGTGAGGTCGTAGTGCGTGCTGCCATGCTCGAAGAAATGTCCGCTCGAATAGACGCCGTGGCGCGCGCACCAGTCGCTGTGGCGTCCGTACATGGTGCGTCCCCACACTTCGACGTGCGCATCGAGGAAACGGTAGCGCGCGCGGGCGTGGCGCTCGGGGTCGGAGATTCGGAAGAAGAGCGCGGTGATGAGCTCGCCCACATTGTCGCCACGCGCCGCGAACTCCCTTTCGAGCGCGGGGCCCCACCATCCTTTCGTGTAGGGCTCGTCGAAGAAGAACCCGGGGATCGTGCCGTCCTGGAAGGCGTCCTTGTAGCGGTCGTAGTAGGGCTGGTAGAACTTTTCGAGGAACCAGTCGACGGCGGCCTCGTCGAGTCCGTTCACGAGCGGGATCTTGCGTCCGCGCGGAAGCGCATAGACGTGATTGGGATCGGCGACGGCCCAGCTGTAGATGATCACCTTGTTCCCGTCGGGACGCAAATCGAACACGTTCTTCGAGACTTCGTTCGCCGTCACGCGGGCGATTTCGTTTTCAACCCGGACGGGCTCCTTGCCGCGCGCGTAGAAGGCGAACTTGATGTCGCGGCACTGGAACTCCTTCGGAATGGGGAACATGGACCCCATCCCCTGGCTCGGCAGCCAGTAGTCGTCGTAGACGAGCATCTTGAGGCCGCGTTTCCTGCATTCGTCGAGGATGATGTCCACGTCGCGCCACCAGCTGTCGAGCATCCAGCCCTCGTGCGGACGCGACTCGATCGTGAGCGTGCCCTGCCCGCTCTCGGCGACGCGCCCGACCATCTCCCGGAGCCGCGCCTCCGTCTCGGTGCCGTGCAGCCAGAAGAGCGGTCCGGTGTTCTCCCGCACCGCGCCTCTCGGCGAAACAAATTCTTCACGTTCACCGGCCGTCGCGCCCAGTACGACCGCCGCCATAATCAACGACCATATTCTCGTCATAAAGTCCCCTTTGTTCCGGTGGGGAAAAGCCTACACAAAACTACCTCCGAAAACAAGGGAAAAGAGCGACACGCGTAACGATCACGATAGACACAAGTGTTTTCACGCACCTCCCTCAAGACATTCCATGTGTGGAAATTCAGGGTAAAGGCGCACACCGTCTTACTTTTTAAAAAACCAATCCGCAGTAACCTCTCTCGCTATATCATTTTCGGAAAGCCGTACCGGGCGGCCATGCCACCTCGCATCGAATTCCGCTACCATTCGTTTTCGACATCTCTCTGTCAACGGAGGAATCACCCGGTTTTGTCTTTGGTAATAACTCAATGCGTGCTGCAACCGGGTGGAACAACTTGCTTCGTCGCGGACTTTGAAATCATGGTCGTGGATGTGCTTTCTGAACTTGATCAAATCGTCAGCGTCCAGTCCGGCTAGCGCCTCTCGCCATCGGTCCATTTCACCGCAAGCCTCACAGTCCAACCGATTGCGGATCATATATTCAGGCATCAAAAGAAGCTCGCGAAATTCGTCCGTCGTTTCACCAAACGCCTTGAGGAAAAACGTCTTCCCCCGACCTATCTTGCCCATAGTCGCATTAAGGACAAGTTGAACGAATCGGATGTATTTGCGACACCAATGCTCTCCGAGATAATCGCGATTCGCGAAATACCCAGGATCGTTGATCGGGTGATATTTCATGGGGAACGAATAAATCGGCACGTCAAGTTCGTCGCACAGGGCGATGTTCAGCCTCAACCGCCAATACAATTCCTCGGGCGTGTCATGAAAATTGTAGAGGATGTAATTCGACATATTCTTGAATCCTGCGTCGGCCGCGGCCCTTATCGACTTCTCGTATACGTTCCTCAGATTCCAGTGATCGAACGCGATCCGAACAGGCCGGACCGGAATCTGCGACAAGACATCCATTATCCCCGGTTTGACGCCAAGGCGTGAATCAAGTCCTTGATTGAAGTCGACCGTCACCGTCTTCTTTGTCTCACGCCGCATCTCTTTCCACAATGGTTCAATCTGCCGATAGACATCGAGGAAGGTATTGTTCGAGACGCCATGCCAATCGCCGAGAACCCCCTTTTCCGTCAGTAGTCTCTCAACAGGCTCCTTCTGATCAGAGGAAAGTCCTCCTGCCCATTCCGTAAGGATGGCACACCCCTTCTTCACATACGCACGGGGATTGTATCCTTCCTTCACCCTGGAAAAACAAATAGCAAGATCATCACTCCTGCCCATCCTCGCACCACAAACAAAGCCGCACTCCTTGATTTCCTGCACAATTTTCGGAAAGTATTCTGAAGCAAAAACATTGTTATCCAGAAGAAGTAGATTGGGATGATCGCCAAACATCGACCGCTCATAATCAAGCTTTTCCTTCAACGGGCGGTAGGCATGATACTCGGGTTCGATGACGGGGACTGCACAGAATGCGCACTTGTTGGGACAGCCGCGTGTCATGTGCGCGAAGAATGCATCCGCTGCCGGATAACGATAATCAACTTCCTCCAGGATCGAATAATCCAGGGGAAGGTCGTCGATCGCCCGGGACAAAGGCTTATCATGGAATATACGCGGAACTGAAAGAATCCCCGTCGAAGGCCTTATCCCTGTTTCCTTCTCAATATAATCCGGCACGACCGATGCCATGACGCCACCGACTTGAATCTCCGGCGCACCAAGACGTTTGGCAAACCGGATCGTTTCAATCGTGATGTCGGCATAGAAAGTAAAGAGCGTGGTGACGAGAACGCGATTCCATTCGTGCTGTTCAAAATACTCCCCGTTCTGGTACTTTTCCCGGAATTCCTTCAACTTTGCCAGCACCGTTGCCACACAATCCGACCAGTCGGCGATATATGGCTTCAACCCGGCGTCACGCCCTTTCCAGACATATTCGCAAAACACTTCAAACCAGCAGTTCCAATTCCATTGCGATAACTCTTGCGACAGATCCCGTATCAGACCTTCCGTCAGGCGTTCGGCAACAAATCTGGACAGATCCCCTTTGTAGAAAACAACGCGCCACCCTTGAAGCCGATGGTACGTCGCAAGCTTCATCAGACCGATCGGAGGGTACTTGTTCGGATAGTCTGGCTCCAAAAGTAGAACCGACTTTCCATTTTTACGACGAGGGCGAAATTTCATCGTTTATCTTCTTTGCGAGATCTTGAGCCCGCATAACCTCCTCACCGTTAGCGATCAGAACTCTGATAATCACGTTCATCAATTCAGTTCCTGTCGTTCGCACTTTGCGGCCTTTTGCCGCGACGCGAGTATGCCTCTTCGAGGATACCTCGCTCAGGACTTCATCGGGGGTTGCCAGTGCTTGTGACTCGTCTGCGGTGTTTCCGGCCACTGCTTCCACCACCTGTTTGACGAATTCTCCTTTAACCGGCGCGTCCACCGCTTTCCTGATCTTTCGTTGTCCGGCGAGTGCCCTATAGTAGGCCTTTTCGAATTCCGGTTTCTTCGCCTCGACAGCCTCAGCGGGTCCTTCTCGGACAAGCAGTTCCATATCCTCTCGTTGCGTCTCATAAAGTTTAACGGCATTTTGGGCACTGTTGAGTTCACTTGCCTTGTGTGCGGCATTCCACAGATCCCGGAATATGACATTCCGCAGCTGATCTGTCAAGGCAGACGCTTCCTCCGAAACTTCAAGCGCATTTCGGTCTCCGTTCGGAAGAATGGCATCCGAGAGCAGATAGATTTCACCTTGCATATATCCGTTTGAACGAGGTTCCGGAAAATAGGGATCGAGAAAATTGTCGAACCCGATTTGAATGTTTCCTTTGCGCAACCGTATCTTCCGTTGCGGATTCGACGATCCCGCCAGCGAAACGCCATACTGCGGCAAGAGAAACCAGCCCCAAGCCAATCGCTTCCCCCCCCATTCGATTGAACGGAAGGTGGGGGCACCCACCTTACCCAGCTCCTTCCCCCTGGCATCCGCTACGACATCCTTGTACAATTTCGTGATCGTTGCCCCATTCACGCGGACGGTATATTCTTCAATCGGGACACGCTCTTTCGCCGCCGCATCCATGATCATCCGCCCTGTTCTGAAATTCACGTTTGAAAAGGGGACAGGTGCGATCTGTGCCACGAACTCCTTGACCGAATCCACGTCAAGCAACTGCTTTCCGACGTCCAGTCTGACATCCTCCAGTATCACCTTGAAATAACAGTCGTACTCTTTCGCCGCGCCCTCGGTGTAGGAGACTTTTGAAATTTTCTCAATCACGTCTCCCGCCAGGGAATGATCGTTCGAGTCGTGAAGAATGCGAATCATCTCGTGAGCGTCCATTTCAAGACGCGACACCACCGTCTCGCCCATTGCAGAAGACTCGAATATCAAGGTTCGGCAATAGTTCAGACCTGCGAGACGCCCAATGCCGCGAAATCCTTTGTTCTTGGATGGATCCTTGTGCGAATCTGCGACATTCAAGAGACGTCCCCGAAATTCGTTGCACGGTATACCCGTTGCCTTGTCGGTAATCTCGACAACCCGATTTTTTTCATCAATGTCGATCACGATCGTCTGGCGCAGGCTATCCCTTTTCTCGTCTTCAGAAAGCGTATCGATTTGATCCGCGGAATTCTGGATGTACTCGCGGTAGATCATCCGCGGATCCTGGTACATCCCGATCGTCAGCGTGGAAAGAATGTGCTTCCCGATGATCGGCGTTTCGTTATCACTTGTACTCTGCATGGAACACCTCACTTGTACTGCTTGTAAATCGGTTTGGGGAATGTGATGCGTATGGGGGCGCGCAACACGGGATTCTCAACGATGTATTCACCTTGGTTCATTCGCAGAAGGATATCCTTCTGGACAGGATTTAACGAACCGTAATCCTTTTTCCCGACTTCTACGGAATTCGTCCGACCGTAGGCTTTGGTGGCACAATTTCCTGTCACCCGTTCGTGAATGGCGCTACGGAACTGTTCAGCACCGAACAATACTACCCCAAGCGAACGGCCCCGTTCCGTTATGTCGAGGATCTGCTTCAGGATTGGCGAATCTTTCGAGCAATCTTTTGAGCAGTACTTGTTCATTTCGTCCACGACGATCACGATCCGGTCTGGAATCTTTTGTTCGTTCTCCCGTTGCTCGTCATACTCGCCGTTCCGCAAACGAAGGACTTCACGCATGACGTATCCGAACACAAACGCCTGCATCGATTCCGGCTCCTTGGCTACGTCCACGACGAAAATATCATTCGCGGAAATGTTGACAATCTCATCGGCCAGGCGGCATTCGTAATTCTCTGAATTGATCCCGTCTGCAAATGCCCTGCTTGAATTCAAATGGAGGTTGAGGAACCGATAGAAACGCCGCCAACTTTGAATCAAGATTCCCTTGTCGCCGGATTTCGTATCCTTGTCCGTCTGAGCCTTCACGCTTTTAACAAGGTCTTCCCACGAACGGGTCTGAATGTCGCCATTTCCCGTTTCGTGCGAAATCATGATCGCGTCGATGATCGATGCCATCGTCTGCTGGGGGTCATCGACGTTCGAGAAAAGCAAATCGATATTTTCCACATCGCTTTTCGCCTCGAACTTGAACAGCTGCGCGACACCACGCTTGAACTGCTCCTCGATTTTCGCCTGGGGAAGGTATGTTGACGGTTTACGCCCCATTCCAGGACCTCCCCCTCCATACGGGTAGAAGTACCGGACATTGCGAAGAGGCTGTGGCGACAAGCCAAGTTTTGCATACTTTTCTTTAGTCGCCTCGACATCCGCATCCTCGGTCATTTCATCAATGGAGAGCAAATCTTTGCCTTTTACGTTCAGGATGATGAATGCCGCAGTCCCCGTGTCTGGGTCGTTGTTTGCGGACGCCAACGCCTCCGTCAGCGATTTGACGAGAAACATGGCGTAGGATGTTTTCGACGCAAGGCCCGATATGCCGGAAATATTGAGATGGGCGCCTTCCGGGCCGATCAGGAAATCCCTGTTAAGGGGTACGGGGATCTCGATTTTCTGTTCGTCGATATTTGCGTACATGCAGGTCGTCCCGCAGATGACCTTGTTTTGAACGTCATCGAAACCAAGCGCCTTTTCTATTTCTTCGCGATGCGCAAAGAAAACCGGCGCATCGTTATGTACCGGCAGATAGATACCCTTGCTGTTGCCCAATACACGCGCTTTGACATAATTCAACCCGACGCGGAGAGTTGGGGACTCAATCCCCGTATCGCCGAAATCGCTCGAAATGAAAGTCGACATGAAACTTGCCGCATCGGTGATATGATTGATTTCTTCGATCTGTCCAAAAGTGAAACTTTCATCAAGGTGCCCGACCTTGACGATATCAAACGGACTCAGTTTCAAGTCTTCCTTCGTCCAGAAGGTAAAAGACGTGATCGTTGTCGGGCAATTTTCCGTTGCCGATACCTTGCCTATCGCTTTTTTCATTTACCGCCTCCTATTGTCATGGACCGAAACACAAGCCCCGGCAAAAATCCGCTTTTCAAATAACGTTCCGTCACAAAAACGGGATAGATGTGGTTTGCCCAGCGGGAATCAGCTCCGAAACAGACCGGATTCCGTTCACGTATCAAAGCTTCGCTCAGCCGTGAAATCTCCAGTGTATCTTTCCCGTTCTCCCGCTCTCTGCCGATCAATTGCATTTCCACCTTCAAAACGCCATCGAAAGTACTGGCTCCTAGCCGTTGGTCACGGATACGGACATACCACACAGCAAAACGGGGTTCCGTGTTTCTGCCCTGTGGTTCATACAGGAATGCCTGTGTACGTTGATTGACTTGCAAGTTCGATATGAAGGACGCCGCAGACTGTTTCTGCGAATTCTGTTTGACCTCGAACAAATCTGCATTGAAATTTTTGGAAACGCCCAGAACGTATTGCAATCTGCCGCCTATATCCCTCCATTTGATATCCGAAAGGACGTCATCCCGGTATTCAAGGGATCCATCCTTTATTAGATAATCGGCGTCCGTCAGTTTTCCAGAGTCGGCCAACTCGTAAATCATCTGTTTCTCTGTCGCCACCATGAGTGCTTGTATCCGTGAAATCGCGAGATTCACCTTATCGCCTTCTTTATCCGCATACGTAAGAATATCGTCAAACTGTACATTATTCCGCCATCCAAGTCGCATGTTTATCCCATTGCGGCACGATTCGAGTATTCTGCGGTTTTCGGACTCGTTGACACCGAACCCGCAAATCGGCTGTGGAATGGAAAGGATCGTCTTATAGATCCGGCTTGAACCATCCGAATGCATTCGCCGATCGCTCCTTCGGCAATAGGCAACGCCGATTTGCCCCGCCACGATCGGCCAGATCTTCCCGCCATGCCGGAATTCGGCAATCTTCCAAGCCATCCGCGAACCGTCCATAAAATAGGAAAACGGCGACGATTCACTTTGTGACGGATCTAAATTGACATACCTGTTTCGTGCCTCAGGATTTGTTTCGGCATACCCGTTTACATACGAGAGGGTCTTCGGGGGAGTATCCGATAAAACCGGCTCGATCGGGATACTTCCTGAATAGGCGATTGTCGCACCTGTTTCTTTTGCCAGCCAAGACAAGGCACTCTCGCGGAACGCGCATCGTTCATCCGATACGCCGCATTCACGTTGCCCTATTCCGTTTCTTGTTTCCATGGTCGTGATACGACCGCATCACAACGGCATGAAAAGAGCGCGTTCTCAATCCATGCCCGCTCTGGAGGCCGTAGGACAGACCCGTCTCGGATACATAGGAGAACGCGCCCGTATTGGGCGCATCCTGCTTTAATGATCCGAAACAGGGCTTTTCGTCCTTACCGTTTCCCGACGATGGTTGGAAAGTGTCCTACGTTTTCCAGAGCGGCGTCGTTCAGCAGTTCGCTAAAAAATTGTCAGTCACTCAGTCTCTTGTCATTCCTTCTCCTAAAAGAATGTCAAAACGGTTGTATTGTACCGAAACGGCATCCCTCGGTCAATCCTTTTTCCTCACACTGTCGGGGTGAAATCAAAACAGGACTTGTTGTAGTTGTCAAAACAGGACTCTGTCTTTCGGTGTCATTGAGGTGCCTGGCGTACCACTGGCATAGCCGGAGGGGAAGGGGCGGGAGCGTCCCCGAAGGGGCGGCCCGAAG
>JAGCVN010000105.1 GCA_017962315.1 Kiritimatiellia bacterium
CCCAATGTCTCCGCCGTTCTTTTGCGGCGATATACGAGAGAGCAGACGTACATTTTTCATTTCCTCTCCCGTTGGTTTTGGGGTATACTTGCCCCGTTATGGCATACGAAGGTTTAGCTCGCAGATGGCGCCCGCAGCGGTTTGAAGACGTAGTCGGGCAGGAACACGTCACGCGCACGTTGAAAAACGCGATTGAGACGGGGCGTATCGCGCACGCCTACCTTTTTATCGGTCCCCGCGGGATTGGGAAAACCACACTGGCGCGTATTTTCGCGAAGTCGCTCGACTGTGAAAAGGGTCCCACCATAACGCCTTGTTGCGAGTGTTCCGTGTGCAAGGAGATTGCAGCGGGAACGTCGCTCGACATCCTTGAAATCGATGGTGCGTCCAACAACAATGTCGATCAGGTCCGTGAACTCCGCGAACAGGTACAGTTCCGTCCCGCACACGCCAAGTACAAGGTGATCATCATCGACGAAGTACATATGCTTTCGGCGGCGGCGTTCAACGCGCTTTTGAAGACACTAGAGGAACCGCCGGAATATGTCGTCTTCATCTTCGCCACCACCGAGGGGGACAAGGTGTTGCCGACCATCATCTCGCGTTGCCAGCGTTTCGACCTCCGCCGGATTGCGACCCCGTTGATTGTCGAACGTCTCCGCCACATCTGCGAGGCGGAAAAGGTGGAGGCGACGGAAGACACGCTTCTCGCCATTGCGCGCGGTGCGGAGGGCGGTATGCGCGACGCACTCTCTTCCCTCGACCAGTTGATCGCGTTCCGGGGTAACACGTTGACGGAGGACGATGTTCTGCAGGTGTTCGGACTCGTTTCGAGGAAAGCGCTCGAGAACCTTGCCGAGGCGATTTTGAAAGGGGATGCGAAGACGATTCTCCGCCTTGTCGGGGATTTTGACAGCGCGGGGAAAAACTTGCGTCGGCTTGCCGTCGAAATCATGGAATATTTCCGTAACCTTCTGGTCTATCTGTACATTGGCAAGGATATGGAGAACATGGACGCGACACCCGACCAGATCCTGGCCTACGAGGCACAGTCGCAGCTTGTCAACGAGACTCGCCTCCAGCAGATCGCGGATCAATTGGCAGAGGTCGAGTCGAAAATGCGGTACGCGTTATCCGTCCGCACTTTGCTTGAAATGGCGTTGATCCGTTGTTCGCGGATCGCCACCACCGTCACGCTGGACGAGGTGTTGCGGCGTTTGAACGCAATCCGTACCGCCGCGCCGGCTGCGGCGCCCATTGCAGGCGCCCCCTCCGTTCACGCGAGTTCGAACGCAGAACTCTACGAGGATGCCGCACTGAAACAGGTGTTGCGCGAGTTTGACGGCAAGATCGTTCAGGTTGAGGAAGACGAGTAGGGTTACGGCGTTACGAGGAGACGGAAGATGGCGTTGCCCGGATCGTTGTTTTCACTCGCCGGTGTCTTTGAGGCTCCGCTGTTCACCGAGGAGGATGTGCGCGTTCGTTTGGAACGGTGGGGGTTCGAGGTGCAATGGGATTCCGCGATGGTTCTTTTTGCGCGTGCCGAGGAGAGCCTGCTGAAACTATCGTTTCTGCAACGGCGCCGGTTTGAGTCGCGTCTCCGCGAGGCGGGGTGGGCGTGTCTGCTGCCGGATGCCCCACCGCCGGAAGAACCTCGCATCCTCTGCGCACGGATTGCCTTTACGCTCTGCCGGACGTTGCGCTTTTTGTCGTTAGGAAGGCAAGAAAGCCCGAATTATTTCCAGAAAGCCGATGCGGTGTTCCGCGAAGGGAAACCTCTTTTCGACCGGCTCTCCCCGTCCGTACCCCATGCGGAACGGATCAGGGAGGACATCGCCTACGTGGAGGAGGGGTGCGGCCGCGCGCTCCATCCGTCGCAGACGGACACGGACGTCTAGCGTACGCGCGGGGTAGCCCTTGAGGGGAAGCGAGCGTAGTAGAACGGGCTGCCAGCCCGTTCATCATCCCAACGCTTGCAGCCCGTTGGGATGAAGGGCTCGCGCCGCTTTTTTGTCTCACGCAGAGACACAGAGGCACAGAGAAGGCATCTGACGATTGGAGACAACACGGACAACTCCAGACAACGGAGCCCCTTTTTACATTTTACACTTTACATTATCTTCCCCCTGACCTCTGCGCTCTCCGCCTCTCCGCGCCTCCGCGTGAGAACAGTTTCCCTGTAGACGAATGCACGAATTTTAACGCAAAGCCGCAAAGAACGCAGAGAGGCGCAAAGAAGGGAAGGGTCATGGATATTGTTCACAAATCACAAATGGCAAGTAGGCCATCCTTGCATACGTCAAAATGAACTCTTATCCCGACATTTCCATGATTCTTTGCGTTCTTTGCGGAAAAATAAACAACTTGGACTGGCGAATATAGGATAAATGAGGACCGGTTATTTCGCGTATTCGATGCAACGCATTTCGCGTACAACGATCACCTTGATCTGGCCGGGATACTGCATTGTCGTCTCGATCTTCCGGCTGATATCGCGGGCAAGAACGGCTGCCTGACTGTCCTCCGTCTTCCCGGGATCCACGATGACGCGGACTTCGCGGCCCGCCTGGAGCGCGTAGCTCTTCTGCACGCCGGGGAAACTGTTGGCGATTTTCTCCAATTTCTCCAAACGGTCGATGTAAATGGTGGTCGCCTCCTGACGCGCCCCCGGACGCGAGCTGGAAATCGCGTCGGCGGCGGAACAAAGAACGCCGTAAAGACTATCAGCGGGGACGTCTTCATGGTGGCAGGCGACGGCGTTCACCACGATCGGCGATTCGCCGTTCTGCTTCAGGAACTCCGCTCCGAGTAGCGCATGTTTCCCTTGCTTTTCCTGGTGGATCACTTTCCCGATGTCGTGAAAGAGGCCCGCCCGGCGGGCGATGGAGGGATCGAGCCCGAGCTCGCCTGCCATCATTCCCATCAGGCAGGCGACTTCTTCGGAATGGGAGAGGACGTTCTGCGAATAACTGGTCCGGAAACGAAGGCTTCCCAGCTTCTTGATGATGGGTGCAGGGACGTTCTGAACCTGTGCGCGGAACGCCGCGTTTTCGCCCGTCTCCTGTATGGCCCGGTCCATGTCCGCCGTGACTTCTGCGACCACTTCTTCGATACGAGCCGGGTGGATACGTCCGTCTTCGACGAGTTTTTCCAGTGAAAGGCGCGCGATTTCGCGGCGGACGGGATCGAACGCGGAAAGGAGCACCGCACCGGGGGTTTCGTCCATCAAGATGGTCACGCCTGTCGCGGCCTCGATGGAACGGATGTTGCGCCCCTCCCGTCCGATGATCCGCCCTTTGATGTCGTCTCCCGGCAGGGCAACCGTTGTCGTCATCGTTTCGCTGGCGTGTGCGATCGAGTAACGTTGGATGGCTTCGACGACGATTTTGCGCGCTTCGCGGTCTGCCTCTTCTTTCGCCCGTTCCTGTGCGCGGCGGATTAGCATGCCCGTCTCGGATTCGACTTCCGCCTCGGCTTTGGCGTAAATCTCGCGCCGGGCCTCTTCCGGCGTCATCCCGCCCAGTTTGGCAAGACGTTCTGCGGCCGTCTTCCATGCCGTCTCCGTTTCGTCCTTGCGGAGACGGGAAGCCTCGTCGCGTTTGGCGATCTCGTCGCGCTTCCGCGCCGTCTCCTGTTCACGTTCATCGAGCAGGAGCGCCTTCTTGTCCAGGTTCTCTTCGCGGGCGGCTAGCCTCGCCGCCGTCTCTTGGATTTCCTCCTTCTGCTGCTTGATGCTCTTCTCGAATTCCTCTCGGGCGTGTACGACTTCCGCCCGTGCCTGGATGTCGGCCTCCTTCAGACGGTTCTTGATTTCCATGTCGGTATCGGCCAGCCGGTTTTTCGCCGCTTTTTCGATGGCCTCCGCCTGGAATTTCCCGATTAAACCGCGAAGGGCGTACCCAAACAAGATGCCGGCCAAGCCGAACAACAGGCCTACCGTCGCGTCGCTGAAGTCGTACCAGGAGTAACGTGTCAATGCCAGAAAAACATTCATGCGGTCAGTATAGCACAAGGTAAACAGAAAAGCGAGAAGGAAAAGAAGCAGAAACTTTCCATTGCGGAAAACGGGTATTGTTGGTAGTCTTTTGAGGAAATGAAACAAGACATGAAAGTGTTCTTCAGCCTTTTTTTCGCCAGGGGGGTCTGTTTGGCGACGGATTGCCTTGTCATGGCCGTCGCCTATTTGACGTCGTTCATCCTGCGTTTTGAATTCCGTGAACCTTTCTGGGGCTGGAAACAGGTCGCCGTTTCCTTCGTCATTGTCTGTGTGGTTCAAGTGTTGTGCCTTTTCCTGTGGGGCTGTTACCGCCTCATCTGGCGCTTCACCGGTATCGCGGATGTGCCGCGCTTCCTCGGCGGCATCGTCACGGCTACCGTCGTGTTGATCCTGCTGCGTTTCGCCTTCCCCGAACTCTACTGGCTGCGCCCACCGTACAGCATTACGTTCTTCAACAGTTTCCTGGTGACGGGGGCGTTGCTTGCCGTCCGCCTTCTCGCTCGCGGCGTGCAGGAGGGGAGTTTCGTATGGACGGTCTTTCCCGGCGGGGTAAGGCACGTCCTTCTTGTCGGCGCGGGGGTCGAGGGCGATTTAATTGTCCGGGAGCTCCGCAGGCAGACTCCGCGTGACCGCGTCCCCGTCGGGTTTCTCGACGACGACCCCGCGAAATTGAACGCGAGCATTCTCGGCGTCCGTGTCCTGGGAACCATTGCGCAGCTTCCAGAGGTGGTCCGGAAACGGAAGGTGGACGAGGTGATCGTCTCGATGACGTGTGCGCCGCGTACGGTGATCCGTAACGTGGTGAAGTTGTGCGAGCAGGCGCGCATTCCTGCCCGGATCGTGCCCGGATATTACGAGTTGATCCAGGGGCGGGCAACCGTTTCGCAAGTGCGCAGCATCGACATCACCGACCTTCTGGGCCGCGAGGAACAGGCGGTGGACGGAAGCGGCGCGATCGCCCTGCTCAACCGGAAGATTGTGTTGGTCACGGGGGCGGGCGGTTCCATCGGCAGCGAGATCGCCAGGCAGGTTCTGCGGGCAGGTCCCTCGCTTCTCCTGTTGGTCGAGCGTTCGGAATTCGCGCTGTATGAAATCGCCCGCGAGTTGCGCTCGTTCAACAGTTCCGTCCCGTTCATCTCGGTCCTTGCCGATATCGCGGACGAAACCCGCATGACGGCGTTGCTTGCCGCGTACAAGCCGAACCTGATCATCCATGCCGCCGCGTACAAGCATGTCCCGCTAATGGAGGAAAATCCCACCGAGGCGTTGAAAAACAACGTGCTGGCGACCCGCGCGCTCGGTGAACTCGCACTTGCCCACAACGTGGATCGGTTCGTTTTGATTTCGACGGACAAGGCCGTCCGCCCGATCTCGGTGATGGGGGCGAGCAAGCGACTTTGCGAAATCGTGCTGCAGGATTTGAACCGGCGCGGCAAGACGCATTTCTCCGCCGTCCGTTTCGGAAACGTGCTGGGGTCGTCGGGTTCGGTCGTGCCGCTCTTTGCCGAACAGATCCGGCTTGGCGGTCCCGTGACCGTGACGCACCCGGATATGAAGCGTTACTTCATGACGATTTCAGAAGCCGTTTCGCTGGTTCTGGAGGCGGCGGCGATCGCCGTAGGCGGCGAGGTGTTTGTACTGGACATGGGAACGCCCGTCCGGATCGTCACGCTCGCCGAGGAGATGATTTCGCTCTATGGTCTCCGCCCCTACATTGACATCCCGATTGTCTTCACGGGAGTCCGTCCCGGTGAAAAACTCTTCGAGGAGCTGGACGTGAGTGAAAAGGCCGCGTTTAAAACGGGACACGCGCGTATTTTCAAAGGTCGCTTCAACGAGATACCCGGGGAAAAGGTGGAGGAGATCCTGTCTGTCTGCAAGCGCCTGGCTGTAGACGGGGGAATGGAGATTTCCGGCGAACTTCAGCGGTTGCTCCGTAACGAGGCGGACGGAAACGCTGCCGTCCCCGCGAAACAGGAGTCCACGTCATGACGGTTTCCGACTACGGATACGTGTCCGCGGCGGAAGAATCCGAAGGGAAGGGGATCCCTGCGCGTGTAACCGCCGCGCGCGGCGGTTATTTCCACATTGTCTGCGACAGCGGCCAGGGTGTGGCCCGGCTTAAAGCTTCCGCCTACCGCGAAGGTAACGAGCCTCCGGTCACGGGGGATTTTGTCCGCCTCGACTGGAACCCTGTCGGGGAAAGCCGTATTTTGCAGACCCTGCCCCGGAAAAGCTGTTTCAAGCGGCTCGACCCTTCCTCCTCTGGTCGTCAGGCACAGGTTCTCGCCGCCAATTTCGATTTCGTCTTTTTGTTAATGTCACTGAACCAGAACTTCAACGTCCGCCGTCTGGAACGGTATCTCGCGCTCACATGGGAATCCGGCGCGAAACCGGTCGTGGTGCTGACAAAGACCGATTTGCTGCGCGGGCACAAACGGTTCCTTCGGGAGGCCGGGCGTGTCTCTGCCGGTGCCCCCGTCCATGCGGTTAGCGCGAAGACGGGCGCGGGCTTGGAGGAATTGACCCCCTACGTCCAGCCGCGCACGACGTTTGTGCTGCTCGGTTCATCCGGCGTCGGCAAGTCCTCGTTGATCAACGCACTGGCGGGGGATGAATGGATGCCGACGATGGAGATCCGCTAGTGGGACGGCAAGGGACGCCACACGACGACGGAACGCGAACTCGTCATGCTCCCCAACGGTGCGATGGCCATCGACACGCCGGGTGTCCGCGAACTCGGCCTCTGGGAGGCGGCCGGCGGCGTTGAACGGACGTTTGCCGACGTCGAGGCGTTTTTCGGGCGGTGCAAGTTCAGCGACTGCCGGCACGAGACGGAGCCCGGCTGCGCCGTCCGCGAGGCGATCGCGTCCGGCAAACTCTCTCGTGAACGCTGGGAGGCATACCAACGGCTTGTCCAGGAAACCGTTTTGCAGGAATCGATGAGAGCGGGTGTGCGCCACGCCCGTCGGACTGCGACCCATCGTTTCCGCCGTGACTGACGCGACAGAATTTTCAAAGGAGTCATATGGCAACGAAAGAATCGAATTCGGAGAAAGTCTCGCTTTTCCAGAAGTATTGCGACGTCAACCTGATCCTTCGGATTCTGTGTGGGCTTGCCGCCGGTATCCTGCTCGCGGTCTTCGCACCGGGAATCCGGGTTTTCTCCCTCCCCGGAAGCCTGTTTGTCGGTGCACTCAAGGGGATTGCTCCGGTCCTGGTGTTCGCGCTCGTCTGCGGTTCGCTGGCCTCCGCAAAGACGAAGTTGGACAAGCGTTTCGGATTTGTCCTTTTCCTTTACCTCGCCAGTACGTTCCTCGCCGCCGCAGTCGCCGTGTTGGGAAGTTTTGTGTTCCCCCAGCACCTCCAGCTTGCGGGGGCGGCCCAGTCCGAGGCCGTCCCGACGGATGTGGGGGAGGTGCTCTTGCGGTTGTTGGCGAATCTGGTCGTGAATCCCATTTCGGCACTCGCCGAGGCGAACTACATCGGCATCCTTTTCTGGTCGGTCTTGGGGGGATTCGCCTGCCGCCGGATTTTGGACGACCGGGCTAAGGAGATGCTCAAAGCGTTTTCCGATGTCCTCTCGAAGATTGTCCGCTGGATCATCGAACTTGCCCCGGTCGGCATCTTCGGTCTCGCCTACATCGCGGTTGCGGAAAACGGACTGGGCGTCTTCAAAACCTACGGCTGCCTGCTCGCGCTGCTTGTCGGGTGCATGCTGACAACGGCCCTGGTGGTCAACCCGTTCCTGGTCTGGCTTTCGCTCCACCGCAATCCGTATCCGCTTGTGTTCCGCTGCCTTCAGAAAAGCGGCGTGACAGCCTTCTTTACGAGAAGTTCGGCGGCGAACATTCCCGTCAACATGGCGCTGTGCGAAGAGTTCGGGTTGGACCGTGATATCTATTCCGTGTCAATCCCCCTCGGCGCCACCATCAACATGAACGGCGCGGCGGTGACGATCACCGTCATGGCGCTCGCGGCGGCGTATACGGCGGGGATTACGGTCTCACTGCCGAGCGCCCTCATCCTCAGTATCCTGGCGACGCTTGCCGCGTGCGGGGCATCGGGTGTGGCGGGCGGTTCGCTGTTGCTGATCCCGATGGCCTGTTCGCTTTTCGGGATCTCGCCCGACACCGCAATGCAGGTGGTCGGCGTCGGGTTCATCATCGGTGTCGTGCAGGACAGTTTCGAGACGATGATCAATTCATCGGGCGATGTCCTCTTTGCGGCGACCGCCGAATACCGGGCGCGCAAGAAGGGGTAGGGGACGGCGGTTCCCGCGACAGGGCGTGGCAGGATGTCGGTATGAAAATTTTTCAACGGGGAGAAACGCGATGACAATGCGGATACTTGTTTCAACAGGTTTTATGTTGGTTGCCGCCGTAGCTGCGGCGGCAGATTTCCATGTGTCTCCGACTGGCTGTGATGCTGCCGATGGTTCGATTGACCGTCCGTTCGCCACGCTCGCGCGGGCGCGCGACGCCGTCCGTGCCGCAAGGAAGTCAGACGTGCTGCCGAAAGACGGCATGAACGTGTGGTTGCACGGAGGCGAATACACGATGCGCGAGACGCTGGCGTTGGACGCGAAGGATTCGGGTGCCGCCGATGCGCCCGTTTCGTACCGTGCATGGAAGGGCGAAAGACCCGTCCTCGTTGGCACATGGACTGTGCCGCAGTCCGCATGGCGCAAAGCCGACGATCCGCGCATCCCCGCCGAGGCGAAGGGTAAGGTGTGGATGGCGGACGTGAAGGTTCTCGGCTACGACGCGCTAGAACCCGACGCACCTTGCGGTTTTCACACAACACGGCCTGAGTTCCGAATCCGCTCGCTCTACTGCGACGGAAAACGCCTCACGCCCACCCGCCACCCCAACACGGGCTTCCTCCGCACCGGGACGGTCGTCAACAAGGAAAGTACGTTCAAGGCGGATCTTGGTGACATGGCGCGCTGGTCGCGCACGAATGCGCCGTGCCTTGAGGCGCTGGGGTACTGGAAGTGGCTGTGGGCCGACCAGACGCTCCCCGTGTCCGTCGATCCGTCTTCCGGGACGATTTCGTTTGTACCCGCCGCGGACAAGTCCGGTAGCAACGTCGAAACGTCGTTCCACCTTAGCCAGTCGAGCACCGCCGCCGCGAAGCAGGGGCGGCTCTATGATTTCGTCGTTCGCGGAGGCATGCCGTTCTACCTACAGAACGCGCTCGCGGCGCTCGACGCGCCGGGCGAATGGCACCTTGACTGCACGACCGGACTGCTGTATGTCTATCCCGAAGGCGGGAAAGATGATGATCCGACAAAATCCCGCTACGAGCTTTCTCTCGCGGCGAAGTCGCTCGTGTCGGCGAAGGACGCCGCGCACATCCGCTTTGAGGGGATCGCGTTTCGCGGTGGACGCCACCACGGCGTGGAGATGCACGGCGTCTCCGACGTGACAATCGAACGCTGCGCGTTCCGCGACTTCGGCGGACACGGCCTCGTGTTCGACCGCGTGCGCGATTCGCTTGTGCGCGGCTGCTCCTTCCGCACGTTCGGGCATAGCGCGATGACGCTCGACGGCGGTGACAGGAAGACGCTTACAGCGTCCGGCGTCACGATCGACTCCTGCGACTTCAGCGACACCGGCCTTGCGATGCGCACCTATACGCCGGGAATCTGGGTGACGGGGTGCGGACACCGCATTGTTCGCAGCCATTTCCACGACCTCCCCTCGAGCGCACTGCGGATTGGCGGTAACGAGCATCTCGTCGCCTCCAACCTCGTGGAGCGCGTGGTGATGGAGTCCGACGACCAGGGCGCGGTTGACATGTGGGGCGACCCCACGTACCGCGGAAACCGGTTCATCCATAACATCTTCCGTGACGTCGGACGCGGCGGCGCGTTCGTGCGGTGCGGACAGGGCGGCATACGTTTCGATGACGCGATCTCCGGCAACCTCGTGTACGGAAACCGCTTCGACAATTGCTCAAAGGTGAACTTCGGCGGCGTGCAGATCCACGGCGGACGCGACAACGTGGTGCGCAACAACGTGTTCACGCGCTGCCGTTACGGCATTACGGTCTCGCCATGGCCGCAGGAGCACTGGAGAAAGTTCCTCTCCGGTGAACGGGGTAGGGTGTCCCGCGAGGCGGCGAACGTCGATGGCGCGGCGTTCAGGACAAAGTATCCGGAATTCGCCTCTGCCCTTGACACGCCCATGCGCAACACGTTCGAATGCAATGTGTTCGTGGGTGACGAAAAATCGTTTACATTCGTATCAAGGAACCGCCAGATCCCCGAAGCGACGGTCATGCGCGGAAACGTATGCGTGCCGAAACTTCCGGCGGACCTTTCGTCTATCCCCGGTTTCGAGCCGCTGCCGCCGGAGAACGCGATAGGTCCCGGTGCGGATGTCTTTCTTGAAAAGGCGCACGAACCTGCTCCAATCGTGTTTGAAACTCCTGCTGAGCACGACCGTGGCGCGATGATCCTCGGTAACGGCGAGCTGGGGGCGCTTGCGTGGGTTTCGTCCGACGGCACGCTGCATACTGTTCTGCAGCGTTCCGATACATGGAACGAGGCCGCCCGCCACGTGAAGGCGGGGGCGATCGACTACGTCACCTCCATGAAGGTTGACGCGGGGACGTTTCGTCAGGAACTGTCGCTCGCAACAGGCGAGTTCAATGCCTCATGGCATAGCGAAGGACGTGAGGTGTCGGTACACTACCGCGTGCAGCACGGCGGTACGCCGTTTGCCGTGTGCGATGTGAAGGGCGCACCGAAGACTGAGGCGAAGGTGGTGAACTGGCGACTCTATCCAGGTGGAGCCAAGGAGTTCGGGTGTGGCTGGAAGGAGCTCGGCAACCAGTGCGATCGGATTTTGGTGGACGGCAAGCCGCCCCGCTTCATCGTCTCGGCAGACAGGCTCGTGCCGGGCGGATGGTGTCACGTGAACCGCAACGACACCGTGGCGGAGATGATGAAGATCTACGACCGCTTTCAGGCGACGGACGATTTGGGAAGGGAAGATATGCTTTCGAACCGCGTGTTCGGCGGCGTGACGCGGAAGATCACCGGGACAACGGTCGCCTCGCCCGTTGGGGACGTGAAAGGGCAAGATGCCCGTTCTCCCAGTCTCCTCTTCCTCAGCGCAATCACGTGCCTGCACCCCTGCAAGGACGAAGCGGAATGGCTGCGCCGTACGAACGAACTGCTCGACCGCGACGGCTGGACGCTTGACGCCGAGACCGCGCGCCGTGCCGCGCACCGCAAGGGATGGGACGAGTTCTGGCGGCGCAGCCATATCACGGTCACGCCGTCGGCAGGGCAATCGCCCCGCGACCGCCGTGCGGCTTTCGCTTTCCCCTACAACGCCAAGCTGCCCGTCTCGATCGGGCGCGACAGCAAGGGCGGCACGAAGTTCGACGGTATTCTGAATGTTAATCCGAAGTCGCGCATTGACAAGGACGGACTCTTTCTCGCTGCAACCTTCAATGCGCCGGATACGCGACGCAACCAGCGAATCATCGACAACATTACCCCTGGCGGCATGGACGGTTCCCTTGTTGACATCCTTGGCGGACGGCTCCGTCTGCTCGTCGCGAAAAAGGCAGTCCTCCATCCGTCTAAGGTGCCGGTCGGCCGCGACGTGTCCGTGGAGGTGAGCGTGTCCCCCGACGGCAAGGTGGAGATGGTCCTTGACGGAAAGGTCCATACGTCCGACCTCGCCGGTGCTTCCATCGTCTCGCCGGCGACGTGTGCCGCCGTGACGCGCGCGTGGGCCGCGCAGCGCTACACGACAGCCTGTGCCGGAAAGGGCACTCTGCCCATCCGCTTCAACGGTTCGATTTTCACCACCTCCGAGAACGGCGACCCCGACTATCGCCGCTGGGGACACGGCTACTGGTGGCAGAACACGCGTCTTCCGTATTTCCCGATGTTCGCCGCCGGCGACTGCGAGATGCTTAAGCCGCTCTTCCGCATGTATGTAGGGCTTCTTGACTTCAACGCGAAGCGCACGCGCAAGTATCTCGGACATGGCGGCGCGTACATTCCCGAATGCATCATGCCGTGGGGCGACCATTTCCCGTCCATCTATGGCGCGAAATACGCATGGAAGGACCGTCCCGACAAGCTTCAGGACGGCGGCTGGCACAAGTACGAATGGGTGGGTCAGCTCGAGGTGTCGCTGATGCTGCTCGACTACCACGCCTATATTCAGGACGACGCCTGGTTCAAGCAGAAGGCGCTACCCGCGATACGCGAGTACGTGCGCTTCTTCGACGAGCATTATAAGCTCGACGCGAAGGGCCGCTACAACATGAACCCCGCGCAGGCCGTGGAGACGTGGTGGGACTGCACGAATCCCATGCCCGAGGTCGCCGGGCTCACGTGTGTGACGGAACGCCTTCTCGCCCTGCCGAAGGGGCTGCTGCCGGATGCGGATCGCGCTCTGTTCGCGAAGATCCGCGCACGCATTCCAGACCTGCCCACGCGCACGCTCAAGGACGGTACGAAGGCGTATGCCCCCGCCGAACGCTTCGCCAACAAGCGCAACGTGGAGCATCCCGAACTATACTGCGTATTTCCTTTTAGGCTCTGCTCCTTCGAGAAGCCGAACGCCGTGCTGGGCCGCGCCGCCTACGCCGCGCGCACGGACAGGCATTACCAGGGCTGGAAACAGGAAGAGCTGTTCGCCGCGTATTTGGGCATGACCGATGAGGCGGCGAAGCATCTGGCGAACCGCGCTCTCCACAATTCCGCAGAGGGATTCCGCTGGCCCGCGTACTGGGGTCCGAACTTCGACTGGCGTCCCGACCAGTGCGCCGGCGGCAACATCCAGAACATCCTGCAGTCGATGCTTATGCAGTGTGAAGGACGGAAGATTTTCCTTCTGCCCGCGTGGCCGAAGGGATGGGACTGTACGTTTAAACTCCATGCGCCGTACAAAACGATGGTGGAGGGCCGTGTGCAGAACGGGGAGGTGCGCGACCTTGTGGTCACGCCCGCCTCGCGACGCACGGACGTGGTGTTGCCTGAGCAGAAATAAAGGAAACGAGGGCTATCAAGGCCCTTCACGCAATCACGCAAGGGTAAAGACTTCGGAGGGGCTTCCCTGGCTTAAAACTTCGACACGGATGTCATCGCGACCGGTTCGGTGGAGGGCACCGCGCATGACGGATTTCGCGAGCGAGGGAACGTTGCATTCTTGACTCAAGTGTGCCAACAGAAGAAGCCGCAAGGTGTCCGGGACATCGTTTTCCATGAACACGGCGGCCTGGTCGTTTGAGAGGTGGCCGGTGTCGCCGGCAATCCGGTTTTTCAGGATGCGGGTGCGTTGCGACTCCATCAAGAGCCCCAAATCGTGGTTGCTTTCCAGCACGGCGGCGTTGCATCCCGACATGGCTGCTTTCACGGCCGGCGTGATACAACCGAGGTCGGTGGCGTAAAACAGGCGAATCCCGTCGGCACAAAGGACGTAACCAACTGGTTCCACCGCATCGTGTGAAACCGAAAACGTTTCAATGTGGAAACCGGCTAAATCGAATGGGCGTCCCGTCTCGAAAATCGTCCAGGAAAGGTTTGCATTCGGGTAGGAACAATCGATGGCCTCGGCTGTGCCCCCGTTCGCGAAGAGATCTGCGTCAAGATAGCGGTGGAGGACGGAAATCGCGCTACAGTGGTCGGAATGGTCGTGCGTGAACAAAACCCCGCGAACGCGCGCAGGGTCGAGTTGCATCGCTTTGAGCCGGTTTAAAACCTCAAACCGGTTCATCCCGGCGTCCAGAAGTAACGCGCCTCCGGAGGATTCCACGTAGGTACAATTCCCTTTGCTGCCGCTTGCAAGGACACAGAGTCGCATTGAACTTCTCCGTTAAGCAACTCAAGGGCGATCGCTCATCGCCTGCCGGTAGAACTTCAGGAAACAACCGATAACGTCCTCTTTTGTCACTTCGGAGATCGGGTAGTTCTGCGGGTCGTCGCGAAACATGGATTCATACTTCAACGGCCCGGTCCCTCGATTGAGTCTGACTTCGGCCTTCGGGAGGATCCCGGTCTGGACGTATTGTTTCATCACACTGAAGGTGATCTCCTCGGTCTCCCCCGAAAGGACCTGGAGTTTGACAGACGCGGGTGCCGTCCGGACTTGTGCATCGCGGTTGTGCTTGCGTAGCTCCTCCGCGATTTCCTGCAAGGCCGGCACGGCGATGGTTGTCAAGAACTCCTCAAATTGCGCATTTTCCTGTTCGGCGCGCGTCATACGCCCGCGTCCGTTCATGATGCCGTTCAGCTCATTACGCCAGTCCACCGTTTACCTCCTCTTGATTCGCACTCCGCGTATCATACCACGGAGCGCGTGAAAGGACAATCGTTTCTTGCTCCAAGTTTCCGTCTTACGGATGGATGAGCTTCGCCGGATTGTAACCGGCGGCGGCGAGGCGGCGCGGAATGCTGTACTGATTGCGTTCGGGGCAGCGGAGAAGCTTGTTGATCTCCGCGTTGTCCGTCTGTTCCGTGCCCGGATCCCAGCCTAGGGTCGTTCCGAGACCGCTCCGGCGCATCTCCATGCAGAGATGCCCGAGTGTGCAGACGTTGGCGGAATGGAACGCGCTTTCCACGTTCGTCACGCACGCGCCGCCGGTACGGACCGCCGTAAGCCAGTCGAGCATGTGGTCGTTGTTCGGGCTTGCGTGGAGCGGCGTCTCGTCGACGCGGAGCGGCAGAAGAAGTTCCGGCTTGTTCGAATCAAGCGCCTTGAGCACCGGGCCGGGCTGCGTGGGATCGGAGGCGGTCACTTTCTGGGCGCCCCGGCTGACAAAGATCCAATCGCCTTTCTCGCCGATGAACTTGACGCCGTTCGGGAACTTGTTGCAGACATGGACATCGATCCCGCCCGGATAGGTGTAGTGGAGGTCATAGGCGGTATGGACGTTCCACAGCCCTTTCTTCATCCATTCGCAGTTGCCCGTACAGGCGGTTGGCCCGGAATCTTCCATGCCGAGCCCCCACTGCACGATGTCGAGGTGGTGCGCACCCCAGTTGGTGATCATACCCCATCCGTACGGCGCCATCTGGATCCAGCCGGGGCGGGACCCGATGCGTGAAAGGTTTTGCGTGTGGCAGCGGTCTTCGGTGTAGTAGGCCTCCGGCGTCGCGCCGAGCCAGGCGTCGTAGTCGAACGTTTCGGGAACGGGCATCTTCTCCGTCCGGCCGCCCTCCTTGTCTATGCCGAGTCCCACTTCGACACGGACGATTTTACCAAGACGCCCGTTCCGGACGAAGGCGCAGGCGTTGCGGAACTGCGGCGAGGAACGTTGCTGGGAACTGATCTGGAACGTGAGGCCCTTCTGCTTGATGAGGTTCGTTAGCATGCGTCCTTCCTGGACGGTCTGGGAGAAGGGTTTCTGCATCCAGATGTGCTTGCCGGCGAGCGCGCAAATCACCGCTGCCAGACAGTGGGCATGGTCCGGCACAGAGACACAGACCGCGTCGATACCCGGTAAGCTGGACAACATCTCGTCTACGTACTGGAATCCCGCGACGGGGATCGATTCGCCCAGCGCCTTGCGGTACGCATTCTCCACCAGCCCTTTGGAATGGGCGACGCGCCGCGTGTCGAGGTCGCAGACACCGACGATCCGGGCGAGGCGGATGTTCGCTTGATTCGCGAGCAGCTTCTGTTCAAAGGTCGTGGATATCCGGCCCAAACCGATCAACCCGACTTCAATCTGCTCGTTCGGCGAGAAACGGGGTTTCCCGCGCCGCGAAACGCAGCCTGAAGGGACGATCATCGGGAACGCCAGGGCGGCGGCTCCGGCTTTTAAAAACGATTTGCGGGTGAATTTCATGTGGTGTCTCCTCGTTTAGCGGGGTTGTTGGTTTAAAAGGCGGTGGACTCCGTAAGGGGCGCGCTCCTCCAAGACAAGTGTACGGTTCGCCTCGTCATCGCCGACATACCGTTCTTCGGCGGAATTCCACGTCAACGGCCGTCCGAGCTTCATCGCCGTGTAGGCCAGGATGCAGGCAGAAGTGGAACGATGCGCCTCCTCCGGCGTGATGTTCGTCGGCTTGCGGCTCTTGATGCTTTCGAGCCAGACGCGGTGGTGGTTCGACGGGTTGCGGACGACGGGATGGGCGACCTCGCCCTCGATCAGGTTCCGGGCGCTTGCTTCCAGCGGCCGCCAGCGTCCGTGCTTTCCGCCCGCCCCAGGATCGGGAATGAGCGCTTTCTGCGAAGTCCGGCTGCAGAAGATCCAGCCGTTGTCGCCGATGAAACGGACACCGTTCGGATAACGGTCCGTTCCCGCGATGTTGACTTGGACACCGCCGGGATAGGAAAGGAGGACGCGCATCTTCCCGTGGACGTCCCACAGACGCCGTTTCGGATAGTCCGCCGCGCCTTCGACGCGCACGGGACCGCTTCCGCCGGCGTCCAACGCCCATTGCGCGATGTCAAGATGGTGCGCCCCCCAGTTGGCGATCATTCCGAGGTCGTAGCATTGCATCGTCATCCAGCCGGGACGGGAAAGGATGTTTGGCGCCCCGTCCTTCCCCTGTGGGTGCGAACGAAGCTCGCAGTAGTCGGCGAAAGGGGTGCGCCCCTGCCAGGCGTCCCAGTCGAACGTTTCGGGAACGGGCTGGCGCAACGGCAGGTCTTTCGGTTCGGGCGGGTCTGACGGCAGCCCGATTTCGACGGAACGGATCTGTCCAAGCCTTCCGTCGCGGACGTATTCGACGGCTTTCCGGAAGACAGCGCCGAAGGTTCCCCTTCCTTCGCTGCGCTGTTGGGAACCGATGTGGAAGATCCGCCCCGTTCGTTTGAAGGTCTCGACAATCGCGCGCCCTTCTGAAATCGACATGGCGAGGGGTTTTTGTACGTAGACGTCCTTCCCGGCGAGGGCGGCCGCGACGGCGATTTCCGCGTGGCTGAAATCCGGCGTGCAGATCATCACGGCGTCAATCGAGGGATCCGCCAACAGGTCTCGATAACGGGCATAAGTTTTCACCTTCGTCCCGAACGCGGACTCCGCCCGAACCTTCAGGTAATCGGCCCGGATCCGGTCGCAGTCGGAAACGGCGGTGACGACAGCGAGCTCGCTGTTTTGCTCAATGCCGGGCATGTCCATGCTGCAGGCGATGCGCCCGCATCCGATTACGCCGATATGGATTTTCTCCGACGACGGATTTATCCCCCTCACCGTTCCCGGAATCAAATACGGAAACGCCGCACAACTTCCGCCGAGTAAAAACGTTCGACGAGAAAACATCATCAGAACCCCCTTGTTTTTGAAACCAGTATACCGAAAAACGGCAACGGTGGCAATCTAAATGCGCCTCCGAAATGCAAATTTGTTTCACCTCGCTCGTCGCCGCAAAAACGTTGAAGCGACATTTATTCTTTGCGTTCAAGACTTTCGATCCAGGCGGTGTACCCGTTCTGGAAGAGCCATTCCGTTGCCGCGACGTGTCCGTTGATGGCGGCCTTTTTACAGAGGTCCACGGCCTTGAGGTGGTTCTGTTCGACGCCTCGTCCGTATTCATAGAGCATACCGAGGTTGAATTGCGCGTCGGCCAGATGCTGCCGTTCGGCTTTCTCGAACCATTCGGCGGCTTTCTTGAAATCCTTTTCAACCCCCTCGCCACGTGTGTACAACATTCCCAGGTTGTTTTGCGCGGAGTCGAGCCCCGATTCAGCCGCTTCCCGGTAGAGGCTGGCGGCTTTCGCATAATCTTTCTCGAAAAATTTTCCGCGATAATAGAAGGTGCCTAGCGCAAGGAGGGCGCGCGGGAATTTCTTCTCCGCAGACTGCTGGTAGAGCTGGAGCGCTTTTTTTTCGTCTGCTTCGACGCCTTTCCCCCGCTCGTAAAGTTGCGCCAGGAAGAAGAGTGCGCCGGCGTTTCCCTTTGCGGCTGCCTTCTGGAACCAGTCTGCCGCCTTGGCGAAGTTTTCCTTCACGCCGATCCCGTCGCGGTACAGGATGCCGAGGTTCACTTCAGCCTCGGTATGTCCCTGCTCCGCGGCCCGCCAGAACCATACGCCGGCCTGCTTGGGATTCGGCTTGACGCCAAGTCCGTGCAGGAAGGCGTACCCGTAGTTGAATTCGCCGTCAGGGTTTCCGCTCTCCGCAGATTTGCGGTACCATTCCACGGCCTGTTCCGGATTCGGTTTCACGCCGATACCGTGCTGGTAAAGCCAGCCGAGGTTGTTCATCGCGTTCGAATGTCCTTTCGCTGCGGCCCTGCTGTAGAGTTCAAGCGAGAAGGACGGGTCCTTAGGAACCCCGCGTCCCTGCTGGTAGAGCGAGGCGAGGTTGTATTCGCCGTTGGCGTCTCCGGAGAGCGCGGCCTGCTGGAAATAGGAGGCTGCTTTCTTTTCGTCCTGTTTTACGCTTTGCCCCGTTAAGTAGAAGATGCCAAGCGTGTTCTGTGCAAGGGCGTTCCCTTGCAGGGCCGCCGAGTCGAAGTACCGTTTTGCCCCGGCCATGTCTCCCATGTTGAAGGCGAGGTCCAAGCCGCACAGATACTGCGCAAGCGCGTTCTCGTCCTCAGCGGCGGCTTTGCGGAGCAAGGGCCGCCCTTCGGTCAGGTACGCCGCCCGCTTCCCGTCAGGGAGTTTGCACGCTTCGTCTTGGAGGGCATACAGGGCGAGCAGGAAACGATAAAACGGCTGCCCCTCGTCGGCAAGGCGGCGGATCTCCGCGGCGGCGACGAGGAAGTCGTCCTTGCTGCCCGCCGTCCGGGTGTTGATGAAACGTTCGACGGTATTCTTGATCTCCTGGGCCGCGCGGGCGCTGTCGGGCAGGGGTTGCGCGGGACACGCGGTGGCGCAGAGCAGGATGAAAACGGGAATGACGTTACGCATGGGCCTCCTCCTCTTCGTTTCCGGCGGGGTTCTGACGGCGCGTGAGGTAGGCGAGAATCTCGGAGGCCGACGTCTGCATTTCCAGACTGAGGCGTTCGATGCGCGTCATCAACAGCGCGTAGAAAATGTGACATTCGATCGCGACGAGGACTCCCGCCGCGACACAGAGCAGCGCGCATGTCAGCGCCCCGCCCAGATCGGTCGTGAGGATCAGCGGCGCCTGGGCTTTCATCGCCGAGACGATCCGGAGACCGGCGAGCACCGCGCCGAACAAGCCGCAGAGCGGGGCGACTTCACAGGTGATGGAGAGGAAGGCCAGTCGGCGTTCCAGTCGCGACAGTTCTTCGCGCGAAGTGTTTTCAACCGCCTCGCGCAACGGCGCGGAGGGACTTTCGCGGTGGCGGATCGCCGTCGCGGTGAGGATGGCGACCGGTCCCGGCGTTTCCTCGCACAACATCAACGCCTCTTCGACGTTTCCGTTCGAGAGCACGTTGCAGACACCTTTCAGGAAATCCATGTAGTCGATCCTGGCGCGGCGCAGGAAGAGCAATCGACTCAGAAAAACGACCGCCGCGAGCGCACCGGCCCCTGCGATGCAGTAAAACACGATTCCGCCGTCCGTAGACATCATCCGTTCCCCTTTTTGTTCCGTCTCTTCAACCGCTCAAGCCTCGGGCCCGCCTCTTCCGTCCCCGGAATGTTGGCCCGTTGAAGCCGCCTCAGGATCCGTTCCGCCTGTTCGTACCCGCCTGTGCGTTCGTAAAGGGAGGCGATTGAAAAAGCAGACTTCACGTAGAGCGTGGTGCTGCGTTCGTCAAGCCAGCGTCCCTTCTTCCGGGCGTCCTGGTAGCGAGCCATCACGTCGGAATAATACTGGTCGATCGCCTCGTCCGTGCGGTCGAGCTTTTCGAGGCAGCGCGCGATTTTAAAATGGAGTTCCAGCTCTTCCGTCTCGGTCAAACGCCCGTTCGCCAGTCGTGCGCGGTAGGCGACCATCGCTTCTTCGTACCTCGCCGCGTTTCCGGCCCCCATGGTGAACAAACTGTCCGCCTTGTGCAGGAGCGCCTTCCTCGCAAAGTCGGTGTTCGGCGCGGAGGTGATGACGCGGTCGAGCAGGAGGATCGCCTCGTTGAAACGCGCCAGTTCGATCAGTGCGTTGGCCTGAAGAAGTAGTGCCTCCGTCATGCGCCCGGTTTTCGGACGCTCTTGCAACAGCTTGGAGACGTGCTCGAGGCAGCCGGTGAAATCGTTCGCATGGAAAGCCGCCTGCGCCGCCCAGAGAAGGGCGGATTCGGCGCGGTCGGAAGTGGGCCAACGCGACACGAAATCGAGGAAATACCCCTGCGCGGCCGCGTAGTCCGCATGGTTGAACGAAAATTTTCCGAGCCAGAGCAGCATGTCCGGGATACGGTCGGATTTCGGATAGTCGGCGAGAAAGGCGATCGCCGCCTTTTTTGCGGCGGTATCGCGTCCCATGCCGTAGAGGCAAAGCGTCATCAGGAAACGCGCCTCGTCCTTCTGTTCCATGGAGAGTTCGGCAAAGGAGGCGAAATCCTGCAACGCCTGTTCAAACCGGAACGCCTTGTAATGGACTTTGCCGCGTCCCATCCATGCCGTGTGTACGGCGTCTTCGGCGCCTTTCGCCTTGAGGACGGCGGTGTAGGTCGCGACCGCGCCCGCATAGTCGCCGCGTGAGGACTGCAAAGCGGCGAGCCGCAACATGGCATCGCCGGCAATGGCGGTCCCTGCGAAACGGTTCGTGACGGCGGCGTAACCGCTCGCGGCCTCCTGAAACTTGCCGGCTCGCTCCAGCGCGTCTGCGCTTTGGAAGAGGGCTTCCCCCGCATACGGCGAGGGCGGTTGCCCGGCGGCGACTTCCTGATAGACGGCGGCGGCTTCGGTGAATTGCCCGTCCATCGCGAGCGCGTCCGCCTGTTTCATGAGGCAGACGTTTTTTTGTTCACGGTCTGCGCAATGCTCGGCGGCCCGTTTGAAGGCGAGGCCCGCCTCCGCCGCCTGGTTGAGTTTCAGAAGCGCCTGTCCGCGTCCGAGCAACACGCGCGTGTCGAGCGAAGAGGACGGGTAGGTCTCGAGGAAAATCTTGTATTCGGCAGCCGCCTCGGCGGGCGAACCTCCTTGGAGGAAGGCGTCGGCGAGTTTCAGCTGGGCCTGGACGGAACGCGCGTCCTCCGGCTGTTCCTGGACGAGCGCCTTGATGAGTTTCGCGCCTTCCTTCAATGTTGCCGGAGAAGCCGTGAGCAGGTCGCCCAACCGGAAGCCGGCGAGCCGCCGCGTGGCCGGTTCTTTCGCCCGTCCGAAAGCGTTCCGGGCGAAGGCGACCGCTTCATTGGTCTTTCCCCCGTCCAGCGCGATCACGCTTAGTTCCAGGAGCGCCTGGACGCGGGCGGTTTCACGCGCCCGCCCGTCCATGGAAAGCCGGGTGAAGAGTGCGCCCGCCTGTTCGGCTTGCCCCGCCTCGAGAAAGAGGCGACCGCGTAGCAATTGGCCTTCACTGAGGGAATCCGACTCGAAACCGATTTCGGACTGGCGGTCCAACACCTCGCATGCCGTTTTACGGTCGCCCGATTCAAGCAAGGTCTGCGCCCAGTCGAGCGCGTTGTCGGTACGGGTCAGGAGGTTGGTCGAACGGTCTGCTTCCCGGTAGACGGCCAGCGCGGCAGGAAGGTCTCCGCGTCCCCGTTCGGCGCGGGCGAGCGTGCGAAGCAAGGCGTCGGCGTAAGGGGAGGGGGCGTTCGTCGCGGCGGCGGCGGCGTCCCTCGCTTTCGCGTACTCATTGAGGTTCAGGTAGGCGTTGGCGCGCCAGTAGGCGACTGCCGGGGCGGGGCCGATTGTCTGCCCTTTGGCGACGGCGGTATCGATCCTCGCCAACGTCTCGCGGTACTTTTGTTCGCCGGACAACGCCTCCAATACGACCAGCAAGGCCGTCTTCGCCTCGTTTGACCCCGGCGCAGCCGTCTCCAGGACACGTTCGGCGTGGGTTCGGGCGACAGGGTACAGCTTGTCCCGGAGGGCGTCTTGCGCCACTGCGATCTCTTCTGCGGCACCGGGCGATGCCGCGCCGAGGGGAACGGTGGCCGCCCATACGAGGCAGGCAAAAAAACTAGAGACTCGTTCACGAAAGGACATACTTCCATTGTATCCGTTTTCCGGCGAAAGTCAAATGAATGTGAACCGCCTCTTGTTATTCTTCGGCGATCTCTTCGTCCGTCAGGTAACACGTCGGATCTGGCTCCCAGAGACTGCCGGTGGCGGCTTCGGAACGGGCACGGAAGTTCCCGTTGCAGATGTCGAGGAAACGGCAATGCGCGCAACGTCCGCGGAGACGCGGTTTGCGGTTGCGGAGCTGGGCAAGCAGGGAATCCGCGGGCGGGTTGCCCCAGATTTCGCTGAACGGCTTTTCCAGAACGTTGCCGAGCGGTTTGTTGCGCCAGAATTGGTCTGGGTAGACCGTGCCGTCCCAACTGATACAGCCGATGCCGAGGCCGGTACTGTTTCCTCCGTTCATGCGTAAGAGACGGAGCGCATCCTCCGCGCGCGGGTTGCCTTCCCGCTTCATGCGGAGGTAGAGGTAAGGGCCGTCGCAATGATTGTCTACGGTCAAGACTTCCGTCTGGAATCCAAGTCCGTGGAGACGCGCGGTCCGGTCGATGATCAAATCCACCGTGCGCCGGCGCTCCTCTACGTTCAAATCTTGCGCGGCGATTTCCGCTCCGCGTCCGCAGTAGACCAGGTGGTAGAGGCAGAGGCGCGGCACCCGTTCGGCTTCCATCAAGTCGAAGATGGCGGGGATCTCCTGCACGTTGTCGCGTGTAATGGTGACGCGGAGGCCGACTTTGATACCCGTGTCTCGGCAGATCCGGATGGCGCGCAACGCGGCCTTGTAGGCGCCGGGAGTACGGCGGAAGAGGTCATGTGCCGCTTCGCGGCCGTCCAGGCTGATGCCGACGTAGGAGGCCCCGATCCGTTTGATGGCGGCGGCTTTCTCCTCCGTGATCAACGTTCCGTTGGTCGAAAAAACAACACGCAACCCTTTCGAGACGGCGTATTCGGCCAATTCCGGCAGATCGGCGCGGGCAAAGGGTTCGCCACCGGAGAAGAGGACGACGGGGCAACCGAAAGCCGCGAGGTCGTCGAGGACGGTGCACGCCTGCTCTGTGGAAAGTTCGGGCTGCGGACCGGATACGGCGGCATAGCAGTGTTCGCATTTCAGGTTGCAGCGCGAGGTCACGTTCCAGACGACAACCGGTTTCTTGTCCTTCGAGAACTGGAGCATGTGACTCGGCAGCTTGTTGGAAAGCCGCCCGTAGCGCAACGGGTCGGATGCTTCGACGGTTCCGAGATAGAGTTTGGAAATGCCGATCATCCGTTACGCCTTCTGCTGCTTTTCGATGAACGCCATCGGGACGACGAGGACGGGACAAACGGATTTGCGAACAACCCTTGCGGTGACGTTTCCTGTCAACCATTGCGAAATCATCCCTTTCCCCTGGCGACCGAGGACGATCAAATCGGCGTTGACGCTTTTTGCGTGGTGCAGAATCTCCTCCGGCGCGTCGCCGATGCGCATGGCGACCTCGAAGGTCACGCCTTCCGGGACGAGCGGGCGATAGTCTTTATCGATTGCCGCGTCGATGTCGGCCTTCGCCTTGCTGTCCATGTCGCCGACATCGTAGATGTAGCCCTTCCAGAATTGCGCGTCGGGTTCCGGGATGACGTGGAGCAAAATCAGTTTCGAGCCGACGGCGCGCTGCGCCTCCTCCGCCGCGAAGGCAAAGGAACGAAGGGCGTTTTCCGAAAAATCGGTGCAGAAAAGAATGGTTTTTGCAGGTGTCATAGTCGTCCTCCTTTCGGGATTAGAGGCTGTACGCCAGCCAAGTCGCGATTTGCGGAAAGATGAGTAATAGGGCACAGGCGAGGAAGAGCGCGAACAGGAAGGGGAGCGAACCCCTGAAAACCGTTTGCAGCGGGATGCTGCGCTCAATGCCGCTTACGACGTAGGCGTTGACGCCGACCGGCGGCGTGATCACGCCCATCTGCGTCACCAGCACCGCCATCACGCCAAACCAGATCGGGTCGTAATGTAGCTTCAGGATGACGGGGTAGAGGATCGGCACGGTGAGCAGGATCAACGCGAGCGAGTCGATGAAACAGCCGCAGACGAGGTAAAACATGATGATCGCGAGAATGATGACCCAGGCGGGCAGGGGAAGCTGGGCGAGCCAGCCGGCGAAATGCATCGGCGTCCCCGTCACGGCGAGGAAGTGCCCGAACACCGTCGCCCCGGCGATGATCACCAGCACCATGCAGGAGGTCCGCAGGGTTTCCTCGCCGGCCTTCCACAAAACGTCCAGCGTGAGATGGCGGCCGATGGCCGCAATGACGATACTGCCGAATGCGCCGATCGCCGCGCCTTCCGTCGGGGTGAAGAACCCGGCGAACATCCCGCCCATCACGAAGAGGAAGAGGAGCAGCGTCTCGGTTACGCCCGCCAGCGACTTGATCCGCGTTCGCCAGGGAACCTTCTGCGCCGGAGGCGCGGCGTTCGGATTGAGCCAGCACTGGATGCGGATTGCCAGGCAGAACAGGAACGCGACCAGCAGACCGGGAAGGATGCCCGCGATGAACAACTTACCGATCGATTGTTCCGTCAGAATGCCGTAGACGATGAAGACGACGCTTGGAGGAATGAGCATTCCCAGTCCGCCGCCGGCGGCGACCGTGCCGGAAGCCAGCGCGTCGTCGTACTTGTAGCGGCGCATTTCCGGCAGGGCGACGGCAGCCATCGTCGCGGCCGTGGCGGGGCCGCTCCCGCAGATCGCGCCGAAGGCCGCGCACGCGCCGACCGTCGCCATCGCCAGTCCACCGCGCAGCGAGGAGAACCAGTTGTTTGCCGCCGCGAACAGGCGCCCGCTGATTCCTGTGTGGAAGGCGACCTGTCCCATAAAGATGAAGAGCGGGATGACCGTGAGGTTGTAGTTCGTGAAGGTCGCGTAGAAGTCGGCCGCGACGACGGACATCGCCGCGCGGGGGCTTACGACGGCGGCGAATCCGACCGCCCCCACAATGGCCATCGCAAACGCGACAGGCATACTGCCGATCAAGAAGAGCAGCAACGCCGCACAACCGAGGATTCCGATCGAAAGTGGTTCCATAACGTTCTCCTTCCCGCCAATTTAACAGATTCCGACCGCCGGGGCAAAGCGGATTTTTCTGCAGTTAACGCAACACGACCGGTCCAAGAAGGCCGGAAGGCGTAAGCGAGGAGTCTTTGGTGAAGTAGTTCCAGTCGGTGAAACATTTGCGTCCTTTCGACGGGCGCGAGGCAATCCCGTCCTTGAACCATTCCGGGAAACGTTCCAGGTACCATCCTCCCGGATAGACCGCCTTCACGAACGTACAGTCCGCAGGCTCCTGCTCGTCGCCGATGAGACGGTTCGCCCACACGTTTGTGAATTCGATTTCAAGCGTGTTTTCGCCCGTCTTGAGGTCGCCCGGCGAAAGGCGCACTTCGTACGGTTCGCACCACACGGGGGCAAACGGCTTGCCGTTCAGGATAACCTTTGCGATCTGCTTGTTGCAGTCTCCCAACGTGAGGATGTGCGGGGCGTGCGCACCGGAGAAGGCGAACGTGGCCGCGTACTTGGCCGTCCCGCTGAAATACTTGACACACGGGTTGGCGTTCACTGTCCAGTCGGAAAGTTCAGCCATTTCGATGGCGGTGTCGCCAAAGGTCACGTGCCAGGGCGAGGTGAACCGGAACCCTTCGGCCGCTTTCCCCGCGAACGGTTTGGGAAGTTTCTGGTAATAGTCGCTGTCCGCGTCCGCCTTGAGCGAACCGGCGGGCTTGCGGAGCACAAGGAATCCGCTGCCGCACGGTGCGAGCTGGATGGGGGCTGCGCCGTTGACAAGGGCAAGGGGAGTGATGCTTCCCGTCACGGGGTCGAACCATTCCGGGGCCTTGCCGATCTTCGGGATACGCATGTTCATGGAGGCGGGGTGGTCGGAGTGATTCACGACGAAGAAAACCAGTTTTCCGTCCGCCTCACGGGCACGCGCCGTGAGCGGGGTGCCGTGGGGGGTGATGTTGAGCCCGTCGATCTTCTCCTTGCTGGGTTCGCCCCATTGCAGCAACGCCTGGCAGCGGTTGAGGTACGTGTACCAGCCCTTGCCGCTCTTCGCCCACGTCTGGTTCCTTCCGAAATGTGTACCCCAACGCCCCATGACCTTGCCCGGCTTCACGTCGTCGCCCCACGGCTGGAGCGGGCACGTGTGGAGCGTCATGCGGTTCACGCCGCGGTCGAACTGTGTGTCGGCCGACGCCTTGAGGAAGAACGGCGTTTCCTTCCAGTTGCACGAAGGCGGTCCGGAGGTGAACGCCTCCGCCTCCACGACGTTGTGGCGTTTGCCCCCCGGCCCCGTCCACTGGTTCCAGCCAAGTTGCCCTGAGATTTTACGGTTGAGGTCAGGACGGTACCAGAACTCCGTCATCAGGCGGTCGATGTGCGCGGCACACTCGCGGGAATCGAAAGGCCCCCGGTACGGCTCACAGGCGAATTCAAGTCCGGCCGCAGAGAGCTTTTCGTGCATCATTTTGAAGAGTACGTCGCGGTAGAGGTCTTTGCACGTCTGGTTGAAATCGGTGCGGAACTTTTTGATTTCGGCTGCGCTGTGGCGGTTTGTGAATCCGCCGAGAATCGGCAGGAAGGGAAGGGGATCGTAACCGCGCCGGGCCATGAACTCTTCGCGCATCCGAGGCGTCCAGGTGGGGGTGCCCGCTTCGTAGCTGTCGAGCAGCAGGAATTTCAGTCCGCGCCCGACCTGGTCGCCGACGTATTTTTTCAGCTCGCCCAGTACGTGGTCGAGGTGGAACGCGACCGCTTCCGGGTTCATCTTGTCACATTCCAGTCCGAACGCCTCCCACTGGTTCGGTTGCGTGAACGACCCCATCGGGATGTGGGCGATCCGCACGCCGTCGACGACGGCAATCTCCTGGAGATCGGTGCGGCGCGAAAGGATTTCCGGCTTTTTGAACGCCTCGAAGTCCCCGTTCTGCACGGGGAAGCGCGCGTGTGCGGTCGTCGAAATCTGCGTCTCCGCATTCGTGACGTTGAAAACGAGCTCGCGCATGGAAAGGCGCGGCGGAATCCACGGACCGCCGGTGGACGTATAGCCGGGACAGTTGTGTAGACCGAGTTCGATGCCGCGTTTTTCCGCCTCTTCGCAGGCGAAGCGCACGAACGCCCACCATTCGGGCGTGAACGCGATCAAGCCCTGCGAGGGACTTCCGGGAATGGAGGTCGCCCAAGGGGAACAGACATCCGCCATGCCGAAGATCGTCGCCGCGCCGATGCCGGTATCCTTGAACCAGTCGAGGTCTTTGACAATCCCCTCGCGGGTGACGTAACACCCCATCCAGTGCCACCAGACGCCGGTCTTTGCGCTTTGCGGCGGATTGCGGAAAACGGTTTCCGGGTCTTCGACCCCGCGCACGGGCGACACGGCCAGGCCGCCCGCCAAAAGGGAAACAAGGAGAAGTGACTGCATAACGTGTTTCATACCGGTTCGTTCCTGTTTAATCGACGGCGACATTCACACGCTGCGGATGCAGGACGGTGTCGAGCGCGTCAGGGGAGAGCCGGACCATCAGGCCGCGGCGTCCGCCGTTGATGATGAGGTAGGGGAGCGAGAAGATACTTTCCTCCGCATAGACGTCCAGCTTCTTGCGCGTCCCGAAAGGACTCGTCCCGCCGCAGAAATACCCTGTGTGGCGGGAGGCCGTCTCCGGTGTGCAGGGTGCGACACTTTTGACGCCGAGAACCCGGGCCATCTGTTTGGTTGAAATCTCCCGGTCGCCGTGCATCAATACGATAAATGGGCGTTTCTCGTCCGTCTCTAGTACGATGGTCTTGACGATCAGGTGCTCATCCACGCCGATCGCGGCGGCGGCGGAAGCCGTCCCGCCGTGTTCGACGTAATCGTATGGACGCGCCTCGAAGTGGACGCCCGACGCCTTGAGCGCACGGATCGCCATCGTCATCGGAGGCTCTTTCAACTGTGATTTCATGGCTTGACCTGTCTGTGAACGCTGAACCCCGTTAGTTTAATTCACCCGTTCCCTCCCTGCAAGCCTTTAAAATAGATTTCATACTGTGAGAGCATGGTCAAAATTTGAATGGATGGTCATTTTTTGATTTGCGAAAGCGGGGAAGTTTCCCTGTTTCCCTTGTTTTTCGACATGGCACGGGATATGCAAAAGAAAAGCGGGTTTAAAAGACGGCGGCGGTACGTTTTTCCTTTTCCGTATCGCCCGCCTTTGCAAAACCGGAAAAGGAGAGAACGGAGGGAATGGCAATGTACTGCAACAAGTGCGGCAGTCGGCTGAATGACGGGGAATTATTCTGCGTGAGATGCGGGACGGCTCAAAATGGAACGGCGGCGGACGATTCTGCACCCGTTTCGCGAAAGAAGACAGGGGGAACGCCCGGTTTCTGGAAACGGTACGGTTCATTGATGGAACTCTGCTTTGGCGCACTTGTCCTGATCGGTGCGGTGATATTCTACTACCTCCCCGATTCGCGTGAAGCCCTGGAGGCGCAGGCATCGACAATGGTGAAGGAGATTCTGGTTGAACATGAAGCATTCTCGTCGGTCTTCACGATACAAAAAACGAGCAACTGTCTCCTGGTCAACACGGACAAGAATTCCTACTCCGGAAGTATCGACGTGTATTGCCGATGGAAGAACGCCGCCCAGAAAGAAAGGATGGTTGGAATGTTTGTCGAAGCGGTGGGCGGTATGAACGGTGCTGTGTTTGAAGGGTTCAAGCAACAACTTGGAGAACCGTTGAAGTTCAAATTCGATGTTGAAATGGTTGCTGACGGAGCCAGGTACAATGTCACGTGTCAAGGTGCGGCAAAACAGGAAAAGCCCGCCTACGGAATCATCCTGACGTTGTTGGAATTGAGGGAAGACGAATAAAATTGATTTTCCGTTTGGCAGGGGTATAGTTGGTGTAACGACATGAAATCTTCACGAAAGGAGGCGCAAGATGGAGAGTGTTGGAATCGGGTTTGAGTCATTTGTCGCAACGCGAATGAACGACTCAGCAAACGGCTTGACAGGATCGGGTCGTTTTGTTACGCTCGCACCCGATAGTTCATTCATTGCGTTCGTCGCATTGCTGGCTCGAGTGAAACCTGGAAAACTTTACGGAGAGCCACGATACGATGAGTTCGCTGAAGAACGGCTTAACGACGAAGCAGTCGATTTTGTCGATGGCAAAATCATCTGTACGAACCCTGAAAACATCCGCGTCATCTTCGGTGGTGAAGATGATGATGCCCCGGATGGCGAAAGGATGGCATAATCCGCCTCAACGAAGTGACTTTGAAGGCAAAGGAGACAAACACAATGAAGGTGGTCTCACCACTGAATCCCGCAGAGCCCTTGACTGATTTATCTTCGTGGAGGGCCGCGTTCGTGGCAATCGACAAGAAGCAATGTCACTGGAAGGAAGGACGGAGCGCCTGTTCGCTCGCTCGCTTCTTCCTGTCGGGAAGAGGAGAGGCGGAGATTGTCTCCTCATTGAACAGCATTTTCTCGGACGATGCGGTCGAATGTCTGGATCGAGGGGAAATCGAGTGCCTTTGCCCATTTGACACCTATCGCAACCCCAGGCGGCAGGACATGGGAATATGGGGACGAACAAAGAAAGGCCACCGATTCTTTGTCGGGGTGGAGGCGAAGGTCGATGAGCCTTTTTCCGACGACACGCTTGGAAGCGTCTACGAAAAGGCCCGCAAAACCAAGATTGAAAAGCCGAAAAGCCACGCTCTAGACCGACTTAACGGACTTTGCGATTGGTTTGGCGTGATGCCTGATGACGAAATGGTTCGAAGTTTTCGCTATCAGCTGTTCCACTTTACGAAGGGAACTGCAGATGTGATGGACGTCGATATCCGCGTCATGTTACTGCTGACATTCCGCACGTCCGAATATGACACCGGGAAAGGGGAGGGGAACGCCGCCGATTGGAAAGCGTTTCTCAATCGCTTCTTTGTGCCTGTCGCTGGCGGGTATAGGTTGAACATCGACAAGTGCCCCTCTCAAGTTTTCGCGGTTGAGAAGGTTGTTGATCAGCTTGCACGAGAGGAACATAAGCGGTAGCATATCAATGGACACCAACGATGAGAATCACGCAACAAATACCTGACGATACACTGGCCCGCGCGGGCAGGACATGGTGCCGTTTCTGACGGTGTTGGATGGAATGGTGAAGCGCGGAATTTAGGTGCGGCTCATTCATGAGAAGGATTCTGGGGCCGAACTGGCGCGAGGACTTCGACCGCTATCCATGGCCTTAGGATGGCGATGGAGCGGATGCTGTGTCCGCGCGTGCATTTCAAGTGCATTATCGTCGATGGCGCGAAGGCGTATTTCGGTTCGGCGAATCTCACCGGCGCGGGCATGGGCGCGAAGAGCGAGCGCAAGCGCAACTTCGAGAACGGCGTCCTGACGGACGACCCCGCGCTCGTCGCGTCGCTCGTGGAGCAGTTCGATTCCGTCTGGCGCGGCGAATACTGCCGAGACTGCGGACGTCGAGAGCATTGCGGCGATCCTGTAGCGTGAATGTTCACAATTTGATTGGCTGATCAAATTGTGAATGGCGGGAGGTCGGAAACGATGTGATTCCGGCCTCGTTTCACCTTGGCACGGAGATTGCTATATGTGTGGCATGAAAACTGACATGCAAAATCAAGTGGAACAGGCGGCGTATGGACCAGAATGAAATAACGGTATTCCAACAGTCGATTGAGATGTGCGACGATCCGGCGGAGATCACGCGGAAAGTAAAGCTGTCGTTCAAGCGGATGCCGGAGGAGATGGCACTTGCCTGTTTCGCAAAGGTGATGACGGCGGAACTGCCCCATCCGATCAAGGTGGCGGTGTGGGATGCCGTCCGCTACTCGCACATCTGGTGGAGCGTGGACGCGGTGCTGCAGGGGGCGGTGATGGAGAATCCGATCGTGCAGCAGGCGTTCGCCGACGCCGTGCCGATGCGCCGGTGGATTGTCGCGAACCGGCTGCCGGGCTGGGAGATCACACAGATGACCGTTGATTTCTTCGTCGGGATGGGTTTTGATTCATCGCTCTATTCTCCATTGCAGATGCTGATACACGCGCTGACATCATACGACGATGAATTCCTCGCGACAAAGTGCATGGACGGGCTGTCGGAGAAAGAATTGTCGTTCGTCGATTGTCGCGGCAACAATCTGCTCTGGTATCTCACCTATCGCGACGACCGAAACGCCGCCGGCGGTTTCGCCTGCCCGGAAACCGTTGCCGCGTTACTGGAGCGCGGCGTCGATCCGTCACGCCGCAACAATCTCGGCCTCTGCTGGAACGACGTCGCCCGGCATGTGGTACGGCCGGAGGTCCGAGGATGAGGTTCGCCACAACCAACCACGAACCACGAAAATATGCTATACTATCTCCATTGGAAAACAGGAGAAAAGGTAACTATAGATTGAAACTTCAGCGAGGTGGTAGATGGCTGGAAAGCTGAAAGACCAGATAGAGTACACCATGCTTTGCATAGCGAAGTTTGCCAAGGCGGCTTCAATGTCGCCTCGACAGGCGTGTCGGTTTCTCTATGACCATAAGGGGCTTGATTTCCTTGACAAGTCATACGAAGTGGAGAGCACGTTCTCGCCTCGTGTTGTCGTTGAGGATCTCATGGCCGTCTGCAGGAATAATGGCGGAGCCTTTGCATGCTCATCATCGCCAACCGCACAGGCGACGAATCTGCCGCAGACCATAACCTTGACGCCCGCTATCCCATCGTTCATGGGTACCTCGCTGATGACCGGCTGATGCAGATTATTGATGACTACGAAAATGGGGATTTGACGATTACAGAGGTAGAGCGCAGATTGGCCAATGCGCCGTTTCGGGCTTTTCAGTATTCATTTCACACACCTGAGGCATTGGCAATGCTAACGTTTAAAGGGGTACTCCAATGAGCGACGAGGCAATTGTCCGCCAGTTGACGCGATCCGCGATTTCCCGGCTCGTCGAGAAGGTCATGAAGGAAGAAGCCCTGCCTCTCGCCGATGCGCTGCGCAAAGTTTACGATTCCAAGCTCTTTGGCCAGGTCAACGATCCAGAGACGGGACTCTATCGTGAGGGCCCAGTATTCCTTTACGATATGCTGTGTGAAGAGTAGCTAGGCGTAATAATCGCACAGCCTGTACGGTAATCCTTGCAACCTTGTGCCGACGCCCCGCCAAGATGGCGACTCTCCTAGTCAGCGCCGCCTAACTGGGAAGGCTTCATTCTAGGCGGCAGGAATTTTGGGGATGGCTCCCGCAGATGATATTATGGTGCGGAACGCCCCTACTCATGCCGCAGGATGAATCGACCAAGTACTGGTGGTTCGGCCCTGCAGAGCTGTATGAACTCTACGGACAGGAGATCGCCCAGAGAAAAAAGCGTTCATAATTTGACCACCTGCTAATATTTTGAGCAGAGATAGGCCGGGAACGACGTGTTTCCGGCCTCGTTTCGCCTTGGCACGGAGATTGCTAGTGTTAAGGCATGGAAAATTGCACGGAAGGAGATGCGATGTTGTTGAAGAAGATGACGGACAGGGCCGGATCGTTTACGCCCGTAAATGGTTCGCGCGAACGGCTTGCATACGCAAGGCCGTTTTACTATACTGCCCGCCAGACAATTCAGCAACATTGCGTTCGTCGCATGGTGGCCAGAGTGAAACCGCAAAATTCATCTGCAAGGGCTACGATACGGTGGATGCGTCCGATGGGCGCATCTCCTTTCGTGGTTTCTTGCAAGGC
>JAGCVN010000106.1 GCA_017962315.1 Kiritimatiellia bacterium
CCGCGAACGGAATGTTCTCGAGTTCTCCCAGTATTTCGGCCCTGCGGCGCTTTTGTTCTTTCATGTTCTATAGAATACCAAAGAATATGGCGTTTGTCAATGGGGTTTTGAAAGTTTTTGCAGAAAAATCTCGTTGCACCCGTGTGTGCCCATCGATTTACTTTTTCATTGAAATACGGGAGGGTATCTGCTATGTTTGTCTCCTTGAAAGGATTTATCTATGCACACGATTCGCTTGCTTGGTCTGATTTCCTGTTCGGTTTTGTGCGGAGCCGCCGCCGACGACGGGATGTTCCCGTTCGTGCCGTCGTACGATTCGCCGGACAACGTGGTGAACATGAGCCACCTGCTCTCGGCCCCCGCCGGGAAGGACGGGCGCATCCGTGTGGAGGGCGGGCACTTCGTGAACGACAAGGGGCGCTTCAAGCTCCACGCGACGAACCTCACCGGCCCCTCGAACTTCCCCACGCACGAGGAGGCGGAGCGCCTTGCCGCGCGTCTCGCCCGTTTCGGCATCAACTGCGTGCGCCTCCACTACTTCGACAGCTCCTACGGCTCGTTCATGCTGCCGCGGGAGAAGGGCATCATCGACGAGAGCGGCGGCACGCGCCGCACGTTCGACCCCGAACGCCGCGACCGCCAGGACTACCTGATCGCGCAGTTCAAGAAGCGCGGCATCTACGTGAACATCAACCTCCACGTCGCGCGCTGGGTCGGCGAGGCGGACGGCGTCCCGCCCAACTCGGGGCGCATGAACAAGGGATCCAACCAGTTCTATCCGCTGCTCGTCAAGCTGCAGAAGGAGTACGCGAAGGAGCTGCTGTCGCACGTGAACCCCTACACCGGCATGAACTACCTCACGGATCCCGTCGTCGCCGTCGTGGAGCTGAACAACGAGGAGTCCCTGTGGCGCAAGTACAGGTCGGGCGGCCTTGACAGCCGCGACGACGCCTACGGCAAGTGCTTCAAGAAGCTCTGGAGCGACTGGCTCGTGAAGAAGTACGGCACCACGGAGAAGGCGCGCGCGGCGTGGAAGCTAGCCGAGAAGCCCCTGCCGTTCCTCGACAAGTTCCGCATCGAGAACGGCGACTACCCGCTCGTGCACAGCAAGCGGTCGCGCGCACCGATGGAGATGAAGCGCGACTTCTACCAGTTCGTCACGGACGTCGAGCACGACTTCTGGACCGGGATGCACAGCTATCTCAAGAAGGACCTCGGCCTCGCGGCGCCCGTCGCCGCCACGCAGCTCAACTACTCCACGCCGCATCTCATGGCGGAGATGGACTACGTGGACAACCACTCCTACTGGTGCCACCCGAGCGTGAAGCCCGAATGGCAGATCGGCAACAAGGCGATGGTGAACAGCAAGGCGAGCCGCATTGTCTGGCTGGCGGGCCAGCGCGTCCTGGGCAAGCCCTACACGATCAGCGAGTACAACCACCCGTATCCGAACTTCTACGGCGCGGAAGGACAGCCCATGCTCCGCGCCTACGGCGCGCTGCACGGCTGGGACGGCGTGTTCGAGTATTCCTACAACAACCGCCAGGCCGCCGAGCCGGACCACAACTACTACTTCTTCTCGATGGCGGCGCGCACGGATCTGCTCGCCCACTTCCCCGCCTGCGCCGCGATGTACCTGCGCGGCGACGTGAAGGAGAGCGCCACGCCGTATGTCGCGAACCTCCCCTACAACGAGTACTTCGACCGCTTCGTGAACAAGGGACCGCTCGCGCAGGGCATCTTCTCCGCGACGGACGGCAAGGTTCCGCAGGAACTCTCCCTCGAACGCAAGACGGCGGTGGACCTCTCCGGCAAGTCGAAGCAGATCGCCTGCCACATCCCGGACAAGGACCAGAAGACGTTCACGAGCGACACGGGCGAGATCGTCCTCAACGGCGAGATCGCGGGCGCGGCGTTCTGGACCGTCAACACGCCGAACACCAAGGTGTTCTCCGGGTTCACGAAGGGACGGACGTTCGACCTCGGCGGCGTGAAGCTCCAGGTCGGCGAGACGAAGCTCGGCTGGGCGACGGTCTCGCTCACGTCGCACGATGCGACGGGCTTTGGCGAGGACGGCCGCCCCGCGCGCATCCTCCTTGCGGCGACGGGACTCTGCCACAATGGCGGCGCGAAGTTCACGCACGAGGGCGACAACATCCACTGCCGGGGCGCGGACTGGGGGAAGGGCAAGACCGTGAACGAGGGCATCCCCGCCACGATCACGTTGCCGTCGAAGGCCGCCGCCACGAAGTGCTGGGCGTTGGACGAACGCGGCGAGCGTACGACGGTTGTGCCGGTGTCGGCGGGAGCGGACGGGCTTGCCGTCGTGAACGTCGGCCCGCAGCATCGTACCGTCTGGTATGAAATCGCGGTAAAGTAAAGGCAACGCCGCCGGAATCACAGACACAGGGCTTTGCGCGTGGCGGTGGCAAGAGGGAGAGCGTCGGGAAGGGCAAAAACACACCCGTTTCCCGGCTTTCCCGAAGCCTTCACATCGTAAACATGGAACTGCAGCCTGAAGTGCGAGAAGACGTGCGTCACCGTTCCCGCGTATCGGACGGAGGTTGGTGACAGTCCCGTCCTCGCCTGGAACACCGGGCGGGCGGAAACAGCCGTCGTTTTTTTCTCCGCCTCCCGGTTCGGCAGTTCCCACAACCCGCCGAGCAAGCCGTCAGGCGGACGCTGCACGAGCAGGAAACGACCTTGACCGTCCGAGAGCCGGAACGCGAGCGCATGGCGTTCGGGAATGGTTTTCTTCGCCCTCCGTTCCGGAAATTGTTCTTCCACGCCGGCGGCGTGGGCAAGGCACGTTTGGGAAAAGGGGCAGTGGGAACATTTCGGCGAACGGGGAAGACAGACGGTCTCACCCAGTTCCATCATAGCTTGATTGAACTCGCCCGGCTGTCCCGAACGGTCGATAAACGGCTGTAGCCAGCCGGCCAATCGTTCGCGTGCCGGTGCCCCCCTGGTGTCGCCGGAAAGTCGGCAAAGCCGAGCCACGACACGGGAGACGTTTCCGTCCACGACGGGCGCGGAGACGCCCAGGCAGACGCTTGCGATAGCGGCCGCGGTATACGGTCCGACGCCGGGCAATGCCCGCCATCCCTCAATCGTATCGGGAAGGGAACGGATGGATTCGGCGGCGCGTTTCAGATTCCGGGCCCGACTGTAATAGCCAAGCCCTTCCCACGCTTTCAACACGTCCTGCATCGGCGCGGCAGCAAGCGACTGAAACGTGGGAAACGCCTCCATGAACCGGGTGAAATACCCGTAGACGGTTTCCATCCGCGTCTGTTGCAACATGATTTCGCTGACCCAGACGGCGTAGGCGTCCGGATTGCCGCGCCAGGGCATGGCGCGCTTATTGGCCTGATACCAGGCAAGCAGCCGTTTGACATCCATATGTTAGTCCGTCCGGACAGATAATGCCATGAGCAGCAAGGACAACGCCTGTACGACCGTCTGTCTCCGGATATTTTCGCGGCTTCCCTCGAAAATAAAACGTCTCGCGGACGTTCCCCGGGGCGAGGCAATCCCGATGTAGACGACGCCTACGGGATCCTTCTCCGTGCCGCCGCCGGGACCTGCGAACCCCGTCACGGAACAGGCAAGCGAACACCGCAGAACGCGGCGGGCTCCGTCGGCCATCGCCTCGGCGCAATCCGCGCAGACGGGGCCCTGCTCGTCCAGGATCCGCTGCGGGACACCCAGCACATCGTGTTTCACGGCGGTGGCGTAACTTACGACACCGCCCCGGAAGACGTCTGAAGCCCCCGGCACGGAGGTGAGCTGGGCGGCAATCATGCCGCCCGTGCAGGACTCTGCCGTACCCAGCGTAAGGTGTTTGTCGCGGCAGAGGGAAATGAGGTCCTTCGCCAATTCCTGATAGACGACGTCGGCCATCGTGCCCCCTAGCGTTCAAGCGTGATGCCGCGCCGCATGTAGGTCGGCTCGTCGTAATCGCACCCGTTGAAAACAGTCGCCTCCGTTTTCTGGAAACGCCCCTTCCCGATCGGCCCGAAATTAAGCCCGCTCCCTTTATTCACGCGAGCCTTGCCGCCGGTGGATTTCGGCAGGATCTGAATCTGGCTGCCGTCAAAAACAGGAGGCGCCTTGACGTCCGTGACATACGAGAACCCCATCACGACAAGTTCGATTTTCCCGTCGAAAGCGGCATCCTGGACCGTCCCCATTTCCACACGGCAACCGGATTTGCGCAAGCCGTCCAGCGCACCCATGATACGCCCGATCTCCGCCAGCCGGAGATCCTCACCGGAGAGGATACCCACGAGCACCGCATTGCAGACCTTCAACTTTTCCCCGTTACGGAACAACTTGCACGACGCCAAACGCCGGACCACGGCATCGGCTCGGTCTGCCCCCGTCGCGGAAGCGACGCCGAGACAGGTCTTTCCGCCGCGGATCACGAGGCTGTGGAGGCGCTCGGCGTCCAGCCGGATGAAACCGGGCGAGAAAAGCATCCGCCAGAACAGGGTGAGCGCCGCGACGAGTTGTTCCGACGCGGCGGCCTGCGCGTCCGCGAGCAACGTCTCGTCGTTGGCGGCAAAGAGCGTGTCCTGGTCGATGACCAACAGGGAATCGGCGTTCTCTTCAATCAGGGAGACGGCCCGTTCCGCCGTTTCGATACGCGGGCTTCCCTCGAAGGAAAACGGTTTGACAAGGAGGCAGAAGGTGGTAAGCCCGTTTTCATGAAGCTTCTTGACGATCTCGCTCGTCGCGCCGCTCCCCGTCCCGCCGCCGAGACAGGAGACAACCATGACCGTGCGGGTGTCCTGCGTACGGTTCAAGATGTTCTCCCAATCGTCGCGGGCGGCCTGGCGACCTTCGTTGAAATCGCCTCCCGCGCCGTGCCCCGCGAGACGGGAACCGCCCAGCAGCAGAAACGGCAGGGGAGCCGATCCTTCCTCCGCCGGAAGGTCGGTCGCGGAATCCGTGTCGACGCAGAGCGTGCGCATCGTTTCGCCGAACGCCTTGCGCGTTTCCCGGATCAGGCGGCAAGCACCGCCGCCGACACCCAGAAGCAAAAGTCCCGCCTTTTTCGATTCGCTCATTTCTTAAACCATCCTTTCACGATCTCCAACAATCCCTTCTTTCCGACCTTCTCCGCCTCGTTTCGCAAACCATACTGGACAAGGCCGACAGCCGTCGCGTAGGAGGCAGGCTGTTCTAGGTCTTCGACGCCCGTGACGTTCTGGAGCGTAGCGATGGTGCAGGGCAGGGAGAAAACGTTCTGTGCCAGCTCTTTCACCTTCTTCAGGTAAGCGCCGCCGCCGCAGAGCACCACGCCGCCGCCAAGATTCGGCAATACGTCCTGCTCCTCCAGAATGTCGCGCAACACGCGGAACAACTCGTCCATCCGGGCGTTGATCACCGTATGGAGCGACTTGCGGCTGATCGACCTCGGTGCGAACCCCTTCTCCACAGGAAGGTTGACACGTTCGCCGTTGCTCTCCTGGTCGACAAGGGCGCTACCCTCGCGGCGCTTGATCTCCTCGGCATGGTTGTGCGCGATCTTGAACGCCAGCGCGATGTCGTTCGTCACGTGGTCGCCCCCCAGCGCGATCGACCCCGCGGCCGCGATCACGTTTTCACGGAAAGCGACATAGTTCGTCGTTCCGCCTCCCAGGTCGATCATCACGACGCCGTTACTTTTCTGCTGCGGCGTAAGCGTGGCGATCGCCGCGCAGATTCCGCCGAAAACGGTGTCGCTGACTTCCAGCTGGCACTTGTGAACGGCGTTCATCATGTTGTCGAGGCGGTTCTGGAGCGCGTCAATCGCCAGGATGTCCAGCTGCAGGACTTTGCAGCGCATCCCGACCGGACGGATAATGCCCGGCTGGTCATCCACCTTGAAAGACTGGCGGATGGTGTGGAGCAACACGCGGCCGTCCTCGATTTTGACGTTGTTTGCAAGCTCTGTGACATCCTGCACATCCTCCGGCGTGATGTCGGCGTCGCCAAGCGAGAGGACGCCCGGATTGACCTTGCTGTGGATATGCCCGCCCGAAACCGCGACCAACACCTGCCAGACGTTGATGTTGGCGTTCTCTTCGAGCTGGTGGACGGCGCGGTCGATGCAGACCTGCACCTGCTCCAGATCGACGATCTGCCCCTTTCGCACGCCGGTCGTCGGATACGTCCCCGTTCCGAGGATGTTGACCTTTCCCTGCTCGCCCTGTTCGCCCACGCAAAGGACGGTGCGCGATGTACCGATTTCAAGCCCCGCAATGATGAGTGATTTCGACATTCTGTTCCTCCCCTCCTACTCCAGCACGACCGGCATGGCGTAAATCCGGTCCAACGTGGCGTCCCATATCTGCCTGCCGCGCCCGATCGCGCTACCCATAGCTTTCGCCAGATTGTCCAGCTTCTCCTTAAGGTAAATATCGGAATCGCCCCGCTTCATGGAAGGGTTGTTCATCCCCTTCCAGGCGAACCTCGCCTTCCGGTAGTCGGAAAACGTCAGCAGCAGGTAATCCTCCTTCTGGGCGTTCACCTCCACCAGGCGGAGCGGGAAATCCGGCCGCTGGGCGTTGATCACCGTCTCGATCGCAGCCATCTCCATTCCGCTCAATTGGTCGCCCGGCTTCGCCTGCGCGAACTCGTCGGAAACGCGGATCACCGGAAGCATCGCGATATCGGCATACCGCATGAAGATCACGCCCGTTTCGTCGGAGACCAGACCGCGCGCGCCGGCTGAAATCCGTGCGACAGGTTCGCGTTCGACAATCGTCACATCCAGCTTGTCCGGAAGCGTCCGCTTGATGCGAACGTCTCGGATGTTCGGCGTCTGCATCAAGTCTTCGCGGCGTTGATCGATGTCCACCGAGAACTGATTCACGCCGTTCGAGATTCCGAACCGCTCCAGGATCAAATCCGGCTTGATCATCTTTCCGCTCGTGATGGTGACATCCTTGTGGACATCGGAGATGACAAAGAGCGAGCGCGTCTTGAAATAATAATTTTTGAACAGGGTCCAGCTCCCGTAGAGCAGCAGGACCGTCCCCAGAAGGCATCCACCCCAGACCAACAGAAACCTCGCGGCGGGGGGAAGCTCGCGAACCCCCGTCGTCCGGCGTCCGCCGGCCGTCCGCTTGTTCCTGTTCACGTTTTTTTTGAACAGGTTCATCTCATGCTCCGTACTTCGCAAGGGAAAGCAGTTTTTCGCAGAGTTGCGGGAACGTGTACCCCGCGCGCCCCGCCGCCTTGGGCAGAAGGCTCGTCTCGGTGAATCCCGGAATCGTGTTGATCTCCAGCACATACGGGACGCCTTCCGGCGAGACGCGGAAATCGACGCGGGAAACCCCGCGGCAACCGACCGCATGAAACGCCTCCACCGCAAGTTTCTGCGCCCGCGCGAGAAGCGGCTTGTCCGCTTCCGCCTCCGGGAACACGTAGTTCGTCAACCCGTGCGTGTACTTCTCCGCAAACCCGTACCAACCGTCGCGCGCCTGGATTTCAATCACCGGCAACGCTTCGCCGTCCAGCACGCTCACCGTCCACTCGCGTCCGGGAATGTACCGCTCCACCAACGCACGGCCTTCCGGGTCGGGCAGACGCGCCAGCCTCAGGGCTTCTGCCCACTGTCCCGCCTCCGTCACCTTCGAGACACCGACGCTCGAACCGTCCGCCGGCGGTTTGACGACCAGCGGAAGTTCCATCGTGGTCGCGTCCATGCCACGTTCCAGAACTTCGTACGGCGCCGTTCGGACGCCGGCCGCCTCGAGCCGTTGTTTCGTCGCGACCTTGTCCATCGTGATCCGGCTCGCCGCCGCGCCTGGCCCCGTGTAGGGAATCCGGCGCTTGTCCAGATCCGCCTGAACGCCGCCATTCTCGCCGTACCCCCCGTGCAGGGCAAGGAACACCGACTGAATCCCCTCCGGCAGGGCATCCAGATTGTCCGCGTCCAGCACGACCGGAACGATCTCGTTCTGTCCCGACTGTCTCAACGCCTCGACCACGGCGGCGCCTGATTTGAGCGAGACTTCCCGTTCGCTCGACGTACCGCCCATCAATACTGCAACTTTCATTCTTCCAATCCTCTCCGGCGGATAAACCGCCTAAAACAAAAATCCCGTGATCTCCGGCTCCAGCCGGACACCTTCCCGGTCCAGGGCGCGGCTTCGCATCATCCGCACCAGGGCAAGGATATCGGAGGCTGTCGTCCCCTTCCCCGCCGCGATGATATTCGCGTGGAACGACGTCACCTCAGCCCCGCCGATGCGCAGCCCTTTACACCCGGCCGCCTCCAGCACGCGTCCCGCATGACCGCCCGGCGGATTGCGGAAAACCGACCCCTCCGTCCGCAACCCGGCCAGCGGAATCCGGCGCGCCCGGAACGCCTCGCGGCGCTGCCGCACCTCCTCCGGTTTCGCGCGCGACAGCCTCAAACCGCAGGAAACCGCGACGGGCCGCCCCCCTTCCACAGGGGCCAGAGCCCGGCAGGTGCGATAGCCGAAACCACACGCATCGGGAGAGAGTATAGCGGTTTCCCCGTCCGATTTCAAACACCGAATCCACGCAATAGATCCGCCGATCTCGCCGCCGTGCGCCCCGGCGTTCATCGCCAGCCACCCGCCAACCGTCCCCGGCACGCCGTCCAGAAACTCCAGACCGCCCCACCCTTCCCGTTCGCACCAGGCGAGCAGCGCGGGGCCGCGCATCCCGGCGGGCACGCACACCAACCCGTCGCGGACTTCCGGCGCACCGTCAGCGAGGCGGATCACGCAACCGTCGAAACCGAGGTCGCCCGCCCAGGTGTTCGCCCCCGCGCCCAGCACGCGCCACGGAACCCGCGCCTTCCGGCAGACTTTCAACACCTCCGCCAGAACGGTCTCATCGGCGGAGTCGACAAAGAACCGGGCCTTCCCCCCGCAACCGAAAAACGTTTTGTCCGCAAGCGGGACACCCTTCCGCGTACCGGGAATCTCCACATCGTCCGGAATCCCCTTCCCGGCGTCGCGCCGGATCCGTTCCGCCATCTCGATAATGTCCCCCGCCCCCGCGAGGAGGAGTATCCCGTTCTCCGGGAGATTCCGGCGCAAATAGTTCCATGCCTCTTCCATGTTTTGCGCGAGGAAGAGGCGCGGTACAACGTCCGCCCTGCGGAAATGCGCATAAAGGTCGGCGATGCGCCCCCCTTCCAACGGTGCTTCCGATGCCGCATAGACCGGTAGCAAAATCAGTTCGTCCGCACCTCGGAAAGCTTCGGGAAACTGGGTGCCGAGCGCTTTCGTCCGACTATACCGGTGCGGCTGGAAAACAACCGTCAACTTCGCGGGATCCCGTTGTTTCGCCATTGTGACCGCCGCACGGAGCTCCACGGGATGATGCGCGTAGTCCGCTATGATTTCCGTCGTGCCGATCCGGGCAACCGTCTCAAACCGACGTCCGGGCAGTTCCGAACAAGCCTCTTGTAGAAACGGAGCCGCCGATTCCACGGCGTATCCCGCCAAAACGGCGGCGGACAGCGCCCCCAGAGCGTTCAACACGTTGTGGACACCCCCGAAAGGAAGGCAGACGCGCCCGACCGTCCGTCCCTGCCACGCAATATCGAACGCGACCCCTTCGACGGAAACCGCAAGATTGATCCCGCGCAGTTCCGCCCCCTCCCCCATGCCGAAACGGAGCAGGCGGACACCTGCCTGGAGAGAGGAAACCGATTGCACGGAAAGTGCGCTGTCAGAACAGACGGCGACACCCTCGCGCGTCTGCCCGACGACCTTTCGGAAACAGGCAAGCAGGTCATCGGGCGTACGGAAAAAGTCGAGATGGTCGGGGTCGATCGCATTCACCACGGTAATCGCGGGATGATAAAGGGCCAACGTGCCATCGCTCTCATCCGCCTCCGCGACGAGAAGTTCGGAACCGGTATGCGCGACGCCACCGAGGCTGTGCGTCGTCCCTCCGATGCACCAAGAGGGATTGGCTCCTAGCGCCTGAAGCAACCGGACCGCAAAACAGGAGGTCGTGGTCTTACCGTGCGCGCCGCAAACGGCGACCCCTCGACGGGCGGAGAGGATCGAAGCCAAAACCTCCCCTCGCATGAACACCGGTATGCCCAAGTCCTCCGCCGCCTTGCGTTCGGGCGCGTCAGGATGGACGGCCGGTGTCGCGACAACCGCAGAGAGGGAAACGTCGAGATGCCCGGGGGAATGTCCCGTCGCGACGGGGATACCGCTAGCTTCCAGCCACGCCTTTAGCGTAGGATCCGGCTTCCCGTCGCAACCGTCCACATTCCAACCCGCATCATGCAGAAGCCGTGCGACCCCCGCCATACCGACGCCGCACACCCCTGTGAAATGGGTTCTACCTCTATGTCCGTCAAGCCAACTGCTTTTCATGTCCCCAGTCTACCAGATACCATGGAAATTGAAAGTAAATTTTACGGCTCTTCGCCACCGGCTTTCGACATCCGAAAACCGGCGGACTTGCCATCCGAGAACGGATGGCGAAAACGCTACCCGTTGTCCCCATTACACCCTTCCGTAGATTCACGCGCCACGTCACGGCGAGTTCTCGCGGGACGATCTCCACGACGCACCCGCCGCACCCCGCGACACGCCAGAACAGCTCTTCTGCGTACTGGATGGCGTGCCGCATCTCGTGACGGCAGACGGGTATGACCGCGCGCAGGACGGCCCTGCGGCCACCTTCTGGTGCGGCGTCGAGCAGGACCGGCACGCCCTTGTCGAGGGTGATCGCCCCGCCAGACGCGAACCAGCCGGAGACGCCGCGACCAAGGTCCGCCACCGCCACGCAGACGTTCTTGAGTTCAAGGTAGAACCTGAACAAATCCGTCCCCGTGTCGAAGATGTCCGACGCGGCCAGACTTTCGCCACCCCCCGTCTCGCACCAGATCCGCCTGCCGCTGGCGAGGTTGGTGCATTCAACCTCAAAACCTCGTTTGAAAATCCCACTCGGCTAGATGACAAGGTCAATACACATTACCCTCCATTTCTGTTTTCAAGAAACGGGCAAAGATGTCCCGTTTGTGACGTCTCCGGCCAAAGGTGTGCCAAATAGACCCGACTTTTTTACAAAAAAAGCCAAATTTCGATTGGCACGGGGTGTGCAGTAAGGAAAAGCGTTCCGGTCGGGGTAAGGCCGGAGAGTAAAGAAAGGAAACAAAACATGAGTATGTTTCGAGTAATCGGTGATCCTTGGCGTGAATTGAACGAGATGATTTCGCAGTTGCCCGGTGACTTGGGCCACGCCTTTTTCGGCCGCGCGAACCAGTATCCCCGCGTGAACATTTGGGAGAATGAGACGGGGATGGTTCTTGAGGCGGAGATCGCGGGCGTCGATCCGGCGAAGCTGGACATCTCCGCCGAGGGTAACACGTTGACGATCCGCGGGGAGAAGACGAGCGGCGGTATGAAGCCGTATGAGTTCCAGCGCCAGTTCGCGCTGCCCTTTGAACTGTCGGAAGCCGACATCAAGGCGACCGTCAAAGACGGCCTGCTCACGCTTGCCATTCCGAGGAAGGCGGCGACGAAACGGAAGATCGCGATTGAAACCCTGTAAGGAATCTCTTAAAACGGAAAGGAACTTTGACATGAACACGGAAAAAGAAGAACGGAATGACGAGACGACGGGCACCGCCACGGCGACGCCGACGGTGAAACACCCCCGAGCCGAAATCTCCCCGCTTTACACGGTCGAAGAATCGGCGGACGGCTACACGCTCACCCTTGAACTGCCGGGCGTAGACACGAAGGACATCAACCTGGAGATCGAGAACCGTACCCTCTCCGTGACGGCGGAGAACACGGTCGGTGCCTATGAAGGCTACGCGAAGGTCATCCGCGAAGCACCGGAAGTCCGTTACCGCGCCTCCTTCGACCTGCCGGAACAGGTGGACGGAGAAGCCGTCAAAGCGTCACGCAAGAACGGGCTGTTGATCCTGACCCTGCCGAAACGGGCGGCGGTCAAACCCCGCAAGATCGAAATCGGGTGACGCCCACCCGATCCACCGGAAAGGCCGGACACGCATGTGTCCGGCCTTTCCCATTTTCCGAATGCCCCCCTATCATACCGTCCTGCCCAAACACCGCGATCCCGTGCCTCATCCGCAACACTCCGATTCGCATGGGCAGCGGGGCAGATCGGACGTACACTCACTGGACGATTGTCAACCCGGTACAACGGCGAGAAATTGCCTCGACACACTGGTGATAGGTTTCCGCCGCCGCGTACAACGCTTGACTTGAATGTGTGCGGCAGAGTATACTCCACCGCACGTCTGGTGGGAGAGCACACGCAATGACAACATGCCATTGGCGGTACGCTTGTGGAACACGTCGTGAAAGAAAACCATCACGGAGGGAAAAGCCATGCAGAGCAGAAAAGGGTTTCTGAAGGAATCAATGCTCGCCGAGGCGGGCTGCCTCGCGGAGACGGAAACTGTGGCGAAGAAGGCGTCGGCGGAGAAGTCCGCCGCGGTGGACAATCCGCTGGTCTACACCATGCGCCCGATGAAGGCGGAACTTTCGCGCGAGCTGACGGTCGCCATCGTCGGCGCGGGCGGGCGCGGTAACGCCTATCAGCACTATGGCAGGAAGTACCGAGGCACGATGAAAGTCGTCGCCGTGGTGGATACCAACCAATACCGTCTCGACAAGATGGCGAATGCCTGGAAGATCCCCGCCGAACGGCGTTTCCACGACTATCGCGAACTCCTCGCCGCGAGCGCGAACGGGAAACTTGCGGACATCCTCGTCGTCACGCTCCCCGACCATCTCCACTGCGACGCGACAATCAAGGGGATGGAACTTGGATACGACGTCCTCGTGGAGAAGCCGATGGCGCAGTCCGCGAAGGAGTGCCTTGCCATGCTCGCGAAGCAGAAGGAGACCGGGCGCATCGTGGGCGTATGCCACGTGCTCAGGTACGCGGCGTACTTCGAGGCGATCAAGTCGGCCGTTGACCGTGGGCTCATCGGCGAGATCATGTCGATCCAGCACTCGGAACTTGTCGAGAAGATTCACACGTCCAATTCGTATGTGCGCGGGAACTGGCGGAACTCCAAAATCGCCACACCGATGGTCATCTCGAAATGCTGCCACGACCTCGACCTCATCAACTGGTTCATCGGGACGCGCTGCACACACGCGAGCGCGGAAGGGGAACTGCGGTACTTCTGCGCAAAGAATCGTCCCAATGGTGCGCCCGCGCGCTGCACGGACGGCTGTCCGTTCGAGAAGGACTGCATCTACTCGGCCCTCAAGATATACGTGAAGCGCCGCTCGTGGACGGATCCGCTCGACCTGCCGCCCAAGGCGACGGACGAGCAGGTGACGAAGATCCTCGCCGCCTCGCCCTACAGCCGCTGCGTGTTCGCGTGCGACAACGACCAGCCGGAGCAGTACGCCGCCGCGCTCCGTTTCGAGAACGGCGTCTCCGTGGCGTTCTCCTACGAGGGGCTTTCGCCCGTGGGACAGCGGCGGACGCGCATCATCGGAACGAAGGGCATGATCGAAGGCGACGGAATCGGTTTCCGCCTCACGGAGCTTGCAACGGGGAAGAGCAGGGACTGGAGCATGAAGATCCAGGACGTCCCCGGTTACGAGCAGCAGGGGCACGGCGGCGGCGACCTCCGCCTCATGCGCGACTTCCTGATGGCGGTTGACAAACGCGATCCATCCCTTCTCACGTCGTCCCTCGAGGCGAGCGTGGAGAGCCACCTGATCGGCTTCGCCTGCGAGGAAAGCCGCCTCACGGGGAAAAAGGTCAAGATCCACGGATAAGCTGACGGGATGTCCTGAGATCGGAGAAGAACATGACGTACAAAACACGAACGATCCGCAACATCGTATTCGTTACCGCAGGAGTAGTCTCCGGACTGCTCATTGCTGCGGAATGCCCCGTCGGCGAAGAATCTGCGGTGCCCGCCACACCCAAGGCCGCGACGATCATCCCTGCGCCGCGTGAGATTCGCACGACGGGCGGCGGGTATTGGGAGAAGACACCGCCGAAACTGGAGAAGGTGGCGGGCATTCCGCCGGAGGGGTACGAGCTGTCGATCACGACGAACGGCATCACGATCCGCCACTCCGACGACGCGGGCGCGTTCTATGCGAACATGACGCTCTTCCATTCGGGGCGCTGGGACGCGAAGGCGAAGTGCAAGGTCTATCCGTGTCTTGAAATCAGGGACTGGCCCCAGTTCAGGTGGCGCGGGGTGCATCTGGACGATTCGCGGCGCTTCTTCGGAAAGGACGCGATCCTGCAGCTCCTGAAGCAGATGTCGTGGTTCAAGTTCAACGTGTTCCACTGGCATCTCACCGACGACCAGCTCTGGTCGCTGGAAATCCCAGGTTACCCCGAACTGCAGAAGTACGGCGCGGAATGGCATCTCAAAGGCCAGGCGAAGAGGTGGCGCGGCGAGAAGGTGGGGGCGCTGTGCTACACCGCGAACGACGTGAAGGAGATTCTCGCCTACGCCAAGGAACGCCACATCACCGTCGTGCCCGAAATCGAACTGCCCGGCCACTCGACGGCGGCGATTCTCGCGTACCCGGAACTCTACTGCTTTCCGAAGGAAATCTATTCGAAAAACCGCGACGTGTTCACGTTCAACGACGGCAAATTGTACCTTGGCGTCTATTGTTTCGGCAATCCCGACACGTTCCGCTTCCTCGAAAAGGTACTTGACTACGTGTGCGAGCTGTTCCCGAGCGAGGTGATCCACATCGGCGGCGACGAGTGTTCGCGCCGCAACTGGAAGGCCTGTCCGAAGTGCCAGACGTTCATCAAGGAGAAGGGCTTGAAGGGCGTGGAGGACATCCAGCCGTGGGTGACGCGGTATTTCGTCGAATACCTTGCGAAGAAGGGACGGCGGACGATCGGATGGGACGAGATCTTCATGTCGTCGGACTGGACAAAATGGAATGACTTCCTCCGTACGAAAGGCGATTCCTTCTCTTCGCTTGTCCCGAAGACGACGATGGGCATGTGCTGGCGCACGTGGGGGCCTGGCGCGTTGGCCGCCAACAGGGGATACGAAATCGTGCGCTGTCCCGGACAATGCTGTTACTTCGACGCGCGGCAGGGGCTTGCGGAAGATCCGCATTTTTACTTCGGGGGAACTGTCACGACGCTTGAAAAGGTCTATCGATTCGATCCATACGAGGGCGTGGAGCCTGCGGCACGGAAGAACGTGGTCGGCGGACAGTGCTGCAACTGGTCCACGCACACCTTCTGTCTTGACGGGCTGGAATGGAAAATGTGGCCACGCGGGTTCGCGCTCGCGGAGGTGCTGTGGACGTATCCCGACCCCGCCAAGCGCGACTTCAAGGAGTTTGAGGCGCGAGCGGCCAATTATCGTCGCCGACTCATCGGCGCACATGTCAACTGCGCCCCGCTGAAGTAGCATAGTCCGCGATCTAAGGGACTTCGTGTATGAGTGTAGGTCTGGCTCAACCGGCAAAGGGTATTTTCGAGGTGTGAAACGTCGGTTTTTCAAGGAAAGCAACGGGCGGGAAACCTCGCGCGTTTTTTGAACCTAAAGCCGGGAGGGGCGGCGTGGATACGGAGGGGCGTGATTCGGGAAACGGGGACGTTGCCCCTCCAGAAAACAGCGCCGACGGCAGCCTGTCCCCCTTTGCGTTTCTTACGCAAAAATACCCGTGCTTTGAAATCTGTTCTTTCCTGCGACTTCGCGTCCCTGCGTTTCAATCAAACGAAAGACGGAAAAGGAGAATCCATGTTTCGGCGAAATACCCGAAAGTCGGCAGCCCCCCCCCCACACGTATGTCTGAAGAGCCCGATATAATAGTGCGGACTTATTGCATTTCCTGAATTTCGTTATCGCTCCGCACCACGCCCCTCCCCTCCTGCCGATCTCAAAAGTCTGATTTCGCAATTGACAAAAACGCAGGGGGAGGGGTAAAATAACTGTAATCGTCTTCAAGTAAAAAGGCATTGGATTTAAAGGAAAGGAAACAGGCATGCAAACAAAGCAAACGAGTGGCAAAGTCGCTTTTTGCGTGGCGCTGATTGCTGCGGCTTGCGCCTACGGTGTAGGGTTGGACCTCGCGCCGTTCTCGCGCACCTGCACGTTCACCGTGTCGGGATATCAGGGGGCGACCGCGCTTGATGGATTCCCCGTCCTGATACGCCTTTCTGAATCGATCTCCGGGTTCTCGTACGCCGACTGCGACGCGAACGGCGCCGACCTGCGTTTCACGGACGCCACGGGCGAACTTCTGCCGCACGAGATCGACACGTGGGACACGTCCGGCGAATCGTCCGTGTGGGTGAAGGTGCCCACGCTCTCCGGCACCGCCACCGCCGTGCATCTGTACTATGGCGTGGGCGATCCCACGACATTGCCCGCCGTCAATGCGAGGGACGTGTGGACGAAGTACATCACGGTGGTCCATGGCGGCACGGGATTGTCCGACTCCTCCCCGAAGGCACTTGCCGTGGCGAACGGAGGCGGCGTGAGCGCCACGGCCGGAAGCGGCATCGTGGGCGGCGGCGTACACAAGCCCACGGCAAACACGATTGGACTGAACGTGCCAAATCCGATCAAGAACAACACCCTTGCGGACAAGACGCGCTTCTCGTTCTCCGCATGGTACAGATCTGCCGGTGCTGGCACCACCAGCGGCACCGCGATTATCGCCGCAAGCAAGGGCACGTGGGGCGGAACGGGGTATCTGCTCATCTGCGAGGGAGGGAAGTACATGTCGGTGGCCGTCCAGTCCACACACCAGGGAACAAGCGGCAAGGGCGCACTCGTCAAGGACCAATGGGCGCACGTGGCGTTCTCCTACGTCACGACCGGCAGCGTGAACACCTACTTCGACGGGACGTCGGTCTATTCGAACGCTTCCGCAAAGTCGCTGGACGACGAAGGCAAGAACAACTGGACGGTGGGCGGCTACGCGATGACAACGCATACATCCAACTTTCTCGGCGACATGGACGAAATCCGCATCTACGACGGAATCGCGTCCGCCGACTGGATCAAGGCCGAACACGATTCCGTGGCGAACGCGAGCTTCGCGGTGGCCGGCGCGGCGACGGCGAACTCCGCGTGGGACTGCGCGGGCCGCGTACTCTCCGCGCGCCAGACGGCTGACGGCATCCGGGTCACTGGTACGCTTGCGCGCCTGGCATCGTCGGCTTCAAGCGTTTCCGTTTCGCTCAAGTGGGGCGTGACGACGGCGCTGGAGGGCGGAACGGTCGCTGCAGGCGAGTTGACGGCACCGGGCGATTTCTCGGCGACGTTCCCCGGTACGATGGCGGGGACGACATACCATTTCGCGTTCGTGCTGACGCCCGACCAAGGCAACGAGGTGACCACGGGGGTGTCAACGTTCCTCAACTCTGGGGCGGGAGTGCTTTGGCGTCCGCAGACTGCCAACGACACATGGAACACGGCCTCGTGGCAGCTGGGCGCGCAGACCACCGAGTTCACGGCTGGCTGGCCGGTGACGTTCGACGGCGCGGAGCAGAACTACGTCGAGACGATCACGGCGCCCAGCGCGGTGGAGACGGCCTCCATGTCCGTGGGCGGCACGAAGGACTACACGTTGTCCGGCGGACCCATTCTCGCGGACGAGTTGGTGAAGACCGGATCCGGCACGCTGAAGCCGAAGACGGCATTTGCCGAGCCGCTCAACTTCGACGTGCGCGAGGGCGTTGTGGCGTATGACGCCTCGTTTAACTTCGGGAGTTCCGCCGTGGCGGGGACCTCGACTCTCGTCCTTGGCGGCGGCGTGAACGAGGCGCGCATTTCCAGCAACAAGGAGCTGTGCTTCGCCAGGGGTGCGGGGAGTTCCGCAGACGTGACCGTCAAGACGAACGGCATGATCGTGATTGACGCGAACTCGACATGGCTCCGTTTTGGCGCGGAGCCGGGGGCGAACTGCACTGTCGTCGTCGAGAAGGGCGGCTATCTGGAGAGCGGCATGCTCATGTTCGGGTCGCAGGGTGCCAACTGCACCGCACGTGTCGCAGGCACGGTCGTCGTGCGTCAGTATCCCCTGGGCGTGGGCGAGGGCAGCAACACTTCCCTCGTGCTTGAGCCAGGCGGACGCATCAAGGCGCGCGGCATGCAGATGTGGAACAACTCCCCCACATGGAGCGGCCACACCGGGCAGAGCACATTGCACGTACACGACGGCGTGCTCGAACTCTACCCCGTGGCGTCGTATGCCACCACTTCGCCGATCCTCAATACTGCTCTGCATGTCACGTATGAGGACGCCATAACCTTCGACATTCCCTCCGGCGGTGCCTCCTACGTCCTGGCCGCCCTCACGAACGTGACCGAGAATGGAACGGCGCATCTCGTCAAGACGGGCGGCGGCGACCTCACGGTGTCGGGCGACCTGGGCGGCATCAGCGGCGAAATCGACGTCCTTGCCGGATGCCTCACGTTCACGAAGTTTTTTGCCGCCGACGCGGATGTGACGATCAACGTCGCGGAAGGCGCTTATGTGAGCGGCGACATCGTGGGCGGCGCGGAAAACATCCTCAAGTTTATTTCCAAGGACTCTCGCGGTACGCTCGTTCTGCACGGCAACAACGCGAACGAAACGATTGACCTGAGCGAATACCCGAACCTTAAGCTCGCCATCTGGAACGGCAGCGGATTCAACGGAAAGATCATCCCCTACGGGAACCATTACGTGTTCGACATGTTCGGTCAAACGGGTGTCCTCAACACGCCCGTGGCGGATACGAACGGCATTCCCGCGCGCATTACGATCACGGATTCTGTTGGTGGCGGCGTGATGACCCTTGCAGCGGACAACTCCGAGATGTCCGGCCCGATCGAGGTCTCGGGTGACGTCAGTCTGCGCCTTGCCCATGCGCACGCCGCTGGCACCGGCAACGTGACGCTCGGCGAAGGGGTGTCGATCGAACTTGCCGCCGCAGTCGGAGCGAACTTCCTCCAGACGCACGTCACGGCAGACTCCAATCCCGCGTTCGTCTTCATCAGCGCGGGCGGCGAGGGCTGCAACGTCGATCTCTCGCGTTTCCCGAATTGCCGTCTTGGCACGATTGGCAACGTCTCCATCACGCAGACCGGCACGGTGGCCCCGCGTGACGGCGAATACACGCTCGGCGGAGGAAACACGACGTACACCTCCAGTTACACCGGTCTCAAGCCCGGCGTGCTTGCCGACGTGGGCGGCGCGACGGCGGTCGTTGTTGATCGCCCGGGACTGGTCAACCTCTCCAACTCCGCCAACACCTACTCCGGCGGAACGGTGATCACGAACGCCGGCAGGGTTTTCGTGGCCGGTGCCGACGGCTTCGGCGCCGTGCCGGCGGTGTTCGATGCGCGAAACATCGTGGTGGACGGCGGCGTCGTGCGTCAAGGCAACGCCAACACCACGCTCAACGCCAAGCGCGGCATCTGGGTGGGAGAGAACGGAATGACGCTGCACGCCTGGGGCGGTTACACGCTCACGGTGCCGGGCGGACTTGGCGGCACGGGCGCATTCACGATTACCGACAGCGGACATCTCTCGCTCACGGGGCCCGCCAACACCTACAACGGAGCATTCAAGGTGAGCAACGCCGGCACAATCTTCACCATCGGCGGCGCAGATGCGTTCTCGTGGGCGTCAACGGGCGGAATATCCTCGCCCGGCACGGTCGTGCTGAACACACCGAATGATGCAACGTTCTCCGACGTCGTGAGCGGCACGGGTGCGCTGAAGAAGCAGGGGGCCGGCACGCTCACGCTCGCCCAGGCCCAGACCTTAACCGGCGCAACGACGGTCGAGGCGGGAACCTTGCGCCTTGCGACGTCCGGTCTGCTCGCCTCCACGGCATCCATCAACAACAAGTCCGACATCTTCGTGGATTTCGCCGGCAGCGCAACGGACGCCTTCGGCAACGCGCCCATCTACGGCCCCGGTACCGTCAGGTTCGCCGGCGGCAGCAACACGACGATAGACAGGCCGGTTCCTGGCGTGGACGAACTGTCCGCAGAGAACGGCGCCACGCTTGACTACAAGGTCGCCGGATCGGTGCCCGTCACGGTGGAGGACGCCACGCTTGCGCTTTACGGGACGGGCGCCGGCACGGCCGTGTCCGGCTTCTCCGACTTCAAGCTGAACGGAACGGCAACGCTGATTGACGACAACGAACTGCAGCTCACGCCTGCGGAGACGTACAAGGGCGCGTCTGCGTTCTGGAGGAAGCGCGTGAGCGTGACGCGTCCGTGGGTCGCGAGCTTTACCTACAAGACGGTGGATGTCCCGAATTCCCCTGCGGACGGCTTCACGTTCTTCCTGCACAACGGCGCAAGCGCCCTTGATGCGCTAGGTGCCACTGGCGGCGCCCTCGGCGTGAGCGGCATCACGCCTTCCGTCGGTGCGGCGTACAACATCCACCAGACCGACTCGGCCGGCTGGATCAGCAACGGCAGCAAGACGGGCTTGAACACGGCGCTTGGCGGGATATCCATTCAGGGCGGTGTGGACGTATGCGTGACATACGACGGCGAAGGCACGCTCGTGCAGCATATCTATTCAGGGAACAAGTTCGTGGCGTTCACGAACAATGTCAACCTTCTCACGGCGCTTGGGGCCTCCACTGCTTGGATTGGCTTCTCCGGTGCAACGGGCGGATCCGTCTGCGACCAGCGCATTACGAACTTCCGCTTCTCGCAGGCGGATACGGCGGCGGGCGTGTTCGACATCTCTCCGTCGAATGAAACCTCCAAGTGGCGGATCATCCAGAATGCCGTGTACGAGCCGATCGACGGCAAGCCCGCATTCCGCGTCACCGACTCGACGACGTACCAGACGGGCGCGGTGACGCGCCTCGAACGCGTGTACGTGGGCGCGCCGTTCAAGATCCGCGGCACGTATCACTTCACCCACCCCGCCAGCGGCTCTTCCGCCGATGGCGCGGCCGTGTTCCTCCACGTCAACTCGCCGATGATCGTCGCAGAGGGTGGCGGCTCGCTTGGAGTGGCGGGGACTGGTCACAACAATGCCAAGTTCACCACTGCCGTTGGGTGGGCGATCAAGCTCCATAAAGTATCCGCGATTGCGCCCATCAAGAATGGGGCGATCGGCACGGCCGTTACGTCGCTGAACGGCGTCAACCAGAAGAACACGCACCCGATGGACTTCGTTGTGTCCTACACGCCGGGACGTCTTTCGATCACCGTGACGCAGGACGGCAATACGGCGACGTTTTCGCAGGATGTGGATCTCGCACAGGCGTTCGGCGAGAAGTTCGCCTGGCTCTCGTTCTCCGGCGGAACGGGGGCTGCGGTCGCGCGGCAGTACCTCTACGACCTTTCGCTGGAGTACGAGACGGGCGATTCATCGGGCGCGGCGGGGTATGGCGACGTGACGTTCAAGGGGAACGACGCGCTGCGTGTGGCGGCCGGGGCCAATGACGCCGTAGAGGTGAGAACCGTCACGTTCGCGGACAATGCCGCCGTGAGCGTGAGCGCGTCCGGCGCGTCCAACCAGCCCTACACCCTGCGGGCGGACAGGATCGAGTTCGACGTTACCGGCGCGGACGCGGCGCCCTCGATCAGCCTTGCGGCGAACGGCACGGCTGCTGGCACGCTTGAGATCGGAACTGTGGCATACGGCGCGTCGCCGTCCATGCTCAAGATCACGGGCGCGGTGAGCGGAATCAACGGCGGGAAGATCAGGATTGAGATGCCCGTGTTCTCCGGGCGTGTGCCGCTGCTCGACCTGACGGATGCGACAGGGATTTCACTTGAGGGTTTCGAGCTGGTGACCGAAACAAAACCGCCAGTCGTGTTGCGCTTGACGAACGGAATCCTCAGCGCCATCCACAACACGGGCACATACATCATCGTCCGCTGACCCGGTCCTTGCCGGGAAAAGCCGCCTTCCAGACGGCTTGACTGGGACAACGGGCGTCCCGCCCGTTGAAAATTTTTCGTCTGCGCTTTCATTCATCCTGCCGATTTGATATATTTCTCCCCGCCATGTTGAGGCAATCGTTTACAGACTTCATGTAAAGCGGGACGATGAAGATGGCGAAGAATTTGGCTAAAGAACAAAATGCGATGTCTGCGGCGAGCGTTTTCAAGGCGATTGACAATGTTTTGAAGAAGTATGAACCGGCGTTGCCCAGGCGGTTGCGGTGGAGCGAGTGGGCCTATCCGCTGGATGCCGAGGGCAAGCCCTCGGCTTACTGGACAGTTGACCCGGCGAAGATCGACCGGGAGACCTTCGATCTTTCGGTGGTGAACCCCAACATCGAGGAGGAGAAGCTGCCGTCCGCGGCGGAGTGCAAGGCGATTCTGAAGGAGGCGTTTGAATGAGGGCGCCGGGGAATTCGCAAGGGCAAGCCCGGGATTCGCAAGGGCAAGCCCTTGCTTCAGGACAGCGGGGCAGCGAAGCGGCACGACAGCCGGGCGGGCTTTCCCGGTCGCGTGGGCCTGCCCATGCGACTAAAAACAGCGCCGGCCACTTTCGCCGCTTTCACGGCTACGACTATTCGCGTGGCGCGGCGCTGTTCATTACCATCGTCGTCGAGCCGAGGCGGCCGCTGTTCGGCGCGATTCGCGACGCCAGGCTCGTGAAGACGCCGCTTGGCGAGGCCGTGGCGCGGCGGCTTCGGGAAATCGGCGAGTTCCCCGGCATTCGGCTTTTCAACTCGGTGGTGATGACCGACCACGTTCATCTTCAGCTTCATCTTCGCGCAGGGCTTGCCGAGCCGTTGACGACGCTCGGGCGGGCGATCGGGAGCTTCAAGAGCCTGTGCGCCAAGGACTACCACGAAATCTGCGGAGAGTCGGGCTCCCTGTGGCAGCAGGGTTACCACGACTGGCTCTGCCAGTCAAAGGAAATGATCGCGGCGGTCAACCGCTATATCGACTACAATCCGCTCAAGTACGAGCTTCGCTGGAATCAGCCCGAGTTCCTCGCGATTCATGAGCCGCTCGCCGCGTGGCGGCTTTCGACCGACGAGTTCTGGCGCGGCATCGGGGCGGTCGAGCTTCTGAATTGCGAAACGCCGATGGTTGCTCTGCGTATCAGCCGCAAGCTGTCGGCGCGGCAGATTGACGAGGCCGTTCGCCGCATTCAGGCGAAGATCGGCGATTATGTTTTCATCGGCGGCTGGATCAGCCCGGGCGAGAAGGCGATCCGCGATCTGCTGTTAGGCGACCCGCGCGGCAAGATCATCGAGATTCTGCCGTCGGCGATACCCCACGACTACAAGGTCGGCAGTATGTGGCTGGAGGCGATTCGCGACCGCCGCGCCGCCATCATCGCGAGGGGCAACAGCGAGGTCGAGTTTTCGCGCGCGGCCTGCCTCGATCTCAACGCGGAGGCGGCGAAGATTTCGCAAGGGCAAGCCCTTGCGACAGGAGAGCGGGTCGGGCTTTCCCGGTCGCATGGGCAAGCTCTTGCGAAAGGAGAGCGGGGCGGCGAAACGGCGGCTCGGGCAGGCTGGGCGGTTTACTGGAAGGCCACTGGGCCGGAGGTGGTTTCTTGATGACACCGCTTGCGGTGTCCGGTAGGAGCGAATTATGAACGAAGCACAAGTTCGACACGATCTGATAGATCCGGCGCTGAGGGCGGCGGGGTGGGAGTCGCTGCCGGCGAAGGTGGCGGTCGAGCAGACGATTGCGCCGGGGCCTGTCAGCCAGGAGGACGGGCAGAGCCACAATCCCGAATTCGCCGACTATGTGCTAATGTACGGCAACCGGCGGATTGCAGTCGTGGAGGCGAAGGCGTCTGACAAGAACTACCGCGCGGGCGAGGCGCAGGCGCGGAAGTATGCCGCGGCGCTGGGGGTCCGGTTCGCCTACGCGACGAACGGCTCGCTGGTCTTCTGCATGGACCTCACGCTCGGCACCACTTCGACGGTCGAACTGGACGGCTTCCCGACGCCGACCGAGCTGATGTCGGTGTTGGACAAGGAAACGGTCTCGCTCTTAGAGAAGATTTGCCGCGAAATCCCGTGGTCGTTCGCGGGCAACCGCGGCATCCGCTATTACCAGGAGCGGGCGGTCGAGGGCGTCATCAAGGCGCTCGCCTCGGGCAGGAAGAACGCGCTTATCACGCTCGCGACCGGAACGGGCAAGACGTTCATCGCCTATCAGCTTTGCCACAAGCTTGTCGCGGCGAAGTGGACGCGGCAGGGGATGGGGCTTCGCAAGCCGCGCATCCTCTTTTTGACCGACCGCAACATCCTTGCGGACCAGGCGCTCGACAGCTTTGCGTTCGCCGAGGGGGATTGCTATCGGCTCAAGGCGGCGGTGGACAACCCGCCGCTGGACCGCATCGTCTATTTCACGCTCTACCAGACGCTGCTGGGCGGGGAGGGCGAATGCGAGAATGCGGCCGAGGGCGAGGCCGAGAAGCCGAAGGTGAAGTTCGAGAAGTTTCCGCGGGACTTCTTCGACCTCGTCATCATCGACGAGTGTCACCGCGGCGGGGCGAACGACGAAAGCGAATGGCATGCGGTGCTTGAGTATTTCGCAAGCGCGTCGCACGTGGGGCTGACGGCCACGCCGAAATGTGACACCAACCGCGATACCTACAAGTATTTCGGCAAGCCGGTTTACACCTATTCGCTTCGTCAGGGCATTGAGGACGGATTCCTCACGCCCTACCGCGTCAAGAAGTGCGAATCGACGATTAAGGACTACAGGAAGGTCGACGGGGACAGGATATCCGATCCGAAGAAGGTGGATGAGAACGTCACCTATTCGCCGGACAAGATTCAGCGCGAGCATTTCGTGATTCCGAAGCGTGACAGCCACATGGTCGAGGAGCTGTTCAAGGTGATGCCGTTCGACCAGAAGGCGCTGGTGTTCTGCGCGACTCAGGAACACGCGGCGATCATCGCTCAGGCGATTCGCGAGGAGGCGAAGAATCACGGCATTGACTATCCGCATTACTGCGAGCGTGTGACGGCGGATGACGGCGCGACGGGCGACCAGTATCTCCGCGAGTTCCGCAACTCCGACCTGCCGGTGCCGACGATTCTCACGACGAGCCAGAAACTGACGACGGGGGTGGACGCCTGCAATGTCCGCTCGATTGTGCTGATGCGCGAGGTGAAGAGTCTGGTGGAGTTCAAGCAGATCATTGGACGCGGCACCCATCTTTATGAGGGCAAGCCGTATTTCGTCATCTATGATTTCACGGATGCGAGCGATCGGTTCCAAGATGACGGCTGGGACGGGCCGACGATTTGCCCGAAGTGCGGGCGTGCGCCGTGCGTATGCGAGAAGGGCCTGCCCAAACCGCCGCGGCCGAAGCAGGTCTGCAAGGTCTGCGGATGCAGCCCGTGTGTCTGCCCCAAGCCGCCGAAGAAGTCCGTGACAATCGACCTCTGGGACGGAAGGCAGATTTCCGCGACCTGGGAGGACAAGGTCATTCTCGACAACGAGATGCTGGATGTGAAGGAGTTTCTGGTCCGTTTTGCGAATGCAATCCGTCGTTTCACCAAGGACGAGAACGGACTCCGCGGCAAATGGCAGGAGATGGAGGATCGGGGCAATCTGCTTGAGGAACTGGCCGCTTTGGGCTTTACCGAGGAGAAGCTGCGCGAGATCCAGCAGAAGACCGAACGGCAGGAGTACGATGTCCTTGATGTCACTCTTGATCTCGTGTATGCCGTTGCGCCGATCAAGCGGGCGATGAGGGCGGAACGCCTTGCGGAGAAGCTGGCCTTGCTCACTCCGCAGCAGCGGGCACTTGCCGAGGTGATTCTGCGCAACTATGTGAATGATGGGGTCTGGACACTCTCGATGAAGGGTTTCAGCGATCTCCTAAAGCAGCGCTACGGTTCCATCTCCGAAGCGCTGTCGAAGTTGTCCTTCCCGACGCTCGATCACGCGTTGAACTATTATTCCGACATCCAGCACTGGCTCTACGCCGCGTAGTGGGCAAAGTGATGAAGGTGGTTCATCGAGTTCATGCTTGTTGCACTGCGGGATGCATTGGTCGGCGGATGGGCGCACCGTGTGCGGCGAGGGGACGAACGCGCCGCCGAGGTATGTGCCCGCGATGCTTTCCAATGGCAGTCTGTGCATGACCGTCGATTTCAGCGGCGGGGTGTCCGCGCCGAAGAAGGAACGCCGGCGGGGAATGTCCAACGGGATTTTCATCCTGGGGAAGAGGATGGGCGGCCCGAAATACGCACTTTACGGACACGGCTGGTGCCGTCCGACACTCAAGGTCGACGGAACGTTCCTTGACGTGCCGGGGCGCTGGAGCCAGTCGCTCGACCCGACGGTGGCGAAGACTACCGTCGTGAGTAAGTTCGGCGATATAGTCCAGATGTTGCAAAAATCGACTCGCATACATTCCGAAAAGTTGCAAATTCTTCTGTTGGATGAGTTCAAAAAGTTGCATATTGACAATCTGCTTAGGTATTTGATACAATTTTTCCATCTTGGAAACAGGAGTTTCAATGGTAGAACTCAAGCGAAAATTCTATGACAGATTGATGCAATGGAAAACCACACGGCATCAGGAGTGCCTTCTTGTCAAAGGCGCTCGGCAGATTGGAAAGACCTTCATCATCGAAAAGTTCGGACGGGAACAGTACGAGAGTTTCATTGAGTTCAACTTCATCCTGGATCCGGACGCCTGTTCAATATTCGACGGAAGCCTCAAGGCGGAAGATCTCTATCGGAAGATCTCCGCATACGATGCGTCGCGACGTCTCTTGCCAGGTCGGACACTGATTTTCCTCGACGAGATACAGGAGTGCGCGAATGCGCGGACGGCATTGAAGTCGTTCGCGCTGGACGGGCGCTACGATGTCATCGCCTCGGGCTCTCTGCTTGGAATCAAGTACAAGAACAAAAAGAACCGTGTCCGACACGAACCGAAGTCCATTCCAGTCGGATACGAACGGCAGATTACGATGCATTCCCTTGATTTCGAGGAATTCCTCTGGGCGAGGGGCGTGACGGAAGAGGCCATCGAAGTGTTGCGGGGGTACTGTGCGCGGCGCGAGGTTGTTCCCGACGCGGTGAACCGCAAGTATTTGGACTTATTGAGGGAGTATATGATTGTCGGTGGCATGCCGGCTGTCGTGAAGGCGTATGTCGAAGTCGGGGATTTTGGCCCGGTGCAGGAGGAACAGGAGAAGATACTCGCTTCGTATATCGACGACATCCACAAGTACGCGGACACGACCGACATTCCGAAGATTGAAGCCTGCTACCGCGCGATCCCGCGTCTTCTGGCAAAGGAGAACCGAAAGTTCAAGTATGCGGAGGTGGAGAAAGGCGGCAGCGAACGCAAGTACGCCTCCTCCGTGGATTGGCTCTGCGATGCTTCGTTCGCCTCCCGTGCGCAGAACGTCACGGTGACGGAAGTGCCGCTCAACGTGCAAGTCCGCGATGGATGGTTCAAGTTGTACCTTTCTGACATCGGCCTACTCTCGGCCTTGTATGGCACGGAAACGAAAGGGCTTCTGTACTCCGGAAGACTGAAAGGAAATGCGAAGGGCGGCCTTTACGAGAATCTGATCGCCGGTGTGCTTGACCGTAAGGGCATCCCGCTTTACTACTTCAAAAGCGAGGACGGCGCACGTGAAGTCGAGTTTGCGATTGAGCGCGATGGCGGAATCGTGCCGGTCGAGGTCAAGGCGTTCAATGGCGCGACCATTTCGCTGAACGAGGCCCTTGAGAATCCGCAGGTGCCGTACGGATACAAGTTCATTGACGGAAATGTCGGTGTTTCAGGAAAAAAGATCACGTTGCCGCACTACATGGCAATGTTCATCTGATTTGGTCGCCGTCCCGGGTGCCTATCTGTTTGCCGATTAGACGATGGGAAAATAACAATGAAGAGCAATCTGAAACTGTATGTTCTGCTGGTGGCTGTGATCGCCGTGGCGGGGTTGACCGTTGCGGATGGGCGCACCGTGTGCGGCGAGGGGACGAACGCGCCGCCGAGGTACGTGCCCGCGATGCTTTCCAATGGCAGTCTGTGCATGACGGTCGATTTCAGCGGCGGGGTGTCCGCGCCGAAGAAGGAACGCCGGCGGGGAATGTCCAACGGGATCTTCATCTTGGGAAAGAGGATGGGCGGCCCGAAATACGCGCTTTACGGCCACGGCTGGTACCGTCCGACGCTCAGGGTGGACGGTATGTCCCTTGACGTGCCGGACCGCTGGCGCCAGTCACTCGACCCGACAGCGGCGAAGACCACCGTCGTGAGCGAGTTCGGCGACGTGGTGCGCACCATCGAGACCTTCGTCGCCCACGGCGCGGACGTGATCGCGATCCGCCAGACGTTTTCAGGCGCGCAGCGTGTCGAGGCCGGGATCGAGTACTTCGCGCCGGAGGACGAGCGCATACAGGGGCAATGGGAGGACCTTCCAGACGGTCGGGCGTTTTCGTACAAGGTGTTCGGGAAGAAGATCGACAACGGGCGCATCACCGTCCGCAACGCGAAGGAGGGCGGCGCGTTCGTCACGTTCATCTCGTTCGGCAAGCCCTACGCCGGAACGTATGCCGTGCTCGCGGAGCGTCATGCCGCCGCGTGGGCGAAGTACTATTCCGCTTCGGAGGTGAATGTGCCGGACGCGGAGGTCATGTCCATGCGGCGCATGGCGGAATACCAGTTGAAGTGCAACGTGACGAAATGGTCCATTCCCGTGGGGCTTCTGCCATCGCACTTCCAGGGCGGCATCTTCGCGTTCGACGAGATGTACGCCGTGCAGGGACTTCTGTCGGCGGGGCACTTCGACGAGGCGCGGCGGGCGAGCGACTACCGCTTCCACACGCTCGGAATGGCGAAGAGCCGCGTGATCGGCGCGGGTGCGCGGTGGGTGTGGACGAGCATCGAGGACCCGAAGGTCGAGTGGGCGCCGATCGGCTACTGGCTGGACCACATCTTCCACATGTCGGCCATCGCCCGCACGTGTGCGCTGAACGCGCGGTACGCGGATGATGAGAAATATCTGCGCGAGCGGGCGTATCCGGTGATGCGCGAATGTGCGAGGTTCTACGCGATCCACTGCGTGTACGACGCGCCCGACGGCTCGTCGTTCGTGTGCAAGTGTACGGACCTCGAACGCCTCTGCGTCGCGAAGGTGCGTCCATTCATGACGACGTGCGGCGTGATCGACACGATGCGCCTCGCGGCGGAAGCGGCGGACCGCCTTGGGGTTGACGCGAAGGACGCGAAGAACTGGCGCAGGATCGCCTCCCGTCTTGAGAAGTCCCTGCCCGTGAAGGACGGACGCTTCGCCGCCGCCGCGAACGACCTCAACGCCGTCTCGATGGGCGTGATGGCGGGATTCTTCCCGTTCCCCATCTTTCCGAAGGGCCACCCGGAGCAGACCGCCGCAGTGGACTGGTTCCTTGCGCACGGCGTGAAGGCGGGAAACATGTACGCGACGGGAAAGAAGATCTGTCCGTGGTACGCCGCCGCGATGGCGATGGGGGCGATGCGCGCGGGCGAGGGCGAGAAGGTCCTGCCGCTCATTCGGGAGGCGGGCACGTCGGCTGGCGTGTGGGGCGAATACTGGGAGATCAACGAGCCGGGTGTCGCGGAGTGCCGTCCGTGGTTCATGACGGCGGCGGGAAACTGCCTCTACGCGATCAACTCGATGCTGCTCATGGAGGCGGATGGCGAGTGCCGCATCGGCGCAGGCGTGCCGAAGGAGTGGAAAGACTGGTCGTTCAGGCTTCCCGCCGAGGGCGGGTACGAGGTCGAGTTCGAGATGAAGAACGGGGTGGTGACGAAGCTGGTGCTGAGACAGCAAGCGTACAACAGCAAGAGAGAGTCCGATCCTCGTACCGTCAAAGTCATTCTGCCAGACGGTTCACGCCATACGGTGGAGGTCGTGTCGTCTGGAGTCGTCAAGATTTCCCCATGATTCATGCGATTTGCGGATTATGGGAGAAAGTCTCATGGAGAAAGACATGAAATACAGAGTTCTATGTGCAATTACCCTAGCCTCCACGTTTGCTGCGACGGGCGCGGCGAATGTGGACGTGTTCACGCTTGAGGGACCGGTCAAGACGAATGCGTTCAAGCAGGCGGACTTCAAATGGGCTATCCATCCCCGGTACGACTACTCGAAGACGTACGTCACGAAACTCTTCCTCTCGCAGGCGGAGTACGAGCCGGAGCACCTTGGGAAATACAAGATGCGCGACAACGGCAAGCAGAAGGTCTGCATGAACTGCGAAACGGCGCTTGAAGTGATCAAGGGCATGGACGCGCTCACGCTCGGAATGCCGAAGATCGTCTATCTCGTCGGCTGGCAGTACAACGGACACGACTCGAAGTACCCCGCCTTCTTTGAGGGCAACAGGGCCATCGCCCGCGCGTGCGACAAAGACCCGCTCGCCAGCGTCCGCTGGCTCATGCGGGAGGCAAAGGAATACCACACGGCGGTGAGCCTGCACGTGAACCTCTTCGACGCATACGACGACAGTCCGCTCTTCAAGGAGTATGTCCGCGCGGACGTGCTCGCACGCGAGAAGGACGGTACGTACATACTCGGCGACTGGGCGTACAAGGTGAGTTATGCGGCTGAATGGGAGAAGGGACTTGTGCAGAAGCGCCTTGACCGGCTGTGCGACCTCCTACCCATCCGCGAGGCGGGCACGATCCACATCGACGCATTCCACAATGCCGTGCCGTTCCCGGTCGTCGGGGCGAACGGGCGACATTCCATCAAGTTCCGCTCGCCCATCAGCCCGTGGCACGGCCATACGCGCGAACAGGACATCGACGCAAAGCGGAACATCGTGAAGTACCTTGACGCAAAGGGCATCGACGTGACCACGGAAGGCGTCGCCGGCATGGACATTGGCGGCGGGCGCGAGGGGTACTTTCCGATGTTCTGGCACTACAACGCTCGCGAGTACGCACTCTCCCTCAAGGCATCGCAGGCGTGTGGCGGCAACGTTTACGGCAGTCTGTGCGCCTTCGGCAGCAACGTGAACGGCGAGGCCCTGTTCCGCAGCAACACCGACCTTGCAAAGGCGTTCGACATCTTCAAGCGCGGGTTCTGCAAGACGACGCTTATCAGCCAGTACCTCAACTCGTTCGGACGCCAGGCGCTGATCGAGGGCAAGGGCGGAAGTATCGGCGTGTTTGAAATGGGCGTGCGCACGATGTGGAAGGGCGGGAGGCTGAACGTCGCGAAGGTCGGCGAGATCCTTTCCGACGGCAGCGACATGCTCATCCCCGCCCTGTGGCTCGGCAACAATGCACTTGTGGCGTATTCCGAGAAGGGTTACCGCGACCGCAAGTGGAAAGTGCCGTCGGGCGTGAAACTCTCGGACAAGGCGAAAGCCTGGACGGTCACATCCAAGGGCCGCGAAGCGTTCAACAAGTTCAAGATCGAAGGCGATTCCGTGACCATCACGCTCTCGCCGACCGAAATGGTCTTGGTTAAGTAAGGTGCGATGTGCTATAGGGAGAAATGGTAAATGAGCGAAAGAATCGAACTGGTCAGAAGGGCGTTCGCGGGCGAGGCCGTCGAACGCATACCCGTGATGGCGCACAACTTCATGATGGCCGTGCGCGAGGCGGGATTCACGCAGAAACAATTCCGCGAGAGTCCCGACGTGATGGTAAAGACCATGACCGAGGCAACAATCAAGTACGACCTCGACTGCGTGTTGCTCGATGTCGATACGGCACTTCTCGCCTCGGCGTGCGGCGCGGACGTGATGTACCCCGATGACCTTGCCGCCGTCGCGAAGGGGACGCAACCTGTGCCGCTTGAGGAACTGCCGGACAAGGTGAAGTCCGTCGACCTTCTTACCTCGGAGCGCATCCGACACTACCTCGAAGCCGCCGAACGCCTCGTCGCATGGGGTAATGAGAACGACCGGTTCATCCGCATCAACGCAGATCAAGGCGCGTTCTCGCTGGCATGTATCCTCACCGGCATGGACGAGTTCTTGATGGACCTTCTCGATGAAGATTACGAAGAGGACATCAACCGTTTGCTCGACGCCACCTACGGTCTCTCTCTCAAAATGCACGAACTCTGTTTCGCCACCGGCGCGCACATGACGAGCTACGGAAACAGTTCCGAAGGATGCAGCGTCATTTCCCCTACCCTTTTCCGCCAGTTCGCAAAGGAACGCGAGACACGCCTCGCCGCCGACCTCAAGGCGCGAGGCATCCCCTACCTCTGCCACATCTGTGGCGACGTGAACCCGATTCTCCCCGACCTCGTGGAAACCGGCTGCCCCGCTTACGAACTTGACTGGAAGACGGACGCGGAGCGCGTATTCGAAATCGCGCACGGGAAATTCACGCTCTCCGGAAACGTCGATCCCTCGCTTTTCCTGACGGGCACGCCAGATGAGGTGTACGCGGAAGCGAGGAAGGTCTGCGACCTCTTCCGTGGCAAGGGTGGACTTGTCCTCTGCTCCGGCTGCGCCCTCGGACCTCAGACAAAGAGCGAAAACCTCCAGGCATTCGTCCGCGCCGCGTGGGCCTAAACGGGAAACGATGGAACTTTCGCTCATTTGAAATGGCGGAAACGGCAAAAATGGGCAGGAGAATAAGGGCTTTTGGTGTCTCGCCGCCGCGTAAAAATCGCTCTTCATTTTCCCCCTTGTGCATAAAAAGTGAAATAGGGTATACTGTCCATATTGTGATTCTACCTCTGCGGAAAACGTTCGTCGGGTTCCGTCAGGCTGTGTGGCCTGGCTCGAGGGCGACGCGAAAGAGGGGGTGCAATTGTTTACTAGCGTCTCAAATGAATACCCTCAAGAAAATAACCGTGACCACCATGTCGGCAGTGCTGTTTTCCGCCGTCTTTTCGTCGGCACAGGCGCGTGAACTCAAGCTGATGAGTTACAACGTACACCACTGCGCAGGCGCAGACGGGAAGATTGACATCGCCCGCACGGCAAAGGTCATCGTATCCGAGGTGCCGGACTACGTCGGGTTGCAGGAACTCGACCGCCGGGTTGCGAAGCGTTCTGGAGGCATCGACCAGCCGGCGGAGATCGGACGGCTTGCGGGATTGCATGTGACATTCGCAAAGGCGATACCGTATCAAGGTGGCGACTACGGCAACGCGGTGCTTTCACGGGAGAAGCCTCTTTCGGTGGAGCGCATTCCGCTGCCGGGCGGAAGTGAACCCCGCGTTCTGGTCCTTTGCGAGTTTGCGGACTGCTGGTTTGGCACGACGCATCTTGGACGGAACAATCCGCAAACCGAACCAGACAGGATGAAGTCCGTGGAGATTATCCGGGGTATCGTCACTGAAAAGGCCAAGTCAAAACCAGTGTTTCTTTCGGGCGACTGGAACGCCAGACCTAAGTCGGACGTGCTGAAGGCAATGCGCGGATTCATGACGATTCTTTCACGCGAGGATTGGCAGACCGGCCACGACTTTGTCAAAAGGCCAAGGGAACATTGCATCGATTACCTTGCCGTGGATACCGCCCATGCGGCCGCCGTTCGGACGAAGGAGACGCATATCATTCACAATTATGTGGCATCCGACCACAACCCGATAGCGGCGACGGTTTCCGTGGTGGCTTCTCCGTGCGCGATGACTGCACCGCTGTTGCGGCTCGCCACCTACAACATCCACCATGGAGAGGGGAAGGACGGCAGATACGACATTCGCCGGATGCTGGACTACGTGGAGAGCGCAAGGCTTGACGTCTTTGGGCTGAACGAGGTGAACTGTAAGTCGAGGCGCGTACATGGCGCGGACACCCCGGCTGAGATCGCGCAACTGACGGGCATGAACGTCGAGTATGCGGCGGCACGGACGTACGGCGGTGGATCCTACGGGAACGCCGTCGTGTCGAAGGAGAAGCCGCTTTCAACGGAACGCATCGACCTTCCGAGGGGTAACGGAGAGAAGGGACTGAAGTGTTCGCTGATGCTCTGCGAGTTCACGAACTTCTGGTTCGGTTCAACGCACTTCGAAGTACGTTCGGCCCTGACAAACCAGCTTAAGTCCGTGGAAATCCTGCGGAAAATTGTCGCAGAGAAGTCAAAGACGAAGCCTGTGTTCCTGTCCGGGGACTGGAATAACGAGCCGGACTCGGTCACGCTCGCGAAGATACGCGAATTTATGGCAGTCCTTAACGACCCAAAGGTGCGCACATACACAGGCTTCCGAGTCCGTCCAAAAGATGACGAGTATTGCATCGACTACATCGCCGTCGACAATGCTCACGCGGGAACGTTCAAGGTGACCGAACGGCGTGTCAAATCCGAGAGTTTCGTCTCCGACCACAATCCCGTATTCGTGACATTGGAGAAGAAACAGGCGAAGGATGGCGATGAGCAAAAGGCAGACAAATGAAACCTATTGCCATGAACCGCGTGATGGCAGGTACGTCTACAATTTCAGTGGCGACGGCGATTTGGTTTTTCCCCTGATCGCCAAGGCCGTCCGCAAGAAATATCCGGAGGTGAAGCTGGTGTTCGACAATTTGGGTGCTAGCCGACTCATCAAGACTCTGAAAGACAGTCGCGCCGACAACTTCTACGGAGTCCCTGAACGTTTCACGGGGTCTCTTGCACACGAATACAACGAACCCAAGGGGAAATTCGGGATCCTCGCGGGCAAATACGCGGTGTTCCGCGATATATAATCGCTTTGAGGGTATCACTTGGTACGTGCAGTCGGTTATACAGATCCTGTCTGCATCGGGAATCGTACGCTCTGCCGGAAAAGATGTGGTTACCGCCAGCGGCCACTTGGTGGAAGAAAATGCGATGAACGACGGCTTCATTCCTTCCAAATGTGCGCCAGTTGCTGTCGAGCTGTTCCGTGCGGTGGTTGCAGAACGCGAGGTTGCCGAACCGATGTCAACCGAGTTTGAAGAAAGACATCGTCTGCGGGCTGTCTCAAGCGTACGCTTTGTCCCCGACATACTTTTGAAGGACGAACTGTTTTACAGGCGCGATGATGGATATGTCGTGTATGATCGCCTGTTCGTCGAATGGGTGAAGGCATGATACTGCATCTGCGTTGACAGCAAAGATGAAAGGGACTTCATGCATGAGTGTGGGTCTGATTCAACCAGCAAAGGGCATTTTCGAGGTGTGAAACGACGGTTTCATTGAAAAAGCAACGGGAGGGAGACCTCGCGTTTTTTTAACGCAGAGCCCGCCGCCCGCGCTCCGCGCGGGAATGTACACGAGGGTAAGTTTCTGAAAACAACATGGACAACGTTTGGTTCTTCCGCGCACAACCATGCGCGGTTTTGAAAACGCCGCGCTATTGCGCGGCGAAAGAAGGATGTTGTCTTTACAAGTTATTTCGGTTGTCACCAATCGAACTTATAAGCAAGACGCAGAGAAAGGGCAACGGGGACGCTGCCCCTCCCGGAAACATCGCCGACTACAGCCTATCCCCCTTTTACGTTCCTTGCGACGAATACCCGTACTTTGAAATCTGTTCGTCCTTGTGCCTCCGCGTCTCTGCGTTTCGATCAAACGGAAAGCCGGTAAAGGGAAATCAATGGTTCGGCGAAATGCTCGAAAGTCGGCATAAAACACCCTCACTTATATCTGAAGAGCTATATGAAAACGGAACGGGCAGCGACGAACTCGGCCCTACGAACGCGCTCTTCCAATTGCGCTAAATCTATGCGGAAAAGATGAACTTAGAAACACTGAACCGCTCATCTTGACTAAATCTTTGAGAAAGGGTATCATTCAACGCGGTTGAAAACAAGGAAACGGATGATGATTGATCGAAAGAAAGAGCTTGGCGTGATACGTGATTGCATCGTGCGATCCGGATGTCAACGGGGCGTAGATTGATCTCGTCATCGAGCGCGGCGACCGGATCGTGAACCTCTGCGAGATGAAGTTTGCGTCGGAGAAATTTACGAGCGACGCTGGCTACGCGGCGCATCTGCGCGAGACGGGCGTGCGCGGTAACTGCCACCTTACGTTCGTGACCACCTACGGGTTGTGCAGGAGCAGTTACAACAGTATGGTGCTGTCCGAAGTGACGTTCGACGATTTGTTTGAGGAGTAGAAGGATATGATGAAAAGGATATGCCATGCGGCGGTTGCGGTATGCGCGGCGGCGTTGTCGCCGGTATTTGCTGAGGGGGTGTCCGGGACGCCGATCAAGGAGGTGATCCTCGCGTCGAAAAACCACCTCGACGTGGGCTTCACCTGTACCGTGCCCGCGCTCATGCGCAGGATCAGAACTTCCGACGCGGAGGGTGTTCTCAACCTGCTCGATGCCGACAGGTCGAAGCCGGAGGCGCAGTGGATTCGCTGGACGCTGCCCGCCTGGTCGATGGACATCATGTTGGATGGCACTTACGCCCCAGAACGCCGCGCACGGCTTGAAGAGGCGGTGCGCACGCGCCGCCTGTTGTGTCAGGCGATGCCGTTCACCATCGAGGCGGAGGCCTCCGACCTCGAAGAGATGGTGCGGCTCCTTTCGTACGGCTCCGACATCTCACGCCGTTTTGGAATCGACCTCCCGCGCCATGCGAAACAGTCGGACGTGCCGGAGCAGGCGTGGGCGATGCCGACCGTTCTCGCGCAGGCGGGCGTGAAGTTCCTCCACATCGGTATCAATCAGGGATGCAAGCAGAATGGTTCCCTCTCGAAGATCCCGCCGCTCTGCTGGTGGGAAGGACCCGACGGTTCGCGCATCCTGCTCGGGTATTGTCCGAACTACGGCGAAGTGAGGGGCAGCCCGAAATTCACCGTCCCGAAGGGATGGAAGCACAGGACGTACCTCGCCTACTACATGCGCGGCGACAACCAGGGGCCGATCTCAACGAAGGACGCCGAGGCGGTGATGGCGAACGTGCGCAAGGCGATTCCCGGCGTGAAGGTGCGGTTCGGCGATCCAGGTGACTTCGCGGACGCCATCATCGCCGAAGAGAAGGAAAAACCCAGGCTCCCCGTCATTCGCGGCGACATGCCGGACACCTGGATCCACGGACAGATGACCGCGCCGGAGGAGACGGCGATTCACCGCCACGCGCAGACGGAACTGATTACGCTGGGCGTTCTCGATACGACCCTGCGCGCACTCGGCATCAAAACAAAACCCGTCTCGCGCGTGCTCGATCACGGTTACCGCAAGTCGGGTCTCTATTCGGAACACACCTGGGGGCTTTCGTGCGGACGCGAACGCAAGCACTTCCACGATCCCGACTGGCGCGAGCGCTACGAGCGTGGCGACTTCAAATACATCGACTCCGCGTTTGAGTACCACAAGGACTACGCGCGCGACGCACACCGCATCGCGCAGGACGGTATCAAGGAGCGCATGACGGCACTTGCGCGGGCGGTGGACGTGGAGGGGCCGCGCATCGTGGTGTTCAATCCGCTGCCGTATGCGCGAGACGCAGAGGTGGAGGTGGAGATGCCGAAAGGCTATTCGCTGCCCGGCGGCGTGCGCGACGGCGGGAAGGTGAAGTTTCTCGCAAAGGGCCTCCCGGCCGACGGCTACAAGACATTTGCGGTTAGCCGCGTAGAAAATCTAGAAGTTCTAGAACGGCTAGAAAATCTAGAAGTTCTAGACGGCCAGCCAATGAAGTTTCTCCATTTCACCGTGCGCTTCAATCTGGAGAAGGGCGGGATTGCCTCGCTCGTGGAAAACGCCACGGGGCGCGAGCTCGTGAAACAGGGCGGACACGCCCTCGGGCAGTTCCTGCATGAACGGTTCAGCTTGAACGAGGTCAAGCGCTTCGTCTATTCGTACAACCGCGGACCGCAACGTCGATTAGATTTTGACTTCGGAAAGGGTGGCATGCCCGATACGAACAAAATCACCTACGCCGCGATGACGCCGAAGAACTGGACCGCAAAGCACGTGCGCACTGCACTCGGCGAGGAGGTGACGCTCACGGCCGGTGATACGCTCGGCCTTGCGAAGGGATTTGAGATTCGCTTCTCCTTCCCCGACCATGCGGCGTGCGTTGATATTTCGTGGCGCGTGACGGACAAGACGCCCGATCCGACGCCGGAGGGTGGCTGGATCTGCCTGCCGTTCAACGTTTCCGCGCCTTCTTTCCGCGTCGGACGAATCGGCGGGACGATCAACCCGGCGAAGGACATCATCTTCTTCTCCAACCGCAATTTGATGTGCGTCGATCGTGCGATTACGGTGCGTAACGGCGCGACGGGAGCGGGCATGGGCGTGGCGTCCGCCGATTTGCCGCTCTGGAGTCTCGGCAAGCCCGGCCTCTGGCGTTACGAGCCGGACTATGTGCCGACGGAGCCGGAGGTGTTCGCGAATCTCTACAACAACCAGTGGAACACGAACTTCCCGTTCTGGATTCCCGGCTCGTGGACGGCCTCGCTGCGGGTGTATCCGGTGGCGGAGGGCGCGGATGAAGAGCAGGCGATGTTTACGCCCGCGTGGGAGATTCGCCAGCCGTGCGTCGCGGCGTTCGCAGAGGGAAGTGATTTAGCCACAAAGGTCGCAAAAGATGGTGGGGATGGAGTAGCTGTTTCGCGGAGGGGGGTGAGGGTGACGGCGTTTTGTCCGAATCCCGACGGACGCGGAACGGTGCTACGCGTGTGGGAACAGGCGGGAACAGGTGGCGCGATCACCGTCACGCTTTCCAAGGGTATGAAGGCGACGGAGGCGCGGCCCGTGAACTTGCGCGGCGAGCGGGCGGGCGACCCGATTCCAATCCGGGACGGCAAGTTCTCCTTCGATCTTGGCGCGTGGGCCCCCAAGAGCTTCATCCTCTTCGGTGCAGCGGAAGAGGCGTGTGGCGCGGCGGCGTACCGTTTCTATCGCTTCGCCGCTGATTTGACGGGCGGCGGCGGACTCCAAATCTCGGAACTGAAGCTGTATAGCGGCGTGGACGACATCACGCAGCGGTGCTCCGCCGTCCGCTACGAAGAGGCGACGTTCGCGTCCCAGTTCAAGAAGGGGTTCAATCCGTTGAAGGCGCTCGACGGCAACCTCGGCACGAAGTGGTACGACGACCGCGCGGCGACGGAACGGCGCGAAACGTCAGGAAAGGACGTGTGGGTCGTCCTCGAATACGCGGAGCCCGTCGCGGTAACGCGGTACGAATGGTACACCGCCGACGACACGTCTCGCTACGGGGAACGTAATCCCGTCGCATGGCGTTTACAGGGCTCGAACGACGGCAAGTCGTGGAATGATCTCGACGTCGTGGCGTGCGCCAGGCCACACACCTTCGACAAGACGCTTGCGTATTCACGCAGGTTGGATGTTCCCCGCGAGCTGCCGGAGAACGTCATCGTCTACCCGATGTCAATCGGCGATGGACGTCGCCTTGTCTCCTACGACGTGAACGGCACGACCATCCACGAACTCATGCCCGCCGCAAAGTAGTATCCCCTAAAGCGGAAAAAGAAATGTACTCCGTCCGTGACGTGTTGACTTGCAAGGACGTGAAATGTTATAATTCCCACGTTTTCGTCCCTTGGGGGGCTGTATGTTTGTTGGAAGAAACGAGTATATGGGTAATCTAGCTTCGTTGTGGCAGAAACCGACATCGTCGCTTGTCGTCTGTCGAGAGCATCACCGCATTGGGAAAAGTACGCAGATTCCCGGATTTGTTTTCAAGAACCTCACCGTCAACAACTGGCCTGAGATTCTGTTCTGGACCGACACCGTTGAGACGGCCGCCCCCTGCAGGCATACGTCGTCGGACAGAAGGAAGGGTGCGCAGATCAACCTGCTCGCGCAGACACCGCGCACGGTGTATGTCGAGGAGATCACGCGGAAGAAGGTCATCGAAATGGATGAGGTGGACGAGGTGGATGAGAAGGTCAGGTGCCTGAAGTTACGCAGGGGGATTAACGAATGCTCTGCGCTGATTTACGATGGAGAGCTTGTCCCACGGCTCGCAGACTGTGGATGTTTCGCTGCCACGCTCGATGCGGCGACACACATCACAGGGAGGCGGGGATGATGAGCGGAATTGTCGCAAAGTTTACGGTGGCGGTTTCGGTTGCGACGGCGGCCCAGGCTGCGGAGTTTCCGAATCCGGCGGTGTTCAACCCGACGTGGGAGAGCGCAAAGCCGGGTACGTCGTACAGCACCGATCTCCCGACGGCCGCGCTCCTCGGCAACGGTTCGCTTGGCGCGGTGAACGGCGGCGACGGCAACCACAAGAAGTTCGTGCTGACACGCGGCGATCTCTGGAGCTGCGGAGACTTCACGTACGGCAAGAAGGAACACAACATCGGCCCGATCTCATTCGCCGACCTCATCGTCGCTCCAGGGCTGAAGACGGTCTCGTCGACCGACACGCTCGACCTGCCCACGGCGACGCTCGTCACCGAAGGCAGGTTCGGAAAGGGCAAGGTGAGGCTTGAAAGCTATGTGGCGGCAGATGAAGACCTGCTCGTCATTTCAGGCGTGTCGGATGTTGACGACACATGGATCCTCCGCATCGTCGCGCACAACCAGAAGAAGTCGTTTCCGGTGGAGGCGGGTATCTCCGACGATGGCTTCTGGGTGAAGCGTTCCACGTTGAACCTGCTGCCCAAGGATGATCCTCGCGGCTGGACGACGAACGCAACTGCCGCCGTGAGTACACTTGGCGTTGAACTTTCTGCGCTCTCGATCACCAACGGAATCGAAGCGCGGGCCAGTGCGTCAATCCACGCGAACAAGCCTTTTGCGTTCATCGTCTCCACCAATCCCGACCGACGCTTCACGTGGGAGGAACTTGCCAAGATCAAGGCGGCGCATGTCGCGTGGTGGAAGGAGTGGTGGAACCGCAGCCGCGTCACGACAGGCGACGTGGAGCTCGACCGCTTCTACCACGGACAGGTCTATCTGCTCGGCGCGGGCGTGCGGTCCGGCAAGTTCCCGCCCGGACTCTACGGCCTCTGGGTGACGCGCGACGATCCGAAGTGGCACAATGACTTTCACCTGAACTACAACTATGTTTCCACCTACTACGGATGCTTTGCCGCGAACCGGTGCGAGGTCGCCGACACGATGCCCGACCCGCTGATAGCCTATCTGCCTCAGGCAATTCGCAACGCCAAGGAAAAGATTCAGGCACTTGACCATTTCCATAAGGTGTTCTACAAAAAGAGTCGGCAATACCTTGACCGCCGCACCGATCTCGCGAACGGCATTGACGACGCCGCGCTCTATCCCGTGGCGATGGGGCCGTGGGGAGCAAGCGCCGAAGGCGACACGAGCCATCTGGGCCAGGTCTCGGACGGCGCGTTCCAGTGCGCCGTGATGTGTACGCACTGGGAGTACACGCTCGACCGCGCCTACCTCAAGAAGGTGTGGCCGATTCTCGACAAGACGGCGAACTTCTTCCTCAAGTGGTGCGAGAAGGAGACGACGCCGGATGGCGGCTACCGCTACAACGTGTGGGACTCGCATTGGGAAAGCAGTCAACTTGAGAAGAACAGCGCGTCCGCGCTTGGCTTTCTGAAGCATCTTTTCGAGACGCTCGTCGACGTGGCGCCGGTCCTGCGCGAAATGGGGATCAAAGTGCCGGAGGCGAAGCTCGCCGCATGGAAGGATCTCCGCGACCACCTTGCCGCCCAGCCGGTAAACGCGATGCCCGTGAACGGAAAGAACGTGCGCATGTACACCAGCACCGAGACGAACGTCAAATGGCCCACGAAGCCCGGCGGCGGCGTCATCTTCCTCGAGAACGTGATACCCGGAGAGAACTATGCGTTCGACATCACGGACGAGACGCGCATGCTTGCCACGAACGGGATAAACGGCGTGATCGCCACGTGTTCGCCGAAGAAGGTTTGCGGAAACATCAACCAGACTCCGAAGCTGTATTCAATCGCGGCCCGCGTGGGCTATCCGGCGTCTGCGCTGATCGACATGTTCAAGAAATACCAGCTGCGTCCTCTCATGCAGAAGAACTTCCACCTCCACGACGGCGTACACGGCATGGAGAAGCTCGGCGCGATGGAGTTCATCCAGTCGATGCTCATCCAGTGCGACCACGGCTTCGTGAAGGTGTTTCCCAACTGGACGGGCGCGGACGCGAAGTTCGAGAACCTGCGCGCGAAGGGGTGCTTCCTCGTCTCCGCCGAGATGAGGGGCGGCAAGATCGTGCGCGTGGAGGTAAAGTCCGAGAAGGGCGGCCGGTTCCGCCTCGTCGATCCAACGGGCGGGACGTCTGTGTCGTCCGGCTGGGCGCGCGGCAGGACGCGCAACAGTTGCGAATCGACGCTCGAACGCGACTTCAAGCCGGGTGAAACCGCCATGCTTCCCATTTTGGCGGGGATTGACGATCCGGCGAAGCCCTGGAGTTACTTCGTGCATCCAATCACCTGTATCGGGATGCCGCTGCAGACGGCCAGGATTGGCATCCAAGTGACGCCGGAGGGAACGGTCTTCACCGGCGAACACGAACTTGCGCTGTTTTTCGGCGACGAACACAAGCCGCTTGCGTGTCGGCAACGGCGATTCGTGGATGATATGCCGATCGTTGAGGACGAATGGCGCGACGGCGATTTCCATTACCGCTGGATGCTCTTCGGCGCGACGTTGCCGTGCGATGCGAGGAACGACAACACCGCCGTCTTCGCACGGCTGGAGGTGTGCAATGTCGGCGCGGAAACGGCGCCAGCGAAGATCTGGGCGAGCATGAAGGCGAGCGGCGGGTACCGTCGCGAGGGACGTGCGCCGTTCAAGGCCGCTTGGCGCTACAAGTTCAGCGGCGACGAGCTATGGCGCGGGGACGCGGGGCGCGAGGGCTTGCAGGTGATCTATCCGGCGGGCGCGTCGGCGAAATTCGCGGCACGGGGCGCACCGTACGAGAAGCCGTTTACGGCGGATGAAATCGGCATCGGAGCAAATACCGACGCGGGCATCGTGCTTTACCAGCCGAACCTGAGGCCGGGCGAAGCGCGGCGTTTCGTCTTCAAGCTGCCCCGTGCGCCCACGGCGGACGCCACGTATCTTGCCCAGCTGCGCAACGCGGATTTTGAGGCCGAACTGAAGCGGACGCGGGAGTACTGGAGGAAGCTCCTCTATTCAAAGAGCGAAATCCTCACGCCAGGCGAGCCGCGTGTGGCGTCCATCCATCGCCAGACCGCCGCACACGTGCTGATCGCCAGCCGCAACTACGGCGGCAAGCCGCAACAGACGGATGCGCTGCCGTATGCGTCGTGCTTCCTCACCACGCAGTACGACTACCAGCAGCTCTACCGCGATTTCGGGTGGCTGGAGATGTTCGCCGCCTATCTCGACCGGTTCACCGAACGGCAGAAGCCGGACGGCCTCTTCGTGGACAGTTCCCTCTCCCACGGACAGAACATCTTCTGCGGACACGGTCAGCCCATGGCGGCCATCTGCAACACCGTGGTGGATCTGGGCGACCGGGCGCTTGGCGAGAAGTACTACCCCGCGATCGTGCGCGCGGTGGATTGTATCCGCCACGATTCCGACACGCAGCCGCACGGGCTGATGCGTCCGTCGATCCCCTACGACAACGAGATGATCAAGGGACAGTACACCAGCCACAACTACTGGTCGATCATCGGCTTGCGCACTGCGATACGTCTCGCCGACTTCCTCGGACGGCGCGGCGACGCGGAGGCGTGGCGGGCGTTCCTCGCGAAGTACCAGTCACTCGTGCAGAAGGCGGTACGCGAGTCCGCCGCGCCCGACGGCTATGTGCCCACGGGACTCTACGGTTTCATCACGGGACATGCGGCGCGGAAGGGCTTCGACGAGTTCCGCACCGACCAGGACTGGGAGAATGAAATGCTGCTGTGGCCCACGGAGCTTGTCCAGCCCGGCGATCCGTTGGTGGCGGGCACGCTCAAACGTCTACACGAGACCAAGTACCGCGAAGGTATCATGAGCTACCGCAACGGACAACACCTTCACCAGTACATGACCTGCCGGGCCGCAAACCAGTCCATCGCGGAAGGCGACGTGCGGAACGCACTCATCGACTACTACCACTGCATCATCCATTCGGGTCCGGCGGGCGAGTGCTTCGAGAACATGATCGAGCCGTGGAACAAACGCGACGTCGAGTTCTGTCCGCCGCCGCACGCCTGGGGCAACGCCAACTGCAACACCCTCGTGCGGAACCTCTTCCTTTTCGAGCGCAGCGACGACACGCTCTACGTGCTGCCCGCGCTCAGCCGTGCTTGGCTGAAGGACGGCGAACCCTGTGGCATTCTCCACGCACCGACGCAGTTCGGCGAGGTGTCCGTGACGATCGTGCCGGACGCCAACGGTGCCACGCTCAACCTTGACGCCCAATGGAAGCGTACCCCCAAACACGTCTATTTCCGCATTCCCTATTTCGTGAAAGGCTGGAAGGGGGAACATGTCGTGGAACTTTCGCCGGACGCGAAGAACCATCGGTTCGACTGGCGAATCGATGAAAACGCGGACCGCGGACTCTACGCCGAGATTCTGCGCCGCTACAGACGCGAGCCCGGTCACTGGAAGGGGAAACGCAGCGAAATGCCGCCGATTCCCGAAGCGAAGCTGACCCCGGAGGAGGAGCATACCGAGATTGAGCTTTCGTTCGCCGGCGTGCTCCAGGCGTGGCGGCACGAGTACGCGCTGCGTCGCGGGGCGCGTGGCGAACCAGAGTTCAAGCCCGTGAAGATGCAACTCCCGTCAAAGGCAAACCGTGCGCCGTATCCGGCGGGTAATTGTCTCTACCGCACGCAGACCACGTGTTCGCGCGGAGCAAAGCGACCTGAGGCGGCGGTGGACGGCTTTATGGGCGTGAAGGACTTCGGATACTTTGAATGTGACAAGGACGGCTGGTGGCAGGCAGACATGGGCAACGTGCGGGACATCAGCGAAATCACCGTTATCCCCTACTACCGCGACGCGAAGCGTCCGTACCGGTTTGTGGTCAAGACCTCGGTCGATGGTATCAGCTGGACGCTGCACATCGACAAGCGAGGCAACAACCAGCCGTTCGGTGCGTCGGGTCTGACCGAGAAGTTCCAGAACACGCCAATGCGTTACATCCGGGTGGAAAACGCCGGCGGAAATACCGTTAACCTTTCCCTGCATCTTGTCGAGGTGCTAGCGAAGTGAACACAAAAAGGAGTAAATCAAATGAAGTTTCTACCTGTTCTTTCTTTCCCGATCGCGAGAAAGCTCGGCCATTCCGTGGGCGAGTTCGTGAAATCCGCCGATTTCCAGGCCGAGACGATGGCATGGATCGCGCGGAACACGCCCGTTGACGCAGTACTCGGACCGATGGATCTCTCCGTCGAAGCCGAGGCGTTCGGTGCCAACGTGCGTTTCAGCGATCATGAAGTGCCTGTCGTGACGGGGCAGCTCGTCGAGGACGAAGACGCGGTCGCAGAACTTGCGATTCCGGCGGCAGATGCCGGACGCTGCTCCATGACCGTCAGTGCCGTCGCAAAGGTAAAGGCGATGGATGTCGGGAAACCCGTCTTTGGCGGAATGATCGGCCCCTTCTCGCTTGCAGGTAGGCTCGCGGACGTAAACGAAATGATGTTCCTTCTCATGGACGAGCCGGAGACTGTCCACGCGCTTCTTGAAAAGACGACTTCGTTCCTCTCTTCCTACGCCAAGGCGTTCAAGGCTGCGGGGGCAGACGGCGTATTCATGGCCGAGCCGCTTGCGGGCGTGATCTCGCCGGCCGCGCTTGAAGAGTTCTCCGCGCCGTATGTGCGGCGTCTCGTCGAGGGTGTCCAGGACGCCACCTTCCCTCTTGTTTACCACAACTGCGGAAACAGCGTCGTGAAGGCGGCAGATGCGATCTTCGCGCAGGGGGCGTCAGGATGCCACTTCGGCAACGCCATCGATCTTTCGGAAATGCTCGCAAAGGCGCCGTCCGGGACGCTTGTGATGGGCAACGTCGATCCCGTTTCCGTTCTCGCACAAGGCACCCCAAGCACCATCCGCGAAGCGGTGGACGCACTCGTCGCGAAATGCGGATCGTACCCGAACTTCGTGATCTCTTCCGGGTGTGACATCCCCGCCACGACGCCGTGGGAAAACGTGGAGGCGTTTTGCGAGGCGGCCCGCCACTCGATGCCGGAGGCTATCGATCGCAATCAATAACCTCCGATTGCAATCGATTCTCAGACGCGACATCTGCTAGAGGTATTGCAACACGTCCGCATTTAATGCTTGGCAGAAGCTTTTCAATGACGGATAATAAGGTCTTTGTTTCAACAAAAAGGGAAAATCATGGCGAACACAAGCATGGATGTTATTTCGTCGCTCTGTAAGCGGCGCGGGTTTATCTACCACAGTTCCGAAATCTACGGCGGAATCAACGGGTTCTGGGATTACGGTCCGTTCGGTTGCGAGATGAAACGCAACATCAAGAACGCCTGGTGGGAATTCACCGTGCGTACGCGAGAAGATGTCGTCGGACTGGACGCGACGATCATCATGCATCCCTCGATCTGGAAAGCTTCCGGCCATCTCTCCACCTTTTCCGACCCGATGTGTACCTGCCGTTCTTGCAAAAAACTGATGCGCGCAGACCAGGTCGCCGACATTTTCACTGACGGCGAGTGCGGGAAATCGCTCGCAGAGGTCGTCAAGGACGGTGTCGACGCCGCAAAGGTCGCGGGCTGGTGCAAGGGCAAGGCGAAGGGTATCGCGAAGACGCTCGCAGCCGTCGCGGATGCCGACAAGCTGACCGCCGCGTTCAACGCGATGAAGGCGGATCCCGCAAAGTACGCCGACCTTTACGCACTCTACACGCTGCTTGCCGCGCCTGAGACCGAAGGCTATCGTGCCTGTCCGTACTGCGGCGGCGAGCTGACCGAGCCGCGTCCGTTCAACCTGATGTTCAAAACGGTCGTCGGGCCGGTGGACGACCCCGACAACGTCGCCTACCTCCGTCCTGAAACGGCACAAGCGATTTTCGCAGAGTTCACCAACATCCTGAATTCCAGCCGCGTGAGCGTCCCGTTCGGAATCGCGCAGATGGGTAAGTCGTTCCGAAACGAGGTCACGCCTCGTAACTATACGTTCCGTTCGCGCGAGTTTGAGCAGATGGAGCTTGAGTTCTTCATCAAGCCGGACGAAGCGGTCGAGTTGGTCTGCGGACACGTCGTGACGATGAAGGACAACCCCGACCTTTCCACGCCGGCGAAGGATTGGGGCTGGGAGGTCTGGCACAAGTACTGGGTGGAACAGCGCAAGGCCTGGATCCACCGGTGCGGTCTTCCGGCCGCTTCGTTCACCGAGTACTGGCAGAAGCCGGATGAACTGGCGCACTACGCCCGTGCCTGCGTGGACATCGAATACCAGTTCCCCTTCGGCCTCCAAGAACTGGAAGGGATCGCCGCGCGTTCGGACTACGACCTCACCCAGCACCAGATCCATTCCGGCCAGAGTATGGAGGTCTTCGACGCCGACGTGAAAGCGGCAGCAGCCGCGCTCGACGACGCGGCGAAAGCCGCGTTCACGGAGAAGGTTGTCGCCGACTGGACGGCGCGAGGGAAAGATCCCGAAAAGGCAAAGAAGTTCCTCGCCTCCCTTTTCGAGGGGCGTTACATCCCGCACGTCATCGAGCCTTCCGCCGGTGTTGACCGCATGATGCTCGCCTTGCTCTGCAACGCCTATGAGGAACAGAAGCTGACCGACAACAAGGGCAAGGACGACAGCCGCGTGGTCATGCATTTCAGCCCGGTCGTCGCACCTGTCAAAGTCGGAGTCTTCCCGATCGTCAAGAACAAGCCGGATGTCTACGAAAAGGCCCGCGAAATCTACAAGGATCTCCGCAAGCGCGTCTCTGCGTTCTGGGACGAATCCGGGCAGATTGGGCGCCGTTACCGCCGACAGGATGAAATCGGCACTCCCTGGTGTATCACGGTCGATTTCCAGACGCTGGAGGACGGCACGTTCACCGTGCGCGACCGCGACACCATGCAGCAAACCCGCATGACGCTTCCGGAATTCAAGGCGATGATGGAAGAAGCCCTGTTGATGTAGCCGCCACACGAAGGCTACACAATGAACAGTTGCAGGATCGAATTACAGGATTGCACATTCTCCGACGCCGAGATTGCCGCGACGGCGGAGAAGGGTCGCCTGTTGACGATGGAGGTGGAGGTCACGACGGTCTGCAACTTCCGCTGCCCCTACTGTTACGTGTCCGGCGACATCCCTTGCCACACCATGCCTTACGCGCTCTTCGAGGAAATCCTCGCCCAGGCGCGTAAACTCGGTGCCCGACGGATCGTCCTACTCGGCGGCGAACCGATGCTGCATCCCCGTATTGCCGACATGGTGGCCGCGATCCATGCGGGAGGGATGATTCCCGAACTGTTCACGAACGGCGTCCGCCTCACGGAGGAATTGTTACGGCGTTTCTACGACTGCGGCGCATTCCTCGTTTTGAAATACAACGCGATGACGCCGGAAGGACAGAACCGCATGGGGGGTGTCCCTGACGCGGACGTGACGATCCAGAAAGCCTTCCTCGCGCTCACACACGTGTACCGGGAGAAGAAAACGGAGGGGTTGCCGCCGCCGGCGTTCGGTCTCAGCACCATAATCAGCAGGGCGAATTACGGAGACATCGAGGAAATCTGGCGGCTCGCCCGCCGCCACGGCTTTCTGCCTTGCGTGGAGCGAATGAACCCCGTCAGCCATGCGGTGGCGAACGGAGCGTGGTTGAACGTCACGCAGGCGGAGACCCATGCAATGTTCGAGCTGTTGGCAAGAATCGACCGGGAGGAGTTCGGGCTGTCCTGGTCCGTCCAGCCCCCGCTCGTGGGCCGCCGTTGTCTCCGCAACCTCTATTCCTGTACGGTTTCTCCGGACGGTTCCGTCAAACCGTGCGTCGGCATCCCGCTTGTCGTCGGGAATGTGATGGCGACACCACTCGCCGACATCCTTCGGGAGAGCAAGGTTATCCGGGACCTGCGTCACTACCGCGAAACGATGCACGGACCATGCCGCAACTGTCCCCGTTTCTCCGGTTGTTACGGTTGCCGGGGAAGCGCGTACCAACTGACGGGCGATTATCTTGCCAGCGATCCATTATGCTGGAACAACCAAAAGGAGTAAGAATTGACAGCGAAAGAAGAACAGAAACGGCTTGAATTCCTTCGCAGTGAAATCAATCGCCACGACCGTCTGTACTACGTGGAGGCACGTCCGGAGATCGGCGACGCCGACTATGACCTTCTCTACCGCGAGATGCTGGCGATCGAACAGGCCCATCCGGAATGGGTGACGCCCGACTCGCCCTCGCAGCGCGTCAGCGGCGCACCGGTTTCCGGTTTCAAACAAGTCCGGCACGACCCTCCCATGCGCTCGCTCGACAAGACCCATTCAAAGGGGGAACTCGGCGAGTTCGATACCTTTCTCCGCAAGCAACTCCCCGGCGAGGTATGGGACTACGTGGTCGAACCGAAGGTGGACGGCGTTTCGCTTTCCCTCCTCTACCTCGACGGTGTCCTGACGCGCGCCGCGACACGCGGAAACGGCGAAATCGGAGACGACATCACCCAGAACATGAAGACCATCAAGTCCATTCCGCTGCGCATTCCCGACGCGCCTCCCGTTCTGGAAGTCCGGGGTGAGTGTTACATGACGCGGAAAGGATTCGCCGAACTCAACCGGCGCGAAGAAGAGGCGGGCCGCGAACCGTTCGCAAACCCGCGTAACGCCGCCGCCGGTTCGATGAAGCAGCTAGATCCGGCGGAAGTCGCCCGCCGTCCGCTCGACATCGTGATCTACGCCTCCGGCGCAATCACCGGCAAGACGTTCGCCACACACACCGAAATGATCCGCCAGTTCGCGAAATGGGGATTCAAGACGCCGCCCTGGCAACGCCTCTGCGTCGACATCGAGGCCGTCTACGCGGCAATCGACGAGTTGGAGCGGATGCGGCATGACTTCCCCTTCGAAATCGACGGCGCGGTCGTGAAACTGAACCGACGCGACCTCTACGGGGCGCTCGGCATGACCGCCCACGCGCCGCGCTGGGCACGCGCCTACAAGTATGCGCCGGAACGTGCCGAGACGCGCATCCGTGCCGTCACCGTGCAGGTCGGGCGGACCGGCGTACTCACACCGGTCGCGGAGCTAGACCCCGTCCCGCTCGCCGGATCGGTCATTGCCCGTGCCACGCTGCACAACGCCGAGGACGTCGCCCGCCGCGACATCCGCGTGGGCGACCACGTGTGGCTGGTGAAGGCGGGCGACGTCATTCCCGCCATCGACAGCGTAATCATCGAAAAACGCGACGGGAGCGAACAGGTTTTCACCATGCCCGACACCTGTCCGGAGTGCGGCGCCCCCGCCGTCAAACTTGGAGGGGAGGTCGCGACGCGCTGTACGAATCCCGTATGCCCCGCGCAGCGGATCGGGCGTTTGATCCACTTCTGTTCCCGGAACGCGCTCGACATCCGCGCCATCGGCGATAAAGTGGCCGACGCACTCGTCACGCAAGGGCTCGTTGAAGACCCGCTAGACCTCTTTTCGTTGACAAAGGCCCAGCTGGAAAACCTCAACATCGGGGATGAAAAAAACGGCATCCGCCGTTTCGGGAAAAACGCCTCCAGCACGCTGGAAACGCTGGGGACGGCGCGGGAGCGGACGCTTGAACGCTGGCTGTTCGCGATCGGCATCCCGAACATCGGCGTGACCGCAGCCGAACAGGTGGCGGGCGTCCATCGCGATCTCGCGCATCTCGCCTCACTGGAGGTTGTCGACGCCGTCTTGCGTCTCTATGAACTGGGCGAGATCGCAGCGACCGCCAAACGAGAGAAACGCACGGAAGACTTCAACCGGGCCTGCGGCGAAATCGGCGTAATCGGAAATTCACTCGTCGAACTTGGCGCGGCGAGCGAGGTTCCGGAAACCGCGCTCCCGACGGAATACGTCTGCGTAATCAAACCGGAAATGGCGAAATCGCTCCACGCCTTTTTCACCTCCCCCTACGGGAAGCAATTCGTGGAACGGCTTGACGCGCTCGGCATCCACCCGAAGGCAAAGGAAAAGCCAGCCTCGGCCAACGGCGCATTGACCGGCAAGACGTTCGTCCTCACTGGTTCGCTTTCGCGTCCGCGCACGGAGATTGCGGAGTTGATCAAGGCTGCGGGAGGGATCGTGCAGGGATCGGTCAGCGGGAAGACCAACTTCCTCGTCGCGGGCGAGAACGTCGGCGCGGCGAAAACGCAGAAGGCCGCCGCGCTCGGAACCAAGGTCATCCATGAAGAAGAATTGATGGCGATGCTACAGGGAGGGGCCGTCCCCGTCGCCGCCGAACCGCCGCAGAATCCGCCCGCAGCGAAACCTTCCCCGTCGCGGAAAAAGCAGAAGGAAGATTCCGTCTACACACAGGAGCTGCTTTTTTGAACGTCACCGTTTACAACCATCAGCGGAAAATCCGCTTGGACCGTCGCACGCTCGCCGGGGCGGCCCGGCGGCTTGCCTCGTTCGCGGAGCGCCGGTGCGCACCGGAAGAACGCCCCTGGCGCGAACTCGTCATCCATGTATTGGACGACGCGGGCATCGCGCCGGTCAACCAGGCCGTCGTCGGGCATGAGGGCGCCACGGACGTGATCACGCAACGGTACGACCCCCTACCCGGCGAACCGCAGGGATTGCAGGGGGAACTGTTCGTGAACGCGCAACGGGCGGCCGAAATCGCGGAGCACAACAAGCGATGGACGTTCGATCGGGAACTCGCGCTCTACATCGCACACGGGTGCGACCATCTGACGGGGGCGGACGACCACGAGCCGGATGACTACGCCCGCATGCGCCGCCGTGAGCTGCGGTGGCTGAAACGTCTCGGCGACGTCAACTTCCTATGCGGCGGAACGGGAGGCGCCTCTCGATGAATGAAGGCGGCGGGCGTCCGGCAAAAGGTATTCTGTATATCCTTGCCTCCTCCTTCTTCTTCGCCTTGATGGGGGTGTTTGTCCGGCTTGCCGGCGATGTCCCGTTCCTCCAGAAGACCTTCTTCCGGAACGGGATCGCATTTGTGATCGCCGCCGTCGCACTTCTCCATGCCGGACGGAAACATCCCGATGTTTGGAAATTACCCCAAGGGGGGCTCCGTTTCCTTCTCTTGCGTTCACTTGCGGGGACAATCGGCATTTTCGGAAATTTCTATGCACTCGGACGGATCAACATCGCCGATGCGGCGACGCTGAACAAACTTTCGCCCTTTTTCGCGATCGTTTTCAGTTTTCTGCTGCTGGGCGAGCGGATCCTCGCAATCCCGTTGCTGGCGGTATTCGGCGCGATGGGTGGCGCGATGCTGGTGATGAAACCCGCGTTCGACTCGGCGGATCCGGTTCCGTATCTCGCAGGATTCGTCGGCGGGATCGGTGCCGGTTTTGCCTACACCTGTATCCGCCGGTTGAAATTCCTCGGCGTGGATGGCGCGTTGATCGTGACCTTCTTCTCCGCGTTCTCCACGTTCGCCGTCGTTCCCTATCTCGCCTTCCACTACACGCCCATGACGGCGGCGCAGACCTGGATCCTGACAGGAGCCGGTGTCGCGGCGGCAGGCGGACAGTTCTGCGTGACCGCCGCGTACTTTGCCGCCCCAGCTTCACGAATCGGCATCTTCGACTACTCGCAGATCATCTTCTCCTCGTTGCTGGGATTCTTTGTCTTCGCACAAGTCCCCGACCTCTGGAGCGTTCTCGGCTATGTGACGATCGTGGCGATGGCCGTCCTGGCGACACACGCGGGAGGGGCGCCGTCTAGTGCGGCTCAAAACGGAGACGGGCAGGAATGCGGACGCCCGTAGAACCGGCAGCTTGCCCGTTTCGGTACGGTCTGGAATTTAAGAGACGAGGAAAAACTTCGCGTATTCCGAATGCGGGGATGCGCCGCAAGATTCTTCTTGCCATTTCGGGAGGTTTCTCCGCATACTAGACGCATGAAAAATGCAAACGGGAAGCGGGAGAAATCCACGGGTAAAAAGAAGGGGCTTTTTGCCCGCATCGGCAATAACATCTTCATCGGTGTTATTCTGATTACGCCGTTGATTGCCACCGTGTTGATCTTCAACTTCCTGCTGCGGATCACGACTTCGTGGATTCCGCCGAAATTGCTTCAACGCGTATTCCCGCAACTGGGGGAACTGTACAACGGCTACCTGATCAAGGTGATCGTCCTCATTGCCATCCTCGCAATGCTGTTCATGCTGGGCGTGTTCGCCCATAACTTCCTCGGCAAATTCTTCCTGAAACTCTTTGACCGCATCCTGTCCCGCATCCCCTTCATCCGCAACATCTACGTCTTCATCCGGCAGATCTGCGAATGGATCGCACGTAGCATGTCCCAGGGGGGAAACTCGATCTTCCAGTCGGTCGTCATGGTCGAATACCCGCGCAAGGGGTGTTACGCCATCGGGTTCACCACTTCGGAAACGCTCCCCGGACTCGCGAAGAAACTGCCCCACCATCCGGATGGGACACCGCGCGAGTTTGTCAACGTGTTCATCCCGACGACGCCGAACCCGACCTCCGGGTTCTTCCTCATTTTCCCGAAAGAAGAGACGACCCCGATGGACATCGACGTCCCCTCGGCGGTCAACTTGATCATCAGTGCGGGTGCGATCCTTCCCGAGCACGATGCGGAGAAGGATTCCTTCCTCAAACTGATCGACTCCATCGGCGGGAACGCACAGTGACGGACGACGTATCATGACGACAATCGACTTGCAGATTCGCGCCAACCTGGCTTTGCGCGTCACACGCGAAGGATTGGCGGTCAACATTGTCCTCTTCCTCGTCAAACTCACGGCGGGAATCGTAGGGCATTCGCAGGCGATGCTGGCGGACGCGGTACACACGCTTTCCGATTTTGTTTCCGACATCGCCGTCCTCCTCGGCATTCGCTATTCGTCAAAACCTGTCGACACCGACCATGCCTATGGGCACGGGCAGTACGAGACGCTGACGGCGGCCTTCATCGGACTGTTGTTGTTCGGGGTCGGACTCAAAATCGGCTGGGAGGCCGTCCGGTCCTTGATTGCCGCATTGGACGGCGCACTCCCCGAACCGCCGGAACGGCTTGCCTTCTGGGCGGCGATTCTTTCGGTCATCGCGAAAGAGGCAATCTTCCGCCGCACGTTCGCCGTCGGGAAACTCACACAGAACGATGCCTTGATCGCCAACGCCTGGCACCACCGTTCGGACGCCTTCTCCTCGGTTGCCACCTCGCTCGGTATCGGGGCTGCCGTCTTTCTGGGCAAGGAATGGTCGGTGATGGACCCGGTCGCCGCGCTGTTCACCAGTTTTCTCCTGTTGCGCGTCTCCCTCGGCATCATCCGCGAGAAGGTCGGAGGGTTGACCGAACGCGCCCTACCGGGCGAGCAGCTGGAAGAAATCCGGAACCTCGTCCTCTCCTACCCCGAATTCTCCGAACCGCACAACTTGCGGACGCGCATGGTCGGACCAGTCCACGTCATCGACCTCCATGTCCGAGTACGCCCTGAAATGAGCGTATTCGAGGCGCACCGGCTCGCCTCCCTGCTGGAAAATGACCTCCAACATCGCTTCGGCGAGGAGACCATCACCAATATCCATGTCGAGCCGTTGGCGAGGCCGCCATCCGCCGTAGACGCAGGATGAGGGGGCGTGTAACCCATTGTTCACGAATCCGCCCCCTTTTCTTCGGGACTTCGTGCATAAGTATGGGTCTGGTTCAACCGACAAAAGGCATTTTCGAGGTGTGAAACGCCGTTTCCCCCCGAGAAAGCAACGGGCGGGAAACCTTGCGCGTTTTTGAGTACAGAGGCGCAGAGAAAGGGCAACGGGGACGTTACCCCGCCCAGACTGCGAACGCAAAGGAGGGGTAACGTCCCCGCTGCCCTTCGCGGGGCGGGTCGGACGGCAGGAGTGCGTGTGTAGTTTTTAACGCATTTCCCAAATCTCACCCCCCCGGGTATTTCGCTGGGGTCACATACCGAATACAGACATCGCGAAACTGATCACCGCCGGCATAGTGAGGATACTGAGCAGGGTGGTTCCGCTCACCAGCCCGACGGAAAGTTCCACGTCCGAACCGTATTTCGCGGCAAGCATCGAGGTCATCGCCGCAACGGGGGCGGAAGCCGAGACAACGAGCGCGAGCATCATTGTCGGATCAAGCGAGAGGAGGTTCCTGAACACGACAAGCGCACCGACCATCAAAAGCGGATACGCCACAAGTCGAAACACCGCCGCGACGTATGCGTGCGGCAAACGGAACATCGCCCCCATCTTCGCCCCCGCCAGGTAGTAGCCGATCACGATCATCGCGAGCGGCGTGTTGAGATCGGCGAGACATTTCACCGGCACGTGCAAAACCGCCGGCAGGGAGAAGGAGGTGAAAAACACCGGGAGCCCGAGTGCGATACCGACCGTTCCCGGATTGATGAACATCAGTTTCGCCGAACGCCCGGTCAACGAACGCATCGACACGCCGCGCATCGTACTGTAGCCCCAACTCCACATGACGAGGTTGAAAATCCCCACGTAGACAACCCCGTAGAAGACGCCTACGTCCCCTAGCAACGCCTGTTCAAGGGGAACCCCCATGAACCCCGCGTTCGAGAAAACGGCCGCAACCCGCAAGACGTTCTGTTTCGCCGCGTCGCGGTGACGGAGGAAAAAGTTGACGAATACGATGGCGGCAAGATGCCCCGCGAACGCAAACAGGGCGGCAAATCCGAGCCCCCGCAACATCGAGGGCGCGAACGGCCGCTCAAATGCGTGCAAGACCAATGCAGGCGTCACGACAAGGACCAGGAGATCGACAATCCCCTTGATACACGCATCGTTGAGCAAGCGGATCTTCCGGCAGATGAATCCGACCGACATAAGCGCGAAAAGGACACCCACCTGAACCGCCACAGCAAACAAGTTTTCCATATCGTTCCTTCCTTATCGGAGCCAGTCCAAGACGGCGGCGAGCGCGACGCACGCCGTATCCGTCCGGAGAATGCGGCACCCCAGGGAAAACGGCTGGAATCCGCGCACAAGAAACGACTCGCACTCGTACTCCGTCCACCCGCCCTCCGGCCCGACGGCGAGCGTCACCGTATGCGCTCCGGAAACACCCGCCGGATCAACGACCGTGGACGACGGATGCGCAAGAAGGCGCGGCGCAGCCGGGAAAAGTCCCTCCAGCCGGTCTTCCACAAACGGCTTAAACAGCGGGCAGATTTCGACCTTCGGCAGACGGGTCAAACCGGCCTGCTGAAGCCCTTCCAACAGAAGCGGGCGGAAGGAAGCCGGGTCAAGCCACTGACTGCTGAAGTAGAACTTCTCGACCTTCGCCGCGTTGAGGAGGAATACACGGCGCAACCCCAGCGACGTCAACGGTGCCCAGAGGCGCTTGAGTACCTTCGGACGGGGTATCGCCAAAATCAAGTCCAGCCACGGTTCGGGCGGCTCCTCCGTGTGGGACGGACGCAGGAAAACCGAACCGCCATCAATCGAAAGCACGACGGAGGTACCGGCCAGCCCATCCACCGTCCCCGTCTTGAGGATCTGTCCCGGTCGTCCATGCAGCACGCGTAGAATGTGTTCGGCACGTTTTCCAGAAAGAACGGCGGTGCCGTCGTCCCGGATCTCGCCCGCTTCGAAAAGGATCCTGTTCATCGCGCCGGAAAGTCTACCCGATTCCCCTCTTTTCCACAATCCCAATCCAAGGTGAATTCAATTGAACGACACGAGGCTCCTTTGATATACTGACAGCCGTTACGGCGTGGCAGTCATCCTTCGTCCAAGAGGGACATTCATCTGCGACAACTTCGCCGGAACCCAGACGGATAAGAGGTACATCAAATGAACCAGCGAAATAGTTTGATTGCAACGGTAGTTCTCGTCTCGACGACATTCGTTGCCGACGCAGCAGGTAACGCGCCTTGGTGCTTCCGCCACTACCGCTTCAAAATCGACGACTGCATGGGCGGACAGAACGGCGTGCAACTCTCCGAGTTCCGGCTCCTGAATGGCGATACGGACGTGACGCCGCTCCGCTCCGGTTTTTCGCACGGAGAGGGCATGGACTCCAGTTCCAAGTCCCCAATCGCCCAGGCGGTTGACGGCAAACTCTCCACGAAATGGTACTCCGTCAACGGTGCGGGTTGCAAGGACATGACGAAATGCTGGCTGCAGATCGACTACGACCGGCCGCAGCCCGTGACCGCCTACGACTGGGCGACCGCCAACGACCGCTGGTTCGGGGAAAAGCCCAACGACCACCGCGACCCGATGATTTTCCGTCTTCTCGGAAGCGACAACGGCGAGACGTGGACGGAACTGGATGCGCGCAACATCGGTGCCAAAAACATCAAACGCAACGCATGGACGGGACCGTACAGCTCGTTGCACAACGATTCCTTCACCGCCCACTCGATGCTCACACGCGACGGATGGCGCATGATCTCGCGCAAGAACGCGGACGGCGCGACCGTCCATGAACTCGTTCCCACGAACCGGTTGCCCGCAAACCTGCCGCCGGTGCGCGAGTGGAAGTTCTACGGAATCAAGGCCACGCATACCGACATCGGCCTCCACAACCCGCAGTACATCCAGCGACACGGAACCGTGCGCCGTATCGACGAGGCGGCGCGGCTCATCGACGCCGACAGGCGTCCCGACTCCGACCCTGCCGCATACCGCTACGTGATGGAGGGCGCGTGGTTCTGGGACAACTACCACATGGACAAAGGCATGGATGCCGCGTGGCGCATCGTCACCAACTACATGGCGCGCGGGCGCATGGACGTGGGCGTGACGTGCGCGGGCAACCATACGCACCTCTACTCGGCGACGGAGATCGACCGCTCGATCCTCACAAAGCGACGCCTTGAGCAGAAGTGGGGCGTCCACACGCGCACGTTCATCATGCCCGACAGCCCCGGCCTCAGCTGCTCGCTGATCGATCCGTACGTCCGCGCTGGAATCCGCAACTGCGTCTTCCTGCCAAACCAGTGGAACCCGATTCCCTCGACCATCTGGAAGATGCGTAAAAAGACGTACACGAAGCGCCCTCACTACAACAGCCCGGACATGCAGGGCGGCGGCAACAGAATCGCCGTGTCCTACGACCTCGACATCCCGATGGTGTTCCGCTGGAAGGCGCCGGGAGGGAAGGAGTCGCTGCTTGTCTGGTGCTCCACGCACTACAGAAGAGGATATGAGCGACTGGGGCTGACGGACAGTGTGAGACCGTCGTTTGTCCAGACTGCGGAGAACCAGATGCCGGAATATCTGGAGATTCTGGAGAGGAAGTATCCCTACGACGTGTGGCTCGGGGGAATGTATGGCGACGACGAATGGCCGAACACCGGCTTTGCGGACTTCGCGGCGAAGTGGAACAAGAAGTGGCTGTGGCCGCAGTTCCGCACTGTGGGACGTCTCGACGAGCCGTTCGAGTATCTGGAGGAGAAGTTCGGCGACAAGATTCCCACGCTCACGGGCGAGATGACGAGCGGCTGGCTGCAGCACGCAGCCTCGACGCCGGAACTCCTCGCCGACAAGCTCAACGCCGACCGGATGCTCGAGACGGCGGAGCGCCTCGGCACGTTCGCCGGCACAATCGACCGCGCCGCCGTTGACCGTGCCTGGTGGTACCTCATCCTCAACGACGAACACTCCTACGGCACGAGTGGCTACAAGGGGCGGCGCGTGTTCGAGACGTGGATGCAGCACCGCGACTGGATCGAACGCGCCGCCGCGACGGCCTCGAACGAACTCGCGAAGGCGGTAGCGAAACTTGGACTGAAGAAGGAATTGTTCACAAATGACAATTGCCACAATTGTTCACAAATCACAAATATCAATTCTACACGTTCTACATGTTCTACACGGCTAAAAAATCTGCGTGAGGCAAAAGACGGCGTCACCGAAAACCGCTGGTACCGCGTGGTCGTGACGAACGGCGTCATCTACTCCATCTACGACAAGGAGCTTGCGCGCGAGCTAATCGACGGCCCCGCCAACCGCTTCATGTACACCCGCGACAACCACAAGACTTGGGAGGCGGAGCCCGAAAAGGCGCTTGGCGCGAAGGTGACGCGCCGCGTGTACCTGGCCGAGAACGAGAAGCGCATCGACATCAAGGACCGCTTCGAACACGCGAGCGACCTCTTCAACACGAACCGCTACTACCGCTTCGGCTATCTCGCGTTCCCGTTCGCCGTGTCGGGCGGCGCGTTCCGCGCGCACCTCAACGGCACGGTGATACGTCCGTATGAGGACTGCCACCCGATGACGACGGACGCCTACTGCGCCGTGCGCGACTGGTGTCTGGTGGAGAACAACGACTTCGGCGTGGCGCTGATGATGCGCGACTCGACGCTGACGGAGTTTGGCGAGATCCATCCCGACAAGACGTGCTACACCGGCAAGCCGCCGAAGGGGAAGACCTCCATCTATCCGTATCTCTTCACGGATTGGCTCCAGATGCACCAGCCGGACGGGGATTCGATGAACTTCACGTTCCGCTTCGCGATCACGTCGTATGCAGGCCGCTGGGAAACGGCGGGAATCCCCCGCATCTGCGAGGACTGGCTTGACCCGTATGCGAAATGGATGCGTGAAAACAATGTTCCGCATGTCGCCCGCGAAACCATCGCGGAACCGCCGCCCGGCTGGACGGGACTCATCGAGAAGCCCCGCGCCGGACACGGCGAGAAGGACGGGCAGATGTACGTTCTCTGGGGGGCGGAAATGTCGCCCGATTTCGACCATTACGAACTCTGGCGTGACGGACTATTTCTCGCGAACGTCACGAACGAGGTTCCCGACGGAGTCCCCTACCGTGTCGCCCGTTATGAAGACTTGGGGTTACCCACGCACTCGCGCCACGAGTACCGCATCCGAAAAGTATGGAAGGATGGCCGTAAGGATCCGCTCGGCGAGCCATTCTACGGTCTGACGCGGGCGATGAACGAAGAGACGCAAAACGGAATCATCTGCGAAAGTTCGCAGGGGAGACTATATGTACGTTACGACGGAGCCACCGTGACAAGCTGGCAACCGACATCCCTTGGGGAGGGTAAGGACATGTTCTTCATGCCCGCAACAACGCCTTGGGGGAAAGAGGTACATGGTGGTCTCCCGATCTGCTGGCCTTGGGTCGGACGGCGGGAAGGGATGCCGAAGCATGGACTTGTCCGGTACATGAAATGGCAGTTGGTGAAGCGGCTCGGAAAGAACGGCGTCGAACTTGAGACGGCCTCGACACCCAAAACGATGAAGATATGGCCGCATCCGTTTACGCTCCGTGCCGTCGTTTCCATCACAGGTCCGGACACTATGGAGCTCGTCGTGACAGAGACAAACACCGGGGACAAACCGTATGAATCCGCGCTGGGTTTCCATCCGTATTTCTCGATGGCGGACGCCTGCAAGGTGTTGCTCGACGGAAACGTATTGCCGCTTCCGTGGGTGATGAAGGAATTTGCGGCGGACGGGAAGTCCCACAGGCTGGACGATCCCGAACGGAACCGTTCCATCACCGTTTCGGCATCGGGCAACGACACGTGGTATGTCTGGAATCCCGGTACGGAGCGGACGCCGCTCTGCGAGACGCTTACCCCTGACGAGTGGCGACGCTTCTACTGCCTTGAGCCAGTGATGAAAAAATCGCTTCCGCTCGCCCCCGGAAAGAGCCGTTCGCACCAGATAAAACTACAGTTCGCGAAAGCGGGCGTCACACCAGCAAACGAGGATCCATCGATGAAGAAATCCGAACCAATCTACGCGAAATACCGTCTTGACGCGAAGTCGAACCTCTATCCTGTGGGCGGCAGGGCAAACGTGGAGGCGTATGTCGCTGACAAGTACGGTAGGCTCGCCACGAACGGCGTTGTCGATGTGTGGGTTGACGACGGCTGGACGAATGTGGTCTGGCAGCGTACCGTCGATCTCGCCAAAGAACCCCGCATCAAGATGGAATTCTCGCGCTCGACGCCCGGTTCGCTCCGCATTTACATGAAAGGCCGGGACATTCCCGTCCGCCAACGGATGGAACGGATGATTTTCGGAATGGCGCATATCGAACCGTTCACGCCGTGTCCCGACGACTTCGAGTCGTATTGGCGAAGCGAACAGGCGCGTCTTGAACGCGAAGTGCCGATCGCGGTGGAAAAAGTTCCCGCGCCGGAACTGGACACGCCGGACGCCCGTGCGTTCCGCGTGAGCTTCGCGACGTTCGGCGGCCATCGGGTCTACGGCATCTTGTCCGTACCGAAGGGCAAAGGCAGATTCCCCGTGATTGTAAACGTGCCAGGCGCCGGCCCCGGACAACAGGAGCTTCGGGGGGAGACGACGCGAAAGGGCTGGATCACGCTTATGATGAACGTCCACGGGATCCCCCTCTATGGGACGAAGAGCGCGTACATGGCGCGTTTCAAGAAGTGGTTCGAAGACTACGCGACGAAAGCGGGCGAACCGCGTTACCAATACGTCGGGTATTCCGTCAGCCGCGAAGCGCCGTTTTACCACCGCACAATCCTCGGCATGACCCGTGCACTCGACTGGCTTGCAAACGAACCTTACGCCGATCCGTCGCGTTTCGTCTATTACGGATGCAGCCAGGGAGGCGGGTTCGGGCTTTATTTAACCGCGATGTGGGGCCGTTTCGCGAAGTCACTCATCCTTTGTCCAAACAAGTGCGACATGCTCGCATACAAGGGTGGCAGACAGCCGGGAAGCTCGCACATCATGAACCAGAAGCCTGAGAACCGCGAACGGGCGGAGAAGAACGCCGTGTATCACGACAACTGCAATTTCGCCACAATGATCCACACGCCCGTCCGCATGGTGTACGGGACGGCAGACGACAACTGCCAGACGATCGGCGGCATCGCCGCGTTCAACCGCATTGCCTCCAAGGACAAACAGCTTCGTCTTCTCTCCGGGAAAGGGCACGGCTGGCTCACTGCCGGTTTCGACCAATGGCTCTTTGAACCGTGCGCGCGAATTTCCAGTGCAACACCCTGAGGTTTGCCGCATGACCTGATGGCGGTCTGACAGCCCCCCTTTGTTGAGATTTTCCTGGAGGGGTTGCAAAAGTCAGGCGTCGGCCGTATGCTTTCTTGCAAACCAAAAAAACACGCAAGGAGGCATCGATGGCCGCAAAGAGACAGCGAAAGGCCCCACCCGGGACTCCGAAGTACCACCGCCTGACGGCGGAGGAACGTATCACAATCCAGGCGCTCCGTAAAGAGGGGTGTTCGATCCGCCACATCGCGAACCGGATCGGGTGCGCCCCTTCCAGCGTGTCGCGGGAGCTGCGCCGCAACGCCGGCAGGAAGGGTTGTCGCGCGAAGAAGGCGAAGACGGAGTTCCGTGTCCGGGCAAAGGCGCAGTCCCGGCACAAGCTCGCGCCGGAGATGCGGGGGTACATCAAGGACAGGATGTCCGGGGGGTGGACGCCCGGACAGATCGGGGGGCGCGGCAGGCACGACGGCGTCCCGACGGTCAGCAGGGAGACCATCTACTAGGGAATACTACGGGCGGCAGAAGCCCGTCCTCGCCGGCAGGTCGGACGGGGAGCTCCCCGCTGGCGATACGGCGGAAGAAGCGCAAGGCGCGCGAGGTGTTCGCCGAACTACTCAGGCGGCATCTCCCAAGGTCCGCGTAGCCGTGCCCGGCCTTTGATAACGCCCGTCCGCAGGGGCGGGTTTGCACACCGTCCTCCCTCCGTCCCCCCGAAACCTCCGAATTCCCGCTTGCGCCCCGAACCGAAGTGCGCTAGAACGGCCCTCCGTTCACAAGAAAGCATTGCCGGCATTGGCTAGGCAACGGATGTGGCACTGGAAATTTGCTGGCGGGGAATGAATTTTGTCAGATTCTGTCTCTCCATTCGTATATAGGTGCGACAGGGGCAAACAGAAACAAGCGGAGAATGTCATTGTGAAACATCACGAATTCAGTTTGAGTCGCAGTCGCAATATAGCCGCCGTTCTGGCGACTGCGATTTTGGTTTTGAACGTAGAAGCCGCCGTTTACTTCCAAGGAAAGGAAGTTCTGCGCAAATCGAAAGCGGTTGCCGATGTGGCAGCGATCTTTTGGGCGCCAGTCAAAAATTCGACTACCTCCGACAGGATTCAAGTGCGCCTCAATATCGATACTGGGTGGCTGATTGACGGGCCTTTCATTTCTCGACAATCTTTCTACGTCCCGTAACATAAAAGTCTTTGATTGGTTTAGGTCTTGTGGTCACGGCCTGCTCAACCAACCTGTAGAACAATTTTCCCCGATGCATGGA
>JAGCVN010000107.1 GCA_017962315.1 Kiritimatiellia bacterium
AAAATGAAAAATGACGAATGACGAATGACGAATGTTCACAAATACAAATATCGGGGACACTTGCGATTTGTGAACACGATCCAAGTTACCCTCATCTACATTCCCTCACGCGGCGCGGCCGGTCCGTTCTACGTCATAAAAATAGTACGCAACCGTCTTGTCTCAAAACATCCGGCTCGCCGGGACGGCTTGCCCTACCCCGCTAACGGAGGCGGCTTCCGCGTTCTCAGGAACGACGGTGTGAGCCGCCGCCAGTGGGCGCTGTTCGTTTAACGCAGCCCCCCGCTCGCGCCTCGGCGCGAGTGATTCGATTCGGATAACTTGCTATACTGTCCCCGGTAAGCCGTGGGGTGAAGTTATAGACGAGAGGCGCAGAGGTTTTGCACGTCGCACAAGACTTTGCGGAAGTTCTCCGCCGTGCGCGGGAGGGTGGGTTTGAGCGATTCAAGCGGCTTCGCCTTGAGCGCGCGGCGCTCCTTCTCGGCGCCTTCTGAAAATGCCGCCATGCGGTCGCCCGACGCCACGGCCTTCGCGAGGCGCTCGGTCATTTTCCGTACGTGCGGCGTGTACCAGTGACGCGCAAGCTCGTACTGGTGGCTGCGGCAGTAGGGGCATGAGGCGTTCTCGAAGAGCGTCTTCTCGAAAGCCGGGTTGCGAATCTTCTCGATGGCATCCATGCGTTGATAAGTTTCCCAGAGGGAGTAGTCGGTGTCGAGCGCAAGGAGATCGGCCATCTTTTCGTTCAGCGCCACGATCTTCTCGGCCCGGACGACGAGATTCCCATCCCCGACTTTACACTTCCCAGTACGCCACGTAGCAATGTCGCGGCAGAGCTCCATCGTGCGGAGCGCAATTACGCGGTCAAGGACCATCCGTGCGATGTCGATTGCGTCGCGCCTCACGAAACCATCCTCCCACGGCATGCGAGCAAGCAGACCGAACACGGCTTCTGCTTCCATCACCGGCTCCGACCATTTCTTGATGGTGCCAGCCGCCGCACCCGCATCAAACCCGAACCCCACCATGTATCGCCCGTAGTTGCTGCCCCAGCCGCGCAGCCACGACGCGGGAAGCGCGGCCTTCCACGCCGCCTTCATCGACTCCGCATTCTTCCCGTAGCGGCTCGCGCAGAACTCGTCAAGAACGTCGCCGTGCGGCACGGGCTTCGCGGCCCAGGCGTTCGCGGTGAAGAAGCGGAGTCCGAGCGTGTCCGTGTGGCTCGACTCCGGCCACAGGATGTAGCCCTTGCAGAACGGGTCGTCCTGCGCCATCTTCTGCCGCGCCTCGATGAGCGGGTAGTTTGCGCGCGCGTCGAGCGCGTTTTCGTAGGCGAGGAACATGGAGAACGTGTAGGGGTACTTCCCGATGACATCCCAGTTCGTGAAGTTGTTCTTATGCCCGATCGGCGCCACGTCTGCCTCGTAGTCCCAGATGATGTCGCGCTCAGGGTCGAGGCGCGGCAGGAGCGCCCTCACCTCCTCGGGCTTCCACGTGTTGTAGAAGTCCCATCCCGCGAGCAGCACCTTCGCGTCGGGGTAGTCCGTGTGGGCTCTGGCGAGGAACTTGTCGAGCGCCTGAATCTTGAGGTCGAAGTTCTTCTTCCGGTCTTTGTAGCACATGCGTTCGCCGAGGCCGATCGTGTGAAGGAGCTGCGGCTTCGGCGCGCCCTGCCCGTAGGCGTCGACGGCGGCCTTCGTCATCTTCCAGTATTCATCCACCCACTTGTCGTCGCGGATGTCCCAGACCTGTCCGTTGCGTTCCCCGTACTGTCCGTTGGAAAGAGGAAGGAACGGCGGATTTTTCTTGTCGAGGAAGTCCTCGGGCGTGCGCGAGTACCAGTGCGTCATCGTGCCGAAGTCCTCCGGCGCCATGAGTCCCCTCTCGAACGCATATTTCTGGAGGTTACGGCGCAGCTCGCCGCGATACTGGAGGCTCCAGAAGAGCGTGCGGTCGTTGTAGCCCGTCGCTGCACCTGGGAGGCGCTTCGCAGGGTCGGGATAGGCGCACGTGTCGGGAAACGCGAGCTGGAAGAGGTCGTCCTGCCCGATGCGGAGCATGAACGTGTTAAGGCGGCGCTTGAGGATCCAGTCGATTTCCTTCTTCCAGTCGTCGAGTCCCCAGTGTTCCGCCTGGAAGCGCGTGAGGCCGCGATGCGCGAAGTAACGGATGGCGCGGTACTCGAAGTGCGCCTCCTCGTAAACGTCGAGATTCGAGAGGTCGATGGCGTCCTTCTTCGGCACCACGTCACCGTCCCAGAACCAGTGGCAGCCGCCGCGCCGCTCCAAAAGGTCGTAGAGGCCGTACCACACGCTGCGCGTGTTGGAGCCGGTGATTGTGACTTGAACGGGCTGGCAGCCCGTTCTACTGGTAAAACTCGCAGCCTGCGCGTCGCGGCCGCACGAAGCAATCCGATACGCGTCGCGGCCGCTCTTCGACACCTTGGGGTCGATCGCGAACTTTACTATCTCCCCCGGCGCTTCCCTATCGGTGATCGCCCGGTAGTACTTTGCGAACTCCGCGCACTGCAGGCCGAAATCCCCGCCCCGGACGCTCACGCACGCCATGGCGCACGCGACGATCCCCGCCGCTATGATCTTCACGTTCGACATCCGACACCACCCTTCTTCTTAATCCCTAACCACGAACCACCACCAACAACTAACCACGATTCACTTTTACCTATTAGTCGTCAATCCACCAACTCGGCGGTATCTGGTTGTTGAGATAGCCAGTATCAAGATAGTCCGTCACCTTCATGTCGTGCCCCACGAGGCGCAGCGAGCGCTGGAACGTGACGTCGTGCGAGACGGGCGAGCCCCATGCGGCATACGCCCCGTACTTGTACATCTTCTCCCAGTCCTTGCCGCGCAGATGATGCCACGTGGTCGCGATGAAGCCGAACCCCCCGATGCTCTTGATGTGGTCGGCCATCGACTTCATCACGGTGTCGTTCGTGAACGGGCACCCCGCCACAGGGAAGCCCTTCTCCTTGAAGTACGTCATCGTCGGCCAGAGCTTACCGTCCGCGTCCTTTGTCTGCCTCCAATACTGCCAGTCGCAGATCACGATGTCCTTGGGCAGCCGGTCGAGAATGGACGCGGTCTCCTTGCTGCCGAACTTGATGAATCCCTTCCAGCGCGGATCGTCGCGCACGAGGAGCATGTCGTGCCACATCATCGTATGTGCGCCGCGCGCGTTGATGAATTCCGCCAGCCCCGAAATGTGCTTCAACAGAAGCTCGTCCTTGGGATGCCGGGCGCACTGCGGACACGTCTGCGCGCCAAACGCCTCGTCGCACCCGATGTGGAAGAACGGCGGGTTGCCGAAGTCCTCGTGGATCTCCGCGATCAGCTCGCGGAGGACGCGCTGCGTCTCTGGATTGGAGAGGCACCAACTCCAGCCGTCCCAGTTCCGGTCGTCTTCGGTTACCTTGAGCTGGGCCGGCTCAAAGAGGGATTCGTATTCGGGATGCAGGTCGAGCACGCTGTGCTTGATCGTGCAGCCGCGTGAGGACGTGGCGTGCCCGTAGCAGTTGATCTGCGGGATAAGCGTGATGCCGATGTCCTTGCCGAGCGCGACGAGGCGCTTCACCTCGGACTTCGTCAGGTAGGCGTTCGGCCAGCACCACCACGGATGCTTCTCGCTCCTGTACATCCCCCACGGCTCGATGATCGCGTAGTTGAACTTCAGGAGCGCCGCGAGACGGATCGCGCGCTCGACCTGCTGGATGCGCGTCTCCGGGAAGCAGCAGATGTGCACGGCGCGGAACGCGAGGTGCGGTCTGTCCGTGGTCGTGAGCTTCGGCAGGAGCCGCCCTTCGATCTTCATCGTACCGCGCTTCGCAATCGCAAGCTGGCGCAGGGTGTAGGCCGCCCAGCGCGTCCCGAGGAGCGTGTTCGCCGCAATCTTCACGCCGGTCTCATCCACCGTGGCGGCATACGCCTCCGCGTCCTTATGGAGGGTCGCACCCGCCGCGCCCGCTCCGCCCGACACGACCTTCGGCGCGTAATCGCCGTACCATTCTCCAAAATGAGCCCTGAGCCATTCCTCGGCGGCGGGATCGGGACACGTCAGCGTCACGGACGTCGTCGCGTCAAACGGCACGTAGTTCTTCGGCTCCCACTTGAAGTTCTGGTACTTGGAGTCCGCTGCCGCGCCGCCCGGCGCGGCGGCGAGGATGAACGCTGTCAACCAGGCGACAGACGCCATGCGCCATGCAAACTTGTTTTCCATGGTTTTCCTTTCAGTTTGCCCACCATCCCGGCGGGACCTGGTTGTTGAGGTAGCCGGTGTCGAGGTAGTCCGTCACCTTCATGTCGTGCCCCACGAGGCGCAGCGAGCGCTGGAACGTGACGTCGTGCGAGACATCCGAACCCCAAGCCGCCTTGGACGCGTTCATGTACATCTTCTCCCAGTCCTTGCCGCGCAGGTGATGCCACGTGGTCTCGATGAAACCGAACCCGCCGTTCTTCACGATGTAATCGGCCATCGGCTTCATGGCGTTGAAGTTCCACCACGGGCACCCGGCCACGGGGAAGCCCTTCTCCTTGAAGTATTTCATCGTGGGCCAGTCCTTGCGCGACTCCTCCACGTTGCCGTAGGAATACTGCCAATCGCAGATGATAATGTCCTTCGGAAGCGTGTCCGCGAGCGTCGCCGTCTCCTTGTCGCCACAGTGCACGAAATTCTCCCAGCGCGGATCGCCGCGCGCGAGAAGCATGTCGTGCCACATCATCGGACGCGCCCCACGCGACTTCACGAAATCGGCAAGCCCCGTGATGTGCCGGCACACCAGTTCCGCTCTCGGCGTCTTGACGCACTCGGGGCAGGTCTGCGGCTGGGCCTCGTCGCAACCGAGGTGGAAATAGGGCGGATTGCCGAAGTCCTCGTGGATCTCCGCGATCAGCTCGCGGAGGACGCGCTGCGTCTCCGGATTGGAGAGACACCAGTTCCAGCCGTCATAGTTCCGGACTCTGTCGGTCGTCTTGAGCTGAGCCGGCTCGAAGAGCGGTTCGTATTCGGGGTGCAGGTCGAGCACGCTGTGCTTGATCGTGCAACCGCGCGCGGACGTGGCGTGTCCGTAGCAGTTGATCTGCGGGATGAGCGTGATGCCGATGTCCTTGCCGAGCGCGACGAGGCGCTTCACCTCGGACTTCGTCAGGTAGGCGTTCGGCCACGGCCACCACGGATGCTTCTCGCTCTTGTACATCCCCCACGGCTCGATGATCGCGTAGTTGAACTTCAGGAGCGCCGCAAGGCGGATCGCGCGTTCGATCTGCTGGATGCGCGTCTCAGGGAAGCAGCAGAGATGCACGGCGCGGAACGCGAGGTGCGGACGGTCCGTGATCGTGAGCTTCGGCAGGAGATTACCCGACGTCTTGAAATCGCCACGCTTCGCGATCGCGAGCTGGCGCAGCGTATAGGCCGCCCAGCGCGTCCCCGCGAGCGTGTTCGCCGCAATCTTCACGCCGGACGCATCCGTACTCGCGGCATACGCCTCGTCGCCCGCCGCAGGCTTCAGCCCGGTTGCGCCGGCCTTCACCTTGGGGGAATTTTTGCCGTACCAGTCGGCGAAGTGTTCACCGACCCACTTCGCAGCGGTCGGATCGGGACATTCGACCGTCACGGACGTTGTCGCGTCGAACAGCACGTAGGTCTTCGGCTCACATTTGAAGTCTTGGTACTTGACGTCCTCCGCCGAACCGTTCAGCACGGCGGCAAGGATGGCAAGAGACGCCAGACGGGCGACATTCGGTACATGATGGACAATCTGGACTTTCATACTTTCTCTTTCTTTGCTTGTTACTCTTCGCGGATGGTTCCGACGTTCTGCACCCATTTCTGGATGTTGCCTACGGTCTTCCTCCAGGAGGAGGGACTGGAACGCAGGTCGAGGAATTTGTCGAACAACGTCAACACCGCCGTGAAAAACGTCTCGATAAAGAGCATCCGTTCTTCGACACGGGGTTCAAAATCCTTCTGCTGCCCTTTCGGGAGTTTGACGCTCCGGAAGGCGAACTCATCGTCAAACGTACACTCGAAAACATCCTCGCCCTGGGCGACGGAGAGTTTGAGCTTCTTGACTTTTTTGCCGCACAGGAGTGCCGTCCCCGCCTCCGCGCTGTTCAACGGCGTCCCTTTCCGGAGCAGGGCTTCGTGCGCCCCCTCGCCGTCCCGGTAGAAGGTGACGGGGCCTTCCAGCAGGAGTCCGAACTCTCGCCCGTCCTCCAGGTGCCAGACGTTTCCCTCCTTCTCCCAGAGGTACCAGAGCCACGTCAGAAAATCCTGTCCGAGCGTCGGCGTGGCGGACGGCGGAATCGACGCATCCGGGGTGAAACTCACGGGATCGAGGTCGTTTGCGTTGATCTGCTTCCGCTTCAGCGCGGCAGTTTCCGGCGTGAGCAGGATCGGCACGCTGCCCGCCACGGCTTTGAAGGCGGGACAGAGCGCGTCGATCTGTTTGTCGCTCAACGCCTCCGCGACCAGCAGTTGGTTGCGGAAATCGACCACGACCGGGATGCCGCTCAGCGTCGGCGGCATCTTCGGCAGGAGTTCTGCGGTCAACCGTTCCTTGATGGCCGTTTTTTCTTTGCGCGGGAGGAACGAGGTCCCCGCCGCTTTCATGGCGATGAACTCCTCCCGTTTCGCAAACGCGCGCAACAACTGCGGCGGTATCTTCCGTTCCGCCTTAAACAACTGCACGTACAGATACGACCCGATCACGCAGGTGGCGTCGCTGATTTCACGGTCCAGCAGATACCGTCCTCCGACCCAGCCGGTGATCGCGCCCATGTCAAGGGATTCGACGGGGGGCGCGATGTTTTCGGCGAATTTTTCCACGAGGGAGGAATCGTACTCCTCCTGAAGGTAGAACAACCTGAAACCGACTTTTCCCGAATCGAATCCCATTGCTTCCGTCCTGTCTCTTTACGCGCTCCGGAAGTCCGATCAGGCTTCGCCGACGGACTTCATGTACCGGATGCACCCTTCGACGCCGGCAAGCGAACCGGCGTTGGATTCACACTCTACGACGTACCACTCGCACCCGTTCGCCTTGAGTGCGGGCCAGACCTTCGCCCATGGGACGCCGGCGGCAGGGTTCTGGCCGAGGATGCCGCTGGGACTGGCCTTGTAGTTCTCTTTGACGTGGACCGTCACCGAGCGGCCGGGGAAGCGGTTGATCCAGAAAAGGGGATCCTCTCCCGCCACGTGCGCATGACCGATGTCCAGCTGCGTGAACACGTCCTTCGAGCAGGCGTCGAAGAAAATCTCCCACGCGCACTTCCCGTCGAAGAGGCGGCGGAACTCGTTTCCGTGGTTGTGGTACCCGATCCGGATACCGTGCGGTTTGGCGAGTTCGGCGGCCTTCGAGAAACGGGCGGCCATCTCCATCAGGTCGTTGCGCGACCCCTGCTTGAAACCTCCGCCGGGACAGACGATGTACTTGTTTCCGACGCCTTCCGCGTAATCGAAAAGCGCTTCAATCTTGCCGGGGACAAGGTCGTTGGCGTTGATGTGCGTGCCTGCGGCGACCAGTCCGTTGTCGTCGAGAAGCTGTTTCATCTCCTTGGCGCTCTTTCCGTAGTACCCCGCGAATTCGACGCCTTCATAGCCCATCGCCTTCAACGCCTTCAAGGTACCCGGCAGGTCCCTCTGACAGAGGCCGCGCACGGAATACAGCTGGACGGCGACGCCCGGCTTGCGGCAGGCGGAACAAAACGTACTGCACCCGGCGGCCATAAACATCGAAGCCGTTCCGGCAAGCGCGGTTTGACAAAACTCCCGACGAGAAACAAACATGGTTCAACTCCTTTGAAACTACCTTTTCCGCCCCGGCGGGACCATCCCGAAAGGACACGGCCAGTCTGCCACAAGCCGCCCCGAAAGGCAATACCGAATTTTTTCCCCGCTTGATTCGCGGCTCCACCCCGGAATGTCCGGGGTTCCGGGTCATCCGTTTTTCGCGCGACGCGCACTCCCCCGGTGCGCCGCCAACACGCGGTTTTCACAGTCCCCGAAACCGTTGACGGTAACCGTGCCGTCCGGCGCGACCTCCACGATGGCGTAGCTGTTGTGTTCCGGATACTTCCCCTGGATCATGCCTTTCATTGTCCAGTAGTGGATCCCGTTACGAAAATTGTAATGTCCGGCGTGGTGGTGCCCCTGAATGGAGGCGAGGACGTTGCCCCGCTTCTCCATGATCTCCACCGCCTGTTTCCAGTTGCCGATGTGGAGGCCGCGCAGTCTCGAAAAACCGTCCAGCAGCTGATGGCAGAAGACGATCGCCGGCCTGAACGGGACGGCGAGTTCGCTGTCCAGCCACGCCAGCTCCTCGTCCGTGAGGAACGCTTTCGTCCAGTCGAAATTCCCGCACCGGTAAGGTCCCCTGTCCGGATTGAAACAGCCGTCCAGGACAATGAACCTGACGCCCCCTTCCGTGAAGGCGTAGAAGGTCTTTCCCTTCGCCGCCCCGTGATTTTCCGTGTGGGCGAGAAAGTCCTCCTTCGAAATGCAGTCCATGTCGTGATTGCCGAGAACGTGATAACGGGGTCCTTTGAAACGGGCGAACTCCGCCTCGATCGCGTCGAGGAAACCGAGCGCCTCCTCGCGGAGTTTCGCTTTCGGGCGGGCGACGGATGTCCCAGCGACCTTCTCCGTGGCCGGCCCCATGTCCTTGAGGTCGCCGAGTTCGATCACGAAATCCACCCCGCCCTGCTTGTTGAAGGCGTTGACCGCCTGACGCATCTTGGCGCGCGAATCGCGGTAACACCGCCCGATCCTTGTCGGCGTGTCGCCGGAATGGCAATCGGTCACGACCCCGAAACGGACGGTGCGCCGTTTGGATTTCGCGTCTGCCCCGAACGACGGCGACGCCGCCAAAACGGTTGCGGCCGCACCGCTCAAAAAGAATTGTTTTCTCGTCAGGTTTTTCATCTCTGCTTCCTTTCCAGCTTGAGTTCAAACGGTTCAAGCCCGTCTGCCGAAACCGACAACGTGGCGGACGCCCCGCCGGGATTCAACCGCACCGCCGCCATCGCCCGCCCGTGGTAGAGCGGATAGACATCGCCGCCGAACGGTTCATACGCCCGCGCGTTCCCATTCCCGACCGCGACAAGGCGGGCCTCCCCTGTCACGCGGAACCGGACGCGGTGGGCGGCAAGCGGGTGCGGACGCCCCGCCGCGTCTTCCGCCGACACGCGGACGAACACCGTCCGCGCGTCCGCCGGCGAGTAGGGATCCCGTTCAAGTCTCAACCGGACGGGAGTCCCTGCCGTCGTGACGGATGCCTCGCCGATCCGGCGTCCGTCGCGGTAGGCGACGGCGCGGAGGGTTCCGGGTTCATACGGGACGTCCAGCCAGCGCAGCCGGTATTTGTCGCAGACGGAGTAGTACGCATTGGTACGGAAGTCCATCGCCGCGTCTTCCGCATACCCCCTGGGCTTTTGGTATGCGGCCGGGAACGAGCGGACGAGCTTTTTGCGCCTCCCCAGCGAACGCCCATTCAGGAACAGTTCCGCCTCGTCTCCGTTTGTGTAGACGTAGACGGGGATATTTGTCCCCTCGCGTCCCGCCCAGTTCCAGTGCGGCAGGAGGTGGACCGTCTCTTTTCCCCGATTCCAGTGGGAACGGTACAGGAAGAAGCGGTCTTTCGGGAACCCCGTGAGATCGACCGCGCCGAAGTAGGAACTGCGTGCGAATTCCTTCTCCGGGATTTTGGAAACTCCGGGCATACCGCAGGAGAGGCGCTTGACGAACGGGGTCGGTTCCCCGATGTAGTCCAGCGCGGTCCAAACGAACTCGCCGGCGCACTGACGATCCTGTTCCATGCGTTCGAACTCCCAGTCGGGAATGTCGCTCCACGACGCGGCGCAGTGGTCGTAGGAATCAATCTCCCTCGCTTCGACGTCGTACACGAGCCGTCCGCCGGCGGGCGGCAAACAGTAATGCCCGAACGAACTCAGCGTGGAGGCGGATTCGGTGTAGACGACGGGTTTGTGCGAAAACCGCTTTTGCGACTGGACGTACCTGCGCTGATAGTTCCAGCCGAGCACGTCAAGGTCGGTGAGCGTGCCGCCCTTCAGCAGCCCCGTATGGCAACAGCCCACGCCGACCGGGCGCGTCGGGTCGAGTGCGCGGATGGCACCGCGGAAGAGACGGCACCTGGCGCGCGTCATGCCGTCGGGATAGGTTTTCGAGGCGGGACGGATCTCGTTTCCGATCGACCAGACCGCCACGCAGGGATGGTTGCGGTCGCGACGGACGAACGCTTTCAGGTTACGCACGACGTACGATTCGAGCGGTTCGACTTCCCTCCGGTGGCAGAGCGCCGTCCACTTGTCAAACCCTTCATTCCAGACGACAAACCCCATTTCGTCGCAGAGGTCGAGCGTGAAAGGATCCAGCGCGTTGTGGCTTGTACGGATGGCGTTCACGCCCATGTCCTTGAGGATCAGGAGCTGGCGCCGGCGGGCGTCCGGATCCATCGCCGCGCCCAGGATACCGAGATCGTGGTGGAGGTTCGCCCCTTTCAACGGGAGGCGGCGGCCGTTCAAATGGAAACCGTCGTCCGCCGTGAATTCCATGGTGCGTATCCCGTACCGGAACGTCTCGCCGAGAATCGTGAGGGTATAGAGGTAGGGGTCGTCCACGTCCCAGAGACGCGGGGACTCCACCGTGAACGAGAAATTCGTGCGGCCGCTGCACGCTGCCTCATACGAGACATGGACGAGTGCCCGTTCGCGGGAGACCTCCGGCGTGGTCACGAAAAGCGAGCCGGGCACGACGTGGTCGCGCCCGGTCCGGACGAGCCGCACGTCGCGGTAGAGGCCGCCGCCGGGATGCCAGCGGGCATCGATGCCGGTCGTGTCCGCCGTCACCTCGAGCGTGTTCGCGCCACATCGGACGAACGGCGTGGCATCGACCGTGAAACTCATGTAGCCGTAATCCCAGCCGCCGGCCTTCTGTCCGTTGAGGAAGACCTCGGGACGCGCCATCACACCGTCGAACTCCAGCCGGACGGCGCCGGCAAGGTCTTCCTCATCAAGCGTGAAGGTGCGCCGGTAACGCCCCTTCCCGATCCACGGCAGCTTGCCCGTGAACGCGAATCCCAGATACAGCCCCGGACGGGCCGCCTCCGTCCGCGCCTCCGCGTCGAACGGTCCTGCGGCAGCCCAGTCGTGGGGCACCTCCACGTTTTCCCAGCCCGGCACCCCGTCCTTCTGGAACTGCCAGCCCCCGCCGGAGAGCGAAACCGCGCGCACGGGCCGGACGGCGGGAACGGAGGCCAGCGCGACGGAAACCAGGAAGGTGGAAACGAAACACATGCGTTTTTTTGGACTCTTCGGAGTTTTTAGTGGAACGGGAATCGATCTCCCCTGTTCAAAATCATCCTTGCCCACCCATACCAATGAAAGCAAACAAACGGATTTGCTCACGCTTAACGGCGTTTGCGATGAGGAAGTGAGCCGCGTTAACGGCGAACAAATCCGTGTGCCGGAAGGGAATCGGGATTGTCGATTCGTGAACAACGAAGATTGAAGACCACGAACATTTCCACCGTTTTTTTACACGAACGGCTCAAAACCGGCGCGTTTCGAGCCGCGCAACATCGCGGTCGCCGCCGGATTGTCGGTGAATTCCTTCTTCGCCTCGTCCCAGGCAAGCTCTTTTCCGGGGAAGTACTGGGCAATGCAACCGAAGAGGAGGGCTTCGGTCAGCTTGGCCGCGTAGGCGAACTTGCTACCGCAGTCTTCGGGCTTGCCAGCCTTGCAGGCATCGATCCACTCCTTGTAGTGGTTGTAGCTCCAGCGTCCATCGCCCTTGAGCAGGTCGTTGCAGGAACGGGCCGCGTCCTTGGTCTCCTGGCTTCCGGAGTCGTGCCCGAAGGTGGCGACGCACATCGGCTTGCCCGCGTGGGAACCGCCCAGGGTCGTCGCGCGGTCGCCGACGATCATGCAGCCGTTCGTGCCGACCTGGAGGCGGTAGTTCGAGCCGAGCGGGCGCTTCGGCAGCAGGCCGCTCTCGTACCAGTAGACGTTGACGCCCTTCGGGCAGACCGGCGAGGGGCCGAAGTTGAAGTCGATGGTCGAATAGGTCGCCCAGGCGAGCTTCGCGGGCTGGTCGCACCACGCCTTGATCGTGCGCGGAAGGCCGAGCTTCAGCACGAAGAAGGCGGGGTCGAAGTTGTGGACCGCCATGTCGACGATCGCACCGCAGCCGAAATCGCACCAGCCGCGCCACTTGAAGGGCGTGTAGGCGGAGGAGTAGTCGCGCATCTTCGCAGGTCCCAGCCAGCAGTCCCAGTCGTACCCGGCGGGTATCTTTTCCGTTTTCGGCAGGGAACGCATCCCCTGCGGCCACCAGCGGCCACCGGCGCGGTCCGTCCAGGAGTGGACCTCGAGGATGTTCCCCCAGAAGTTCTGCTCCAGCAGCTTCGCGTAGCGGTAGACGCCGGGATGTCCCTGGTTGCCCATCTGCGTGACGACCTTGTACTTCTCGGCCGCCGCGAGCAGCATTTCGCACTCCTCGTAGGTGTGCGCAAGGGGCTTCTGGACGTAGACGTGCTTGCCCCGGCGCATGGCGTTCAGCGCGATCGTCGCGTGTGTGTGGTCGGCGGTGGAAACGCAGACGCCGTCATAGGTCGCCGGATCGACCTTATCCAGCAGCCGGCGATAATCGGTGAACTTCGGCACGCCGGGGAAACGCTTCGCCGATCCATCGAGCGTCTTGGGGTTGACATCGCAGACGCCCGTGATGATTGCGCCGTTTTTGATCAGCGAGTCGGTGTCCGCCCTGCCCATGCCGCCCGTGCCGATTTTGAGGACACGGAGTTTCTGCGGCCCCTTGGCATCCTGCCCGTAGACCGAACCGCTTGCAATGAAGAATCCCGCCATCGCGCTGTTAGCGAGAAAAGAACGCCTGCTCAATCCCTGAACTTTCATCGTATCTCCTTGACTTCTGAAAAACCGTCCGGAGCAACTGCCCGTCGGCAACCTCCGAAACACGTCCATTCTATCAGAAGGGGACGGATTGTTCAATGGAAAATGACACCCCTTTGCAAAATACGCTGGAAATCGGCTTGCCGTTCCGATATAATGCCCCTTCTTCTTACGAAAGGTAGAGTCATGTACACGATTTTTATAGCCGCTTTTTGCGGAATCTCGCTGTGCGCGGGGTTGGGGTTGACCGGTTCGTCCAACTGGGGGTGGGCTGTTTTCTGGGGTATTTTCGCCTTCCTCGCGACTTTCTTCGGCCTCGGTCTCTGCTTCCAGAGCCGGATCAAGGCCATTGGTATGGCGATGCAGGAGGTGATGAAATCCGGCCAGGCGAAAATCCAGGCGATGGTCAACGGATGGCAGATGCGCCCGCCGGGCAGCATGAAGCAGGCGCAGGAGGCACTCCAGCGCGAACAGGCGAAATCCGCGGACGAGGCCCTGGCCGTCGCCGCACAACTCGACCGGTACAACCGGTGGGTCCCGATGATGGTCCGCCAGTCGGCCGCCATACGGCTGCAGCTCTACTGGGCGAAACGCGATTTCAAACAGGTCGATGCGCTCCTCCCGAGAGCGTTGATGATGGATCCCATGATCGTCTGCATGAAGCTCGCCCGGATGCACATGAAGGGCGAGAAGGAGGGCATGGAGAAGCTTTTCTCGAAGACCGCCGCCCGTCTCCGCTACGGGCAGGGCGCCCTGCTGTACGCGCTGTATTCCTGGATCCTCGTGAAGCGGGGCGAGATCGACGCCGCGCACAAGGTCCTCGTCCGCGCCTGCGAAAAGATGGAGAACGCCACGCTCAAGGCGAACCGCGACAACCTGGCGAACAACCGCATCGCCCATTTCAACAATGCCGGCTTCGGCGACGAGTGGTACGCTCTCCTGCTGGAGGAGCCGAAAGTCCGTATGCAGCGCCAACAGCCCCGTTTCGGGAGACCTTTCTAAATGAGCGAAAAACCAGAGCAGAATCCGCAGCAACCCCAAGCCCCCCAGCCGCCGCCGCTTGAAAACCGCGACCCGGAACACCGCGAACGGAACGGGACGCCGAACAAGCGCGTCTTCGGAGCCTGGTTCCTCCTCGCGCTCCTCTTCCTCTTCATGATAGGGCTCTGGATCCGTTCGCCCGAAGAGGATCTTCCGCAGCTTTCGCCGCTTGATTTCCGCACCAACGTGACAAACAAGGTCATCGAAAAGGTCGAGATGGTCCGGCAGTCGGACGGCGAGACGTTCCTGCGCGGCACGCAAAAAACCAAACCCGGCGACCCCCCGAAAAAGTTCCGCGTCAACGTCTTCCCCTCCGAAGGGCTGGAACAGTTCCTCATCGACCAGAAGGTCCCCTGCCCCCTGGTCTACCAGAACAACTGGTTCAGCCAACTGATACCGCAACTGGTCGGCATCCTGCTCATCACGCTGCTCTTTTTCTTTTTCTTCGTCCGTTCCATCCGTTCCGTCAACGGGAACGCGATGCATTTCGGGAAGAGCCGCGCCAAACTGCTGAATCAGGACAACCGCAAAGTGATGTTCGCGGATGTCGGCGGCGTCCAGGAGGCGAAGGAGGAGGTTCAGGAAATCGTCGAATTCCTGAAAGCCCCCGAAAAATTCCAGAAGCTCGGCGGCAAGATTCCCAAAGGCGTCCTGCTGATGGGCCCCCCCGGAACGGGCAAGACCCTGCTCGCCAAGGCGATCGCCGGCGAGGCGGGCGTCCCGTTCTTCAGCATCAGCGGCTCGGATTTCGTGGAGATGTTCGTCGGCGTCGGCGCCTCCCGCGTCCGCGACATGTTTGAGCAGGGAAAGAAACACGCCCCCTGCCTGATCTTTATCGACGAAATCGACGCCGTCGGCCGTTCCCGCTTCTCCGGCATCGGCGGCGGGCACGACGAACGCGAACAGACCCTGAACGCGATGCTCGTTGAAATGGACGGATTCGATACAAACGAGGGCGTCATCATCATCGCCGCCACCAACCGCCCCGACGTGCTCGACCCCGCCCTGCTGCGCCCCGGACGGTTCGACCGCCAGATCGTCATCGACCTCCCCAGCCTCGCCGGACGCGAGGAAATCCTCGGTATGCACGCGGCGAAAATCACGCTCGGCGACGACTGCGACCTCTCCCGCGTCGCCCGCGGAACGCCCGGTTTCTCAGGCGCCGACCTTGCGAACCTGCTCAACGAGGCCGCCCTCATCGCCGCCCGCAAGAACGAGGCGGCCGTCTGCCACGCCGACCTCGAAGAGGCGCGCGACAAAGTGATCTGGGGACGCGAGCGCCGCAGCCGCAAGCTGGACACCCGCGACCTGGAGATTACCGCCTGGCACGAGTCCGGGCACGCGCTCCTCCAGGTCTTCCTCCCCCACGCCCACCCCCTCCACAAGGTGACGATCATCCCGCGCGGGCGCGCCCTCGGCGCGACGATGGCCCTGCCCGAAAAGGACGTGCTGAACCAGACGAAGAGCGAACTGCTCGACGAAATCGCCGTCATGACCGGCGGCCGCATCGCCGAGGCGTTTTTCACGGGCGACATCTCCACCGGTGCGCGCCAGGACATCAAGATGGCGAGCGAGACCGCCCGCAAGATGGTCTGCGCCTACGGCATGAGCGACATCTTCGGGTTCCAGTCGTTCGGCGACAACCAGGAGACGGTCTTCATCGGCAAGGAGTACACGCGCTCGCAGGCGTACAGCGAGGACACCGCGAAGAAGATCGACGCGGAGTGCGAACGGATCGTCAACGAGCAATACGCCCGCGCGCAGAAACTTCTGGAGGAGAACCGCGACAAGCTGGAACTCCTTGTCCACCACCTGCTCGTCGAGGAGACGATGGACGGCCGCGACGTGGAGGAACTGTTGAAGACCGGTTCCTTCTCCAAAGTCTCGACACCCCCGCCCCCCGATCCCGCCGGCGTACCCCCCGCCGCCGACGGCATCCCTCGCACCCCGGAAACGGATGCCGGAGCAAAAGCCTGAAGAAAGGAAGCCGCCGCGTACATCCGGCGGCTCCCGGACCGCCCCGGCCGGCTACCGGTACGAGTCGCGGATCACCTCGGCGTCCGGCGTGAAGGACTGGGGCAGCCCGGTGACGCGGCTCATGTAGGAGACCAGCTGGTTGACGCGCGCGACGCTTTCGGAGGCGACTTTCAGCAGATCCTGCTGGGACTGCGACAGTTCGCCGACCTTGCCGGAGGTCAGGAGGTCGAGAATCCCGGAGGAGACGGTCAGCGGCTGGATCATCTCCTGGTTCAGCTCGGCATATCGTTCGATCAGTTCGTGACGCGAAAGCTTCAGCCCGATGCCGCGCCGCCGCGCCGCCGATTCCAGGCTGTCGATTTTCAGCTTGTCCGCGTCCACTTGATCCGCGAGCGAGGAGATGTGTTCCTGCGACTCTTCGGTGAATTCTTCGAGCGCGGCGCGGATCTTGTCCAGCACCAGGGCGATCTTGACGTGCAGTTCATGCTGGGAGAGCTGGCTTTCCAGGAGTTCCGCCGTCTCCCGCAGAAACGCGGCGAGCATCGCCGTCTGCTCCTTGAACGCGCCTTTTTTCTTGGGGACGGAAGGAACGTCCGCGCCCATCCCGCCCCAGGCATTGTCTCCCTCTCCGCCCTCTCCCGGCTGGGAAAGGACTGCCGAAAGGTCCAGCACGCCGACGGCGGAACTCCGGGACGCATTCGCGCGCGGCTGCTCCTCTTCGTCCGCGCGCCGGTAACTCACCTGGACGGTCTTAATGGAACGGACGTTCGCCCGCTTAAGCCCTTCTTCAAACCCGCCTTCGGCGGCAAGTGTGTTCGGCTGCGCCGCGAACAACGCGATGCAGGCGAGGAACTCGTCCATGTCGGGCGGCGAAAGGAATTCAATTCCGCCGACTTTGTGCGCCTCCATGCGCTCGACGAGGTTCTTCGCCGTCGTCGGATCGACACGTTCCTCCGCGCCGTTCACCAGCAGCTGATGTTCATGGCAGTCGATTTCGATCTGCCGGTAGGTCGTCAACAACCGTTCCAGCTCGACGAACACGCTTCGCGCGGCCTGCCGCGTGACGTTGTGGCGGATTCCGTAAATTCCCGCCTGGCTGATCAGCAATCCGAGCGAGCGGACCAGCAAAACGGCATCGGTCGAAGCCAGTTTCGGGACGTTCATGCTTCATCCTCCTTCTCTTCTTCCTGCTGTTCCGCCCCCGAACGGCGGCGGGTGTTCAACTCCTGGAGGCAGCGGCGGAGGTCGAGCGCCGCCTCATACGACATATCGACCATCTGCCTCGCCGTCTCCGCATCCAGATCCTTCTCCTGCTTCAGCAATTCAAGCGAAGTCAACAGGACGGTCGCCGGCTGTCCGAGATCGTGGCAGACGGAGGAGAGGCTTTCCATCAACGCCCGGTTTCGGGCCACGCTCTGCTCGGCGATCTCTGCGCGGCGCCGCTCCGCCAGATCGCGGACGGAGAAGACGATCCCCGTGAGTTCGCCGTCTTCGTTCACGTCCGGCACGGCGGAGATCAACAGCCACGCGGACTTTTCGCCCCGGAGGAACCGTTGTTCCCCGCTCCACGGTTCCCGGTTCTTGATCTTCTCCTGCATCGGTTCGAGAATCTTCTTGCGGTCGAGCCAGAGATCGAGCGGCTGCCCGACAAGCGCGCCGCCGTTCTTATCATCGGAGAAGAGTTCGCAAAGCGCGCGGTTGGCGTAGGAAAAGACGCCCTGAAGGGTCACGACGCCGATTCCCGCGTCCGTGTTGTCCATGGCATGGTAGGCGGAATTCAGGTTCTGCTCCGCCTCGTACCGGAGCTGGGTGTCGCGGATGAGGTAACAGATCGGCTCGTCGGCGCCCCCCACCCTCATGTTGCTCATGACGATCACCTCGACCGAGGAATAGTTGCCGTCCTTGTGCCGCGCGAACGCCTGGATGCGCATGTAACGCCGGTTTTTCGTCACTTCCGAATAAATCTGGCGGAGGAGTTCATCGGTGATGCCCGCGACCAGCAGGGAAAGCGAGGCGCGGGAGAGCGTCCCCTTGTCGTAACCGAAGAACTGCGCGGCACGGGCGTTGGCCTGAAGCACGCGTCCCGCCTCGTCGGCGACGATGATGGCGTCGTAGGAATTTTCAAAAAAGAGCGCGGGATCGACCCGGGCGAAATAATCCACGCAACCGTTCTCCTTCCCCACGCCGGGAAGCCCGGGACGCCCGTATCCGAGGGAACGGATGTCGATTTTGATGGTCCTGGATTTTTCTGCGATCGTCTGTTCGCTGATTGACATGGCGGTCTCCTTTTGACTTGTTCCTACTTCCTCTTCGGAGGCAGCAGCCTTTTCACTGAAGGTTCAAGCTCGCGCCGTTTCCGGTCGTATTCGCAATAAATCGCGTCGCGCTGAAGCTCCTCCTCTCCCACCATCTGTCCGGCATTCGCGTCACGCCACGCCAGATAGGCGCGGGTGTCCTTGTCCATCTTCGCCTTCAACCCCTGCTGGCGGTACTTCAGGTCGCGGAGTTCATCCAGCAGCGCCAAACGCCGCTGCCCCTGCGAACGGTTCATCTCCTTCTCCAGGCGGGCTGCCTCGTCGATGCTTTCGTTGTACCGGCGGCGGGACTCCTTCGCGTCGCGGTAATAGGGGTTGCGATCCCGCTGCGAGACCATCCGTTTCGCCGCCAACTCGGCGCGGCGCGCCTCCGCCGCCCCGTGCGCCGCGTAGTAGGCGGAAAGGCGCGCGACAAGCGCGGGACTGGCGTCGTCCGGGCTTCCCCCGTAGATGGCGGCACGGTCGCAGTCGAGCAGATACGGTCCGAGGGGGGCTCCGGGCGAGGGCGGTTCGCGGAACGTCACGACGAAAAGGAAGCGGTCTCCCGACCCGTGCCGGACGCCGTCGTAGGTGAAAACGCACCCGGAGGTGAGTTTGCCGAGGTTCTTTCCCTGCGGGGTGTAGTACGGCGCCTGCTCCATCAAAATCCCCCACCCCTTCTTCGGTCCCGTGTAGACATACTTTTCAAGCGGCTCGGCCGGTTCGGACGGTTCGGGTCGTTCCACCTCCACCTGGGGCGAGGTCTCCTCGTGCGCCTCCACCTTTTCCTGTTCGACTCGCTGCCCCTCGGCCTTGCGGTCGGCGAGCGACCGGAAATTCCGAGACGACGGCCTCGCGGCAAAAGCCCCGGTCGTAAAAAAGCAGACGAGAAACACTAAGAACACGTTTTTCATAAGGCAAGGCTATCACAAAAATCCAGCCAACGCACGAAAAAAATGACAATCGCAACGTCCTCGTTGTCCGAATCGGGAGGGACACGCCCCGTCGCGTCCGTCGCGAGGTTCCCCGCCTGTTGTTTTCCCCGGAAAACCATCGTTTTACACTGCGAAGATACCCTTTGCCGGTTGAACCCGACCCACACGCATACCCAAAGTCTCATTTTTTAACGCAAAGCCGCAAAGAACGCAGAGAGACCCAAAGAAAGGAAGGGACACAGTGCCGTCGCGGGAGAGGCAACACCACCGTTGCCCGACAGCTGTTTTCCACTCTTCATTCCCCCCTTCTCCTCTGCGCCTTGCCTTGCCTGTAAGTTCGATTGGCGACAACCGAAACAACTTCTAAAGACAACTTCCTTCTTTCGCCGCGCAACCGCGCGGTGTTTTCATAACCGCGCACGGTTGTGCGCGGAAGAACCAAACGTTGTTTTTACGTTGTTCATGTTGTTTTCAGAAACTTACCCCCATCTACATTCCCGTACGAAGCGCGGGCGGGGGCGCCACTAGCCACCAGCCACCAGCCACTAACCACTAGTCACTAGACGTACATTCCCGCGCGAGCGCGAGCGCAGGGCGGAAGCCAAGACTGTGGCCGCGAAAGCCTGGCTCGTACCCGCCCCGGCTAGCGGAGCGACAATCACGCGCAACGCCGTTCCAGCCCCCACCGCGAATCACGCGGCCCCCGCCGTCAGAGGGTCCCGTCGGATCGGTCGCACTCCCCGATGGGTACTCCCCATACCTGTCCGCGCACCACTCCCACACGTTCCCGTGCATGTCGTACAACCCCCAGGCGTTCGGTCTCTTCTGTTTCACGGGGTGCGTCCGTCTGCCGCTGTTCCCGTCATACCACCCCATCTCGTCCAGGTTCCCCGTGCCGCCGTAGGCGCCCCCCGTCCCCGCCCGGCACGCGTACTCCCATTCCGCTTCCGTCGGCAGGCGCAGCCGTTCCCCCGCGAGCTGGGCGTTCACCTTCACGATGAACTTCTGGCAGTCGTCCCAGGAAACGTTCTCCACCGGGCGGTCGTCGCCC